>JBBKVT010000001.1:0-14244 GCA_037968535.1 Paracoccaceae bacterium
CCGATCTGGCCGCGGCGCAGACCGCCAAGCTGTCGGTTGATACCTGCGATGACCTTTATGGTCTGGCCAAGGGTCAGCCTGCCGACGCGCTGCTGCGGGATGATGTTGCGCCTGCGCAAATCTCTCAGGGGATTGCGTTGGAATTGGCAAAGCTGGACCGGGACGAAGTGTCTGTGACAGCGACGGGCGGCGGCGCTGGGGCGCAGCTGGTCATGCTGTGCGGTCGCACCTACGGCGACGGGCTGACTGATCCTGATGCACTGCGCGCCAGCCTGCAAAGCCAGCGGCTAGAGCAGTTTGCCCAGGCCTTGCTGGCAGAGCTGCGTGCGGCGGCCCTGATCCGCTCGTGACCGCAGTTGCCGCGCCCGGCGCACCGATTGTCATCAGCTGCGGCGAACCTGCCGGAATTGGACCAGAGGTCGCAGCGGATGCATGGCGCGTTTTGGGCGGCGACATGGCCCTGCTGTGGATCGGTGATCCGCGTCATTTGCCCAGCGGTACGCCATATCGCGAAGTGACTGATGCAGCGCAGGCCCAAGGGCCCTGCCCTGATGCTTTGCCGGTTTTGGCGCGCGACTTTGGCGCGCCGCGCGTGCCCGGCACGCCCAACCCGGCGCATGCCCAAGGTGTGATTGATGCGATTGCGGATGGCGTAGGTCTGGTGATGGCGGGCGCGGCGCGGGCGATCTGCACGGCCCCGATTTCCAAGGCGGCGCTGATCGACGGCGCTGATTTCGCCTACCCTGGACATACAGAATTTCTGGCGGCCCTTGCGGGGGACGTGCCTGTCGTGATGATGCTGGCCTGCGCCGAATTGCGCGTGGTGCCTGCGACGATCCACATCCCGCTGCAGGAAGTTCCCTCTGCGTTGACTGCCGCGCTGCTGACCGACACGATCCGCATCACCGAAGCCGGTCTGCGGCGTGACTTCGGCATCACGGCGCCCCGCCTTGCCGTCGCCGGTCTGAACCCGCATGCCGGAGAAGGCGGTGCCATGGGTCGCGAAGAGATCGAGTTGATTGTCCCGACGCTGGATCGACTTCGGGCCGAGGGATACTCGATTGCCGGGCCGCTTTCCGCCGATACGATGTTTCACGCGGCCGCGCGCGCCCGCTATGACGCTGCGATCTGCATGTATCACGATCAGGCATTGATCCCAATCAAGACGCTGGCGTTCGACGAGGGCGTCAATGTGACCCTCGGCCTGCCCTTCATCCGCACTTCGCCGGATCACGGCACTGCCTATGACATCGCGGGCAAAGGCGTCGCGAACCCTTCCTCGCTGATTTCGGCATTGCGGATGGCGGCGCGGATGATCGAGGCGAGGCAATGACGCGGGCCTTGCGCGCAGACCGTTCAAATGTCTCCGGCAGGGACATGGCTGAACAGGTGATCAGCCGATGAGCGCGATCGACTCGCTTCCGCCATTGCGGCAGGTGATCGAGGCACATGGACTTTCGGCGAAGAAGTCGATGGGCCAGAACTTCCTGCTGGACCTGAACCTGACGGCAAAGATCGCCCGATTGGCGGGCGACCTGACAGAATGCGATGTGCTCGAAGTTGGCCCCGGGCCGGGCGGGCTGACCCGGGGACTGCTGGCCGAAGGCGCGCGACGGGTACTTGCAGTAGAAAAGGACACGCGGTGCATACCCGCTTTGGCTGAGATCGCGGCGGCCTATCCGGACCGGCTAGAGGTGATCAACGCGGATGCGTTGGAGCTTGATCCACTTATCTCTCTCGTGCCGCCGATCCGGGTGGTGGCCAATTTGCCCTACAATGTCGGTACCGAGCTTCTGATCCGCTGGCTGACGCCACCTGACTGGCCTCCGTATTGGCAAAGTCTGACCCTGATGTTTCAGAAGGAGGTCGCAGAGCGGATCGTCGCGAAACCCGGCAACAAGGCTTACGGACGGCTGGCGATTCTGGCGCAGTGGCGCGCGGACGCGCGGATCGTCATGGAACTGCCGCCCGAGGCGTTCACCCCGCCGCCCAAGATCAAATCCGCTGTGGTGCATCTGGTGGCGTTGGCCGAACCGAGATTTCTAGCCGATCCGGCAGTGCTGTCGCGTGTCGTGGCAACGGCGTTCAACCAGCGCCGCAAGATGCTGCGCTCGGCGCTGAAAGGGCTGACACCTGATATCGAAGCGCGGATTGTCGCGGCGGGCCTTCGCCCGACTGACCGGGCCGAACAGGTGCCGATCGAAGGCTTCTGCGCATTGGCCAGAGAACTGGGCGGCTGAAGCTTGCAGGGCTGAAAATCCACATTCCTGCGCGCTGACAACACGCTTGAACGGTCGTGGCAGACAAGACAATGATTGACACGTAGTCACAGGAAAATCTGATGAGCAAAAGCGTCAAACGGGTGGAAGCGGCGCTTCGGGCGGCCGGGATTGTCCCCGACTTGCGCGAAATGGCAGCCGAGACCCGGACCGCCAGACAGGCGGCCGATGCGGCCGGATGTGCGCTCGATCAGATCCTGAAGTCGATCATTTTTCGCGGCGAAACAAGCGACCGCGCAATTCTGTTCATGACGGCCGGCGGAAATCAGGTCGACCCGCAAAAAGCCTCGGCGCTGGCCGGCGAAGAACTCGGCAAGGCCGATGCGGCGCTGATCCGCGCTCAAACGGGCTTTGCGATCGGCGGCGTTGCCCCAATTGGCCACACCTCTGCGATCCTGTCCTATATGGACCGCAGGCTGCTGGACTTCCCGGTGATCTGGGCCGCTGCCGGGACGCCGCGGCATATCTTCGCGGTAGATCCAGCGCAATTGCAGCAGATTTCAGGCGCCCAAATTGCTGACTTCGTTGACTTAACCCGCTCAATGTAAATTTTCTTTACATCGCGTCTTGACGCCGTCTGTGCAAATCCCAATCTAGGTAATGTGAAAGACGTTCACATCAACCCGCAGTAGGAACAAGGAAACATCTGCATGAGTTCTGTCGCCACATGGCCCGGCCAGGCCGAAAATTGGCTAGACGCCCGTGGCAAAGGCGCGTGGATCGCTGCCACCGTCCTTGCTTTCATCTTCTTCTGGCCCGCCGGCCTTGCGCTGGTGGCCTATCTGATCTGGAGTAAACGCATGTTCAATGGAAAGTGTGCCCACCGCAACCAGATGTCACGCTACAGCAGCCGTGCGCGTGCCGCCTTCAAATCCTCTGGCAACACCGCCTTCGATAGCTACAAGACCGAAACTCTTCGTCGGCTCGAAGAAGAGCAGGAAAATTTCGAAGCCTTCCTGCAGCGTCTGCGCGAGTCCAAGGACAAGGCCGAGTTCGACGAATTCATGGAGGATCGCGCCCGCAATGCCCGGAAGGCCGGTGAAGGCGACGACGAAACTGCAGCCTGAACGAACGCCGGCCTGGCGGCCCGATCGACCTGCAAGGTCCGGGCCGCCTTCAGCCCATACGACGAAAGACCTCAACGATGTATCCCGACTTTGTTCAGTCTCACAAACTTCCCGACCCGGACCGGCAGGCCGAATTTTACGCGGATGTTCCGCTGAAACGGTTTCTCGCCTTTGTCGTCGATACCGTCCTGGTCTTGGTGATCACGCTGCTGCTGATCCCGCTGACTGCCTTCACGGCTTTCTTCTACCTGGGCTTTCTGTGGCTGATGGTCAGCCTGGCCTACCGAACCTTGACGCTTGCAAGTCGTTCCGCGACGCCGGGCATGCGCCTGATGGCGATCGAGTTCAGAACCCATAGCGGCGCCCGTTTCGATCTTGGTACTGCGTTCGTCCACACGCTGCTCTTCACGGTCTCAATGTCGATGGTGCTGCCGCAAGTGATTTCGATCATCCTGATGCTGACATCCGAACGTCGGCAAGGCTTGTCGGACTTCTTCATGGGCACTGCCGTGCTTAATCGCGCGGCGTTGACCTGATGTGAGCGATGCGATTCACCCTCCCCGAAATGGGGGGCTTGGCGGGCGCGACGGCTGTTGCTAACCTGACCGTCATCTGCTGATCCGAAAGACAAATGCGCCACACGCTTCCCATCGCGCCGCAATTCTACGTGACGGCCCCCCAGCCCTGCCCTTATCTCGAGGGTCGGATGGAGCGTAAGCTGTTCACAGCCTTGCAAGGCGATTACGCGTCAAAGCTGAATGATTCGCTATCGAAACAGGGCTTCCGGCGGTCGCAAAACGTGCTGTACCGGCCCAGTTGCGCCGAATGTTCCGCCTGTCTGTCGGCGCGTATCAGGGTTGCCGATTTCAAGCCGACCCGCAGTCAGCGCCGAACTGCGCGGCGCAACAGCCACCTGATCCGGGAATCTACATCGCCATGGGCGTCAGAGGATCAGTACGAACTTTTTCGCAAGTATCTCGACAGCCGCCATGCCGACGGTGGCATGGCCGACATGGATATATTCGAATTTGCCGCGATGGTCGAGGAAACCCCGATCCGCAGCCGCGTCGTGGAATATGCGATGCCCGGCACGGGCCGTGGCAGGGGTGATCTTGCGGCGGTTTGCCTGACGGACGTTCTCGATGACGGGCTGTCGATGGTTTATTCGTTCTACGATCCGCTGCACGACAAGGACAGTCTTGGCACCTATGTGATCCTGGATCACATCCGGATCGCCGAAGAAGCGGGACTGCCCTATGTTTATCTTGGGTACTGGGTCCCGGGCAGTCCGAAGATGAGCTACAAGGCACGCTTTTCGGCAGTCGAGATCTATTCCGAAGGTCGTTGGCAGGACCTCGGCGACCCCGACGCCTATACCGCCGGCATTCATCCGCTGTCGACGGATCCGATCGCAGAGCAGGTCGCCCGGATCAACTTGCCGGATAGCCGCCCGGCGACTGGCTCATAAGTCTTGGCCCATATCTTCGCCGTTACGCTGATCGTCCCCGACTATGATGCGGCGATCGACTTCTATGTCCGGATCGTCGGTTTCGACCTGATCGAAGATACCGCCCTCTCGCCCAATAAGCGCTGGGTGCTGGTCGCGCCTAAAGGCGCCGAAACCCGAATCCTGCTCGCCCGCGCCGAGGGCGCGGATCAGACGAACGCCATCGGCAACCAGACCGGTGGCCGCGTCGGGTTTTTCCTGATGACCCCGGATTTCGACGCCGATTACACCCGCATGGTCAAAAACGGCGTCATTTTTCTCGAAGCCCCCCGCGCCGAGGCTTACGGCAAGGTCGCCGTCTGGCAGGACCCGTTCGGTAACAAATGGGATCTTCTGGAAGAGCGCTGAGCCAACCGCATAGCGGGCTCTCTGTTCTTTCGCAGTCAGGGGCCGATCAGCGCCGGGACAATGGTGACGACCCACGGAAACATCCATAAAAGTGACAGTGCCATCACCTGGATCCCGACAAACGGGATGATGCCGCGATAAATATGCCCCGTCGTCACGCTCTCGGGCGCCACCCCCCGCAGATAGAAAAGCGCGAAGCCGAACGGCGGTGTCAGAAAGCTTGTCTGTAGGTTTACTGTGATCATGATCGTCACCCAGCTCGGATCCATTGTCCCGCCGTATATGACCGGTCCGACAATCGGCACGACGATATAGATGATCTCCAGGAAATCCATGACGAAGCCCAGGATGAACAGCACCAGCATGACGATCAGGAACACCGCGAATTCGCTTTCGAACGAGCGCAGGAAGTCCTGAATGTAATGCTCTCCGCCAAACGAGATCACCACTAGGTTCAGCAATTGCGATCCAATCAGGATCGCGAAAACCATCGAAGTCACCTTGGTCGTTTCCCGAACCACCGGGGTCAGCACTCGCGATTTGAAAAGCACCCAGCAGGCATAGAGAAGTCCGATCACCGCTACGCTGTAGGCTAGTTGCGCCACCACGAATGCGATGATCTGTTCGACCATGACCTCTTGCAACCCGACCCGCAGGTCAAAGTTGATCCCCACCAGGATCATCACCACCACGGCAAAGGCCGAGATCAGAATGACACGGCCCGATTTGCCCTCGTCATGCAATTTGCGATAGGCCGCGAGCATCAACGCACCAGCCGCCCCGAGTGCCGCGGCCGGGGTTGGGTTGGTAATGCCACCCAGAATCGATCCGAGCACGGCGATGATCAGAACCAGCGGCGGAAAGACCACGCGAATTAGGTCGTTCTGCGCCATCAACGCAGCCGCTTGACGGCAGCCGTAAAGGGTAATGGCAAAGGGTATCGCCAGAAACAGCGCCATTATTCCGGGCGTCGTCAGCGGTGAAACGAACAGGATGTCGGCCAGCAGCATCAGCACCAGCCCCGCTGCGCCGATCTGAAGGGCGCGGGTCCGCTCGCCTGGGGCGACACCCGCCGCCGTGGTCAGCATCAGGCCCAGCAAGACTGCGATGGTCAGAACCCCGGTGCCTATAGGTGCGGTGTTTGCCAGCAGGTTCTTGCGTGCTTCGACCATCTCTTCGGGCGTCCGGCGATGACTTTCCTGCATTCCGCCGGCGGCCTGCAGTTCTTCCTGCTGCCGGATCGAGTCATCCCACGTCTCCTGACCGTGATAAGCGATCATCGAGGTCTTGCACTGCTCAGACACATTGGTTCGCAGGCCGCTGGTGTCCTTGCGCGCAGAGAAGCTATCGACCCTGACCGACTGTGTTCCAGCAATACCGACCATCCCCAGCAGCACCGCACCGGCGACCAATCCAAACGGCGCGCCCAAGAACCAAAGATATCCGTCGCGCCGGGTGATGATGTAGTCGTTGACCTTGCCCTCGGACTTCACCGGGGGTGCCTTGGACGGGTTGAACATCGCGTAGCCGAACGCATAGAGACCGTACAAGAGCGCCAGCATGATCCCCGGAAGCAGGGCCGCCTGGAAAAGCGTGCCCACCGACAGGACAGCCGCCTCGCCCAGGTAGGTCAGCGCGTCAGAACAGCCCGCCGCTTGGGCGCGGGTCTCTTGGGCTGCGGAATACAGGTCGCCCGCCAGTGTGCCCAAAAGCACGATGACGATCGAGGGCGGGATGATCTGCCCCAACGTCCCGCTCGCCGCTATCACGCCCGTCGCCAGTTCCGGCGAATAATTGTTGCGCAGCATTGCTGGCAGCGACAGCAGGCCCATCGTCACGACGGTCGCGCCAACGATCCCGGTCGAGGCGGCAAGGAATGCGCCCACGATCACCACCGAAACCGCAAGACCGCCCGGCAACGGGCCAAAAACCCGCGCCATCGTCGTCAGCAGGTCATTGGCGATCTTCGAGCGCTCCAGCGTGATGCCCATCAGTACGAACATCAAAACGGCCAGCAATGTCTCGATCGATTGTCCGGCTAATACGCGCTCGTTCATCCGGTTCACGATGAACGACAGGTTGCGGTCAACAGCCAGCTCCCAGCCGCCCGGAAAGATCGGTTCTGCGAGCAGTGGCAGTTCCGGATGGCTGAACTGCGAAATATTCATCGGATTCACGCCGTTGCTTAACAACGCGTTGTAAGCGGCACTTGACTGGTCCACGACCTCGTGCACCAGAATGCCGGACCCGTCGAGCGCCGCGATGATGCCAAAAGCGATGATTGACGCGCCGCCGATGGCGAATGCCACTGGAAAACCCGACATGATGCCGCCGAAGAGGCAGAGGAATGTGATAATCAGGCCGATCTCGACGCCGTCTAGTCCGAATAGCATTCAATCGCCCCTGTCAGTGCGTGCCTTCGAAAGCGTCTTCGCCCTCGCTCAGCGTGTCCTTGTCCAGATATTTACCCTCTGACGTGGGGCCTTCGACATATTCCAGATACGAGCGGTAGAAGAATCCGACCGCCTGCAGCAGCATCATTCCCACGAAAGACACCAACAGGACCTTGAACAGGAAATAGCCGTTGAATCCGTTTGGAGAGAACCCAATCGTTTCGACGTTCCACCGCAGGATCGTCGCCTTCTTCAGCATCAGGTCCAGCTTGTCTGTCGCCGAGACCTTGGGCGTGACCAGATGGCGCCACAGGAAATACCACGCGTAAAGCCAGGTCAGGATCAGCGCGGGCATCATCAGGATAAGCGAGCCCATCATGTCGATGATCTTCTTCTTGCCGTAACTCACGCCGGAATACATCAGATCCACCCGCACGTGACCGCCTTGAATGAACGTGTAGGCGCATGCCAGACAGACGACCATCGCGTTGTAAAGCTTAAGCTCTTCCGACCACCAGCTGAGATCGTAACTGACCAGCGTGAATTTATCCCAGAACTTGTAGCCCAAGGGCGCAAAGGGACCGAACGAGATATCCGAGACCCGAAAAATTCTTTGCAGGAAGACGATGATCACCTGTTGCAAGACCATGATCAGACCCGCCCAGGCGACCGTGCGCCCGATCGTATTGCCGAATCCCTCGATAATCCGAACGCTCCACCACATCACCGGGCGCCAGAGCATGCCCGCCGCGGTCAGAAGGATGAACAAGATCAGCATGACGAAAAAGAACTCGACCGAGCCACCGTAATAGATGAACCGGACAAGCGCTTCCTTGTCGTCCCAGTTCAGCCACTGGGCCGGATGCGTCACGGCATAACCGAGATTATAGAACGCGAATGCCAGGTTCCTGAAGAACCACAGAATGCCGTCCAGCATCCTAACCCCCTGTCGTGGCGTCGTTTTTTAGTCACGCCTGTTTGTTGGGTGCAATGCCCCGGCGCACCGGGACATTGCGGATTTATTGGTGGCGATCAGCCCATAACGCGGTCGCGCTGTGAGGTGTAGACCCCGTCAGAGGCCTTGATCCACTTCGACGAAGACCGCATCGACGGCATGTAGCTGTCGTAGATCTTCTTGTAGAGCTCGTCGCCCAGGTTTTCGTCATGCACTTCCTGGCTGGCCTTGCCGAACGCATCCCAGACCGTGTCGGGGAATTCGCGAACCGTCACGCCGCCGGCCTGCAGACGCTCAAGAGCGGCCGAGTTGTTGGCGAGGAACTGAGCCAGGTTCCACTGGTGGCCTTCGCCACTGGCGATCTCGACGATCTTCTGCTGGGCTGGTGTCAGGCTTTCAAAGACCTCGCGGTTGGTAGCGACCGAAAGACCCGCGCCTGGCTCGTGGAAACCGGCGGTGTAGTAGATCTTTGTGATCTCCTGGAAGCCGGCCTTTTCGTCGGCCCAGGGGCCAATCCACTCGGTGCCGTCGATGGCGCCAGAGGACAGTGCCTGATAGACTTCGCCGCCCGGCAGGTTCTGCACCGAAGCGCCAAGCTTGCCCAGCGCCTTGCCGCCCAAACCCGGCATCCGGAATTTCAGACCATTGAAATCTTCCGGCCCCTTGATCTCGTTGCGGAACCAGCCACCGGCCTGCGCACCCGTGTTTCCACCCAGGAATGACTTCAGGCCGAAAATCTGGCCCAGCTCATCATGCAGTTCCATTCCGCCGTTATGATAGTACCAGTTCGCCAGTTCCTGCGCCGTCATCCCGAACGGGACCGAGGTGAAGAAGGCGTAACCCGGATGCTGGCCAACGAAATAATAGTCGGCGCCGTGGTACATGTCGGCCTGACCAGAGGTGACCGCGTCGAAAACTTCGAATGCCCCCACCAGTTCGCCAGCGGCCTTGAGGTCAACAGTGATTTGACCATCCGTCATGGCAGTGATCGAGTCGGCGACCCGCTGCGCGCTGTCATGCACACCCGCCAGACCACGGGTCCAGGTGGTGACCATGGTCAGGGTGCGTTTGCCTTGCGCGTAAGCTGGCGCTGCAAGCGTCGAGGCTGCCGCGGCAGTTCCTCCGACAGCAGAAGTTCTCAGAAAGGAACGACGGTCCATATGTATTCTTCTCCCTTGAAAATCGCCCGCCTTGAAAGGCCGGCTGAAGTTTTGTGGTGCGCGGAGACTAGCGGCTGATTCCACATGTGGGAATAGCTAGAGTCGTGCATTGCCAAAAAAATCTGACACGAGATGTCGTCGATAACGAATTATAAAATCAGGATTTTTCGGAAATCCCATGAGGATCTGACTCGTTGCCGCTGCGGCACCTTTGTCCAGCCCAATTAGCTGCCGCCTGCCTGTTTAAACGACGGGCCGGCCAGCGAACCGCACTTGATCGGTGATTGCGCTTAACACGCTCCGAGGTTGCCTCCGTTTGACTCGCTTGTTTCGAAAACCTCACGACCTGCGCAATAAAAATATGAAAAAATGCCCCTGCACGACACTTTATTCGATCCTTTCGCGGTTGACGCTTCCCGACCACCCCCCTAATGTCCCGAACGAAGTCAAGGAGCCTAGGGCATGATCGACCCCATTGTACTCGTGGAGACATGGCGCGCGGGCCGGTAGAGAAATCCTTTGCCCGACCTTCTGCGCCCCCGAAACTCGGGGGCTTTTTTATGTCGGCTCATTGATATTATGAATAGCGCCGGATGGTGCGACGCGATGAGAAGGAAGAATTCAAGATGGCACGTCAGATGACCGGTGCGAAAATGGTGGTTCAGGCGCTCAGGGATCAGGGCGTCGACACGATATTTGGTTATCCCGGCGGGGCCGTTCTGCCGATCTATGACGAGATTTTCCAACAGAACGACATCCGCCACATCCTCGTGCGTCACGAACAGGGCGCAGTGCACGCCGCCGAGGGCTACGCGCGTTCTACCGGCAAGCCCGGCGTCGTGCTGGTCACCTCTGGACCCGGTGCGACCAACGCGGTCACCGGCCTGACAGATGCGTTGATGGATTCGATCCCGATCGTCGTGCTGACGGGGCAGGTTCCGACATTCATGATCGGCACCGACGGCTTCCAGGAGGCTGACACCATCGGCATCACCCGCCCCTGCACCAAACATAACTGGCTGGTCAAGGACACCGACAAGTTGGCCGACGTTCTGCACCAGGCTTTCCACGTCGCCAAGTCCGGTCGTCCCGGCCCGGTGCTGGTCGATATTCCCAAGGACGTCCAATTTGCGACGGGCGAATACATCGCCCCCAAAGCCGCCCGCGTTTCGCATTACCAACCGCAGGTCAAAGGCGCGATCGAGGCTATCACCGATCTCGCCGCCGCGATGGAAAAGGCGGAACGGCCTATCTTCTACACCGGCGGCGGGGTCATCAACTCTGGCCCCGAGGCCAGCCGCCTGCTGCGTGAATTGGTCAGCGCGACAGGGTTCCCGATCACCTCGACGCTGATGGGGCTCGGCGCCTATCCCGCATCGGGTGCCGCCTGGCTGGGAATGCTGGGTATGCACGGCCTTTACGAGGCCAACATGGCGATGCACGACTGCGACCTGATGATCAACATCGGCGCACGTTTTGACGACCGCATTACCGGACGGCTCGACGCGTTCAGTCCCGGATCGAGAAAGGCCCATATCGACATCGATCCGTCGTCGATCAACAAGGTGATCCCTGTCGATATCCCGATCATTGGCGACGTCGCTCATGTCCTGGCGGACCTTCTGGAAGTCTGGAAAAAGCGCGGCGGCAACACTCGCAAAGAGGCGCTTTCGAAATGGTGGACGCAGATCGACGCGTGGCGCAAGATCGACTGCCTGAGTTACGCCAATTCGGACAAGCTGATCAAACCGCAATATGCCCTGCAACGGCTGGAAGCCCTGACCAAGGGCCATGATCGCTACATCTGCACAGAGGTTGGCCAGCATCAGATGTGGGCGGCGCAATACCTGACATTCGAAGATCCCAACCGCTGGATGACAAGCGGCGGTCTTGGCACCATGGGCTACGGCTTCCCGGCCTCGATCGGCGTGCAGATGGCGCATCCCGACGCGCTGGTGATCAACGTGGCGGGCGAAGCAAGCTGGCTGATGAACATGCAGGAAATGGGCACCGCGATGCAGTACCGGCTGCCCGTCAAGCAGTTCATCCTGAACAACGAACGGCTGGGCATGGTGCGCCAGTGGCAACAGTTGCTGCACGGCGAGCGCTACAGCCAAAGCTGGTCGGAATCGCTGCCTGATTTCGTGAAACTCGCCGAGGCATTCGGGGCGAAGGGCATCATTTGCAAGGATCCCGCTGATCTGGACGACGCGATCATGGAAATGATCAACCACGACGGCCCGGTGATCTTCGACTGTCTCGTCGAGAAACATGAAAACTGCTTCCCGATGATCCCGTCGGGCAAACCGCATAACGAAATGCTGCTCGGCAACGCCTCGACCAAGGATGCAATCCAGGCCGGCGGCGCGGTTCTGGTTTAGAAGAGGACACCGGAAAATGTCTGCACTGAAAATCAACAAGGGCGCGATGAGCCACTCTGCGTATGAGCTTCGCGATCCCAACCTGAACGTGATCGAGAAGCACACGCTGGCGGTGATCGTCGACAACGAGGCCGGGGTTCTGGCGCGTGTCATCGGTCTCTTTTCGGGGCGAGGCTACAATATCGAAAGCCTCACCGTGGCCGAAATCGACCACACCGGCCACCGGTCCCGGATTACCGTTGTCACCACCGGCACACCTGCCGTGATCGTTCAGATCAAGGCCCAGCTTGGCCGCATCGTGCCGGTGCACGAGGTTCATGATCTGACCGTTGAAGGTCCGTCTGTCGAACGCGAACTGGCGCTTTTCAAGGTTGCGGGCCAGGGCGACCAGCGGGTCGAGGCGCTGCGGCTGGCCGATATCTTCCGCGCCAATGTGGTCGATTCAACCCTGCAGAGCTTCGTCTTCGAAATTACTGGCACGCCCGAAAAGATCGACGCTTTTGCCGAACTGATGCGGCCCCTGGGGCTAGAGGAAGTCGCCCGCACCGGCGTCGCGGCCCTGGCTCGCGGCAGGAAATAACGCTATCGGCGCATCGGATCGCACTACGTCGGTCGAATCCTACACATAACGCCGCGACGAGGCGAAACGCGTGACGCGGCGGCCTGCCAGCTAGTTGCTTGGATTCCGAGCACTGCGAACGTCTGGTGTGTTCTCAACCGTGCCGGCAGCCGGAGGTCAGCACTGAATCTCGCCCAAGATGTCGCAAAATGCTATTTCTGTTGCAGATTGCATGTCACCATGACCGGGGGTGGAGGATTCGCCGGGAAAAGATATCCCGCGGACATAAACGGGGACGGACTGTGCTGAACGGAAATACCACAATCGAAGGCTTGCTGAAGGAATTGGATGACTTCAGCCCGTCCGGCTATGCCGTCGGACTTCATATTCATGTCACAGCACCGAAAGTCCTGATCCAGACCTATGACAAAGAGTGGATGGAATATTACGCCGAACACCGGATGCTGCTGTCGGATCCGACCGTTTTCTGGGCGATGACCAATTCCGGCACCCGTCGCTGGAGCGAACTGACCGCGCTGGACAACGGCGGCGTGCTTGAGGCCGCGGCAAGATTCGGCCTGGTCCACGGGATCTTGATCTCGGTCGGCGACGCCTCGTCCCGATCGCTGCTGAATTCCGCCCGCCCCGACCGGCCGCAAGCCGATGAAGAAATCGAACGGATGGAGCTGATTCTGGCGACCCTGCATAACCGCACCGCCGATGACGCGTTCCTGTCAGAGCCGGACAAAGCGTTTCTGGACAAGTATCTTACCACCTGACCACTGTCTCGTCGCGACTCTGGCAGGACGTTGACGAGTTGCCGGAGTCCGCAGAGAATGCCGGGACGCTTGTCTCAGGAGGACTTCCCATGCGCTTTCTTTCTGCTTTCTGCCTGACCACCGCCCTTGCAGCGGCCCCGGCCCTTGCCGACAACACGACCGGCACGGTTCTGGCATTTGACCGGGTCGCAAAAGTCATTGTGCTGGACGACAAGACGATCTGGTACATCGTTCCTGCCGATCTTGCGCTGCCCGAAAGCCTGACGGCGGGTGACAGGATCACCATTGATTTTCAAACCAACGGCGACAATGGCGTCGGAAAGATCAACTCCATCACCCGCGTTTCGGGCTAACGAAAAAGAGGCCCCTTTGCGGGGGCCTCTCTCATTGGTATCAACCGGTCCGTGATCGGACCGGAACGAGCCGATTAACCAGCGGCTGGGACCGTTCCAGCTTCTACAGCGGCGGTCAGTTCTTCCGGCGAGACCGAACCGTTCGCATCGGTATCGATTGCGGTGAACGTCTCTGCGGTGATGTCCGGATAGACGACCATCAACTCTTCCATCGAGTAGGCACCGTCGCCGTCGGTGTCGATATGGGCCTCTGCGAAGGCAACCGATCCAAGGGCCAGCGCGAAGACCGGGGCGAGGGTCAGAGTCAGGTTTTTCATCTTGAGTAGCTCCTACGGTTGTTGAAGAAGGCATATCTGCCGTCAGACCGCTATACGCCCAGAAATGCGGTCGGTTACAATGTCTTGGGCTAGCCCGCAAAAAGAGAAAAACTTTGCCGAACCGGCGCGACCATTGCGCGGAAACA
>JBBKVT010000002.1:0-2749 GCA_037968535.1 Paracoccaceae bacterium
CATGCGCTGCCGCGCAGTGGGCCAACAGGCCGGCCTTGCCGAGCGCCCCGGACAAAAAATCGTTCTCGGCTGAGTTGGCCGAGCAGTTCGACGTTCATCTGTTACCCGCAGGTGTTTGCAAGCAAACACCGAGAGGGCGAACCAGATCACGCAGTGGCGCTCGCAGCTTCTGGAAGGCGCTTCCGGCGTCTTCGGCGCGGTCGCCACGGCGGAGGCTGCCCCGGCCGTGGACGTGAGGACCCTGCATGCGAAGATCGGGGAGCTGACGCTCGAGAACGATTTTTTGTCCGGGGCGCTCGGCAAGGCCGGCCTGTTGGCCCACTGCGCGGCAGCGCATGCATGCATGCGCGAGAGCGGAGCGCAAGGCGATGATCGATCGCGACCATGGGCTGAGCCTCGGCCGGCAGGCGAAGGCGCTCGGGATCAGCCGGAGCGGCGTGTATTATCCGCCGCGCTCCACCTCGGATGCCGATCTCGCACTGATGCGCCGGATCGACGAGCGGCATCTGGAGTATCCCTTCGCCGGAAGCCGGATGCTGAAGGGCCTGCTGAAAGCGGAGGGTCATGAGGTGGGCAGGCTTCACGTCTCGACGCTGATGAAGAAGATGGCGATCGAGGCGCTCTACCGCCGTCCCAACACGTCGAAACCGGCCCCAGGCCACAAGGTCTACCCCTACCTGTTGCGAAAGCTGGCGGTGACGCGGCCGAACCAGGTCTGGGCTCCCGGCGTTTGCATGCAAACGCCTTCCGCCTGACAGGCCATGGACATCACCTACGTGCCGATGGCCCGCGGCGTTCGGCATCGGTCTCGAACCGATGGCGACCAATGCCTCACTCTATCTGGCGGCCGTCATCGACTGGTTCAGCCGCAGGGTTCTGGCGTGGCGGCTGTCGATCACTTTGTCGGCGGACTTCTGCATCGAAGCGCTGGACGAGGCGCTTGCTCGCCACGACCGGCCGGAGATCTTCAACACCGACCAGGGCTCCCAGTTCACCAGCATCGACTTCATCAAGGTGCTGAAGGATGCCGAGATCGCCATCAGCATCCCTCTCGGCCGACGCTTCGCATCGCCTGCCGGGCGACGGGACGGCAAGGGCGCCTGGCGCGACAATGTCTTTGTCGAACGGCTCTGGCGGACGGTGAAGTACGAGGAAGTCTACCTGCGCGCATATGGCGGCGTCTCCGAGGCCCGGGCTTCGATCGGGCGCTATCTCAACTTCTACAACGGAACACGGCCGCATTCGTCGCTTGGCGGGCGGACCCCTGACCAGGCCTATCTCAACCAGCCGACGCCAATCCCGGCGGCGGCGTAACCAATGCGGGTATCCACTTAACGGCCGGCAGAAAATTGTTCAGACAAACCGAGCCACCTCTCTTTGAGCCTGCCGAACATGCGCTCGATACGGTTTCGTTGCTTGTAGCGTTCGGCATCGTATTGGATGGGTTGCTTGCGGTTCTTTCGGCCGGGGATGCAGGGCTCGATCCCCTGGTCGGCGAGGGCCTCGCGGAACCAGTCGCTGTCATAGCCGCGATCGGCGATCATGACCCCTGGCGTCCGGCAGGGCGGTCAGGACGGTCAGGACGGTCGCGGCGCCGCGATAGTCGCTGACTTGGCCTTCGGTCAGGAGCAATATAAAGGGCTTGCCCTCGCTGTCGCAGACAGCGTGCAGCTTGGAGTTTAGACCGCCTTTCGTGCGGCCGATACGCCGGGGAACAGCCCGTTCTTCGGGGAAACGATCCCCCGGATCGTTTCCTGATCCTCGAACTTGAGCAGGCAGGCGGCGGTGCGATGGGCTTTCAGATGGGTCGCGTCGATCATCACCGTGTGGGTGGCTTCGCTCGCCGCGGCCAGGGTGGCGAAGATCCGGTCGAACACCCCGATCCGGCTCCAACGGATGAACCGGTTGTAGAGCGTCTTCGGCGGCCCATAGGCGGCGGGCGCGTCGCGCCACATCAGGCCGCCACGGATGACATGAATGATCCCGCTGATCACCCGGCGGTCATCGACCCGAGGCACATCGCGCGGCTTGTGTTTGATCCCAGGTTTTGATGGTGCGATCTTTTCATTGTCATGGAAGGAAGCGCTATGGGCCAGGTTCGACACGGAAGCGCCACGACGACGCACGCAGTCCGAGCTGCAATACAGCGATCCGCTGGCCGACAGGCGATGCGAAGCAACGCCGAGAGGCGCAAGCTTCGGCCGCAGAGCTGAGCCAGACCTACGGGAGTGAGGAGGGTCAGAAAACGATCCAGTGAATCGTTTTCCCGACAAACGCCCAAGACGGTTCTGAAGTGGCGTAAGCGCGCGACGGTCGAGGATCGCAAGACCGGTCCGAAGGAGCCGCGTTCAACCGTTCTCAGAGAAGAGGAGGAAGCGATCATCGTCGCGTTCCGGCGGCATACGCTGCTGCCGCTGGATGATTGTCTCTACGCTCTGCAACCGACGCTGCCGCATTTGACGCGATCTTCATTGCATCGATGCCTCCAGCGTCATGGGATCAGTCGCCTGCCGGAGATTGACGGCGCCAAGCCGACCAGGAAGAAGTTCAAGACCTATGCCATCCACTGCCCGGCAGGCGATGCGTGCATCGCCGAGAGCGATGAGAGAACCATGACCAGACGACCACGGCGGAACCACAGCCCGGCCTTCAAAGCGAAGGTCGCATTGGCGGCCATCAGAGGCGAGAAGACGCTGGCTGAGTTGGCCGAGCAGTTCGACGTTCATCTGTTACCCGCAGGTGTTTGCAA
>JBBKVT010000003.1:0-7007 GCA_037968535.1 Paracoccaceae bacterium
CGCATCGAAAGCCGCATCGATTCAAGTGCCGTCTTTTCTTCGGCCGGAAACGGCGTGCATTCATCAAAGCACATCACGATGTCAGAGCCCAGCAGGCGTTGGATTTCCATGCTGCGTTCCGGGGTCAGCACGTGGTCAGAACCATCGATATGGGATTTGAACGTCACCCCCTGCTCGGACATCTTTCGCAGTTGCGTCAGGCTCATCACCTGAAAACCACCCGAATCCGTCAGGATCGGACGGTCCCAGTTCATGAACTTGTTCAATCCGCCGAGGCGGTCGATACGCTCGGCGGTGGGACGCAGCATCAGGTGGTAGGTGTTGCCCAAGACGATGTCCGCACCAGTCGCGCGGACATTTTCGGGCAGCATCGCCTTGACGGTCGCCGCCGTGCCGACCGGCATGAAGGCCGGGGTTCGAATAGCGCCGCGCGGCGTCTGGATGGTTCCGGTACGAGCGGCACCGTCGGTGGCAGCAAGGGTGAAGCTGAAGTGATCGGTCATGCGGCCTGCGATAGCCATTTTGCCGGCAGGTTGCAAAACCTGATTTTGGCTGCTGGGGACAGCGACCCAATTGCGGTCCGTGCCGGGCCAAGACATACTGACGCCTACATGTGGGCGCGAACGCCTCCATGTGGGCGCGAAGCCTCCGGCGGGATATTTACAGACAAATAATATGCGGCCGCGCTTTCATCGTCTTCAAAATATCCCCGCGCAGAGCGCATCGCGACGTGGCGCAACGGCGGCGCAAGACCCATTCATCGGGCTGCGGATATCCTGTAGGCCCGACGACTGGACCTTTGGGCGCACAATCCTTATATATTCAGTCAGAAATCATATGAGGCCGGCATGACGGAGCAGGTAAACAAAATCGAGGGTACGCCACTGATTGCGCCCTCCAGCACTGATCACCCGCTTTACGAGAGCGTGGTCGACGCCTGCCGCACCGTTTTCGATCCTGAGATACCCGTTAATATCTACGATCTCGGCTTGATTTACACGATCGACATCAATGCCGAGAACGAAATCAACATCACTATGACCCTGACTGCCCCCGGCTGCCCGGTGGCGGGCGAAATGCCGGGATGGGTCGCGGATGCGATCGAGCCATTGCCTGGTGTGAAACAGGTCGAGGTCCATATGGCTTGGGAGCCACCTTGGGGCATGGATATGATGTCAGACGAGGCGCGCCTGGAACTGGGCTTCATGTGAGCTAGGGCAAGCCAAAGGGCTTGCTTTCTTTTCATGCAATCTAAATTGCTTGCATTTCCACAAAGCCAGACGAATAGATTGCTATTAATAAAAGCAAGTCATATAACTTGCATATGCAAACCACTGACCCCTCGCGGCTTTCTGCCGTACTGACCGGTGATCTCGTCGCTTCGCGCAAGGCAGCGCCGGCGACAAATGACCGCGCAATGCAGGTGCTGGAAACCGCGGCCCAAGAATTCGGTTCAGCATCGGATACAGATTTGCGTTTCACTCGTTTTCGCGGAGATGGCTGGCAAGTGCTTGTCCGCGACCCGCAGTTGGTGCTCGATGCCGTGCTCTACTTTCACGCCAGCTTGCGCGCGGCCAAGCCTGACATCGACACACGTATTTCCGCCGGAATCGGAACTATGGGCTTTCCCGGCACACGCGACCTCTCGGACGCCGCAGGCACCGCCTTTTTCGCTTCAGGCGACAATCTGGACAACACGAAAAAGCGCCGCTTTATTATCGGCGGCCAGGGCATCGGCATTTGGCAAAATGCCACATTTCTGCTGGTCGAGCAGATCGCAATGGGCTGGACCACAGCGCAAGCGCAAGCAGTCGCCCTCATGCTCATCGGCGATTTCACTCAGGAAGATATCGCGACCCGCATAGGCGTCACCCGGCAGGCCATCCAGCTTCGACTTGCAAGCGCAGGATTTTCAGCGCTGCATGAAGCCCGTCACGCCTTCAGAACCTACGATTTTGGCCAAGACTCTGGAGCGCATCATGATTGAAACCTTCGTTGCCCTTCTATTCGCACATGTCGTGGCGGATTACGTGTTGCAGCCGGCCTGGATCGTGGCGCGCAAGCATGACCCCCGCATCCTTCTGACGCATGTCGCGGTGGTGCTGGCCGTGTCGATGGCGGCCATCGGCCGGGTCGATGCCCCCGCAGTGCTGGCGCTGGGGGCAGCGCACTTGGTCATCGATGCGATCAAAACCTGGGCGGTGCGCGACTCGCTGGCCACGCATTTGGCGGATCAGGCAGCGCATGTTGCGAGTATCGCGGCAGTGGCGTTCTGGGCGCCGGCACTTTGGCAATCTGGGCTTTGGGCTTCCGGAATTTGGGGGAATGCCGCTTCGGTCGTCCCGCATCTGATGGTGCTGGTGGCCGGATTTATTGTTACGACCCGCGCCGGCGCATTTGCCATTGCGCGGCTGATGGCAACGCACCTGCCGCCTCAGTCCGACACTGATGGACTGCCAAAGGGCGGGCTGACGATCGGTCTTCTGGAACGCGGTCTGATTTTCGTCCTGATCCTGGCAGGACAGGCGGCCGGGATCGGATTTCTGATCGCCGCCAAGTCGATCCTGCGATTTGGCACCGTCAGCGAGAACCGTGCGGCCAGCGAATACGTGATCATCGGCACTCTGGCCTCGTTCGGCTGGGCGATCTCGGTCACTTTGGCGACACTGGCGCTGCGCGATCTGCTGCCGGTGCTTGAGATTGGCGCGACGCGGCCTTAGGTTAAGGGAAGAAAACGCGAAGGATCATCCCCATGTTCGGCATTCCGGGCAAACAAGCTGTCTCCATGACCCCCAAAGCCGCTGGCCAGATCGCCAGGTTGATGGCCAAGGGCGACACCAAGGGCTTGCGCATCGGCGTCAAGAAGGGCGGCTGCGCGGGCATGGAATATACCATGGACTACGTGGCGCAGGTCGATCCACTGGACGAGATCATCGAACAGGATGGCGCCCGGGTGATGATCGCACCGATGGCACAGATGTTCCTCTTTGGCACCGAGATTGATTATGAGACCGGCCTGCTGGAAAGCGGTTTCAAGTTCCGCAATCCCAATGTGATCGATGCCTGTGGCTGCGGCGAATCGATCAAGTTCGCCGAGCAGGATTAGCAATCGCTGACCCCGATCGTTCGACAGTTGCCTCAAAACCCTGTTTCGCGGCTCTGACATCCGAAGCCAAATGATCGTCAGCCATTGGTTTCCGTAGCGCAGCCGGGTTACCCTGTGGCGAAACATGCAGAGGGACCGCCATGCCACGCCGCAAACTTGCCGCCGGAAACTGGAAAATGAACGGGACCAGCGCCGATCTTGCACAGATTTCGGCGCTGATGAAGGCGCATCCCGATCCGGGCTGCGACATCCTGATCTGTCCGCCAGCGACGCTACTGGCACGGATGGCGTGGCATGTCGGCTCAGCACCCATCGCCATTGGCGGGCAGGATTGCCACGCAGAGCCTATGGGCGCTCATACCGGCGATATCGCCGCCTCGATGCTCGCGGATGCCGGTGCGACCTACGTCATTCTGGGTCATTCCGAGCGGCGCCACGATCACGGCGAACCGGACGCGTTGATCTGCGCCAAGGCCCGCACCGTGCTGGCCGCCGGGCTGAACGTGGTGATCTGCGTCGGCGAGACTCTGGCCGAGCGCGAGGCGGCGACGACACTGGACATAATCGGACGCCAGCTGGCCGGATCGATTCCCGACGATGTGACGGGTCAGTCCCTTGTCGTTGCCTATGAGCCGGTCTGGGCCATCGGGACCGGACAGGTACCGACAATCCAGCAGATCGGCGAAGTGCATGATTTCATCCGCGCGCAACTGGAGCAGCGGCTGGGATCGAACGTCGCGCTTTCGGTGCGCGTTCTCTATGGGGGGTCGGTCAAGGCCACGAACGCCACCGAGATTTTCGCGGTGTCGAATGTCGATGGCGCACTGGTCGGCGGCGCGTCCTTGAAGGCTGCGGATTTCTCGCCGATCATTGCGGCGCTGGAAGCGGCAGGCGCCTGATGTTTCGTTGAAGAATCAGCCTTCAGCGAGGAAAATTTCCGACAGAATACAGGTCTAGTCGCGGGTCACGTCGTAGCGGTAGATCCAGTCGAACCGGCCCAGCATGCTCGCGGGCGCGATCGTGCCACCGAGGCGTAGCGCCGAGTGGACTAATGTGCGGGCAGCCGGGTTGCGCAGATGGTAATTGCGCGCATTGTGATTCGCCGCCTCGATGACACGGGCGGCGCGGGCGCGACGGCGCGATTGATAGACCGGCAACGCCGACTCGACCGGATGAGACGCAAGGCAGTCGGCCAGCACCCAGGCATCCTCGAGCGCCATGTTCGCGCCCTGCGCAAGGAACGGCAGGGTCGGATGGGCCGCGTCACCCAGAAGCGCGATCGCTCCACCATGCCAGCGTTGCGCCACTGGATGACGGTGGAGGCCCCACAGGTTCACGGCATCGACGCGCCCCAGTAATCCCCTGACATCCGCGGAAAAACTGCGGAACGCGTGGCGCATCTCGTCGGGATCGCCGGGCAGCGCCCAGCCCTCCATCGCCCAATCCGACCGTTCCTCGACCGCGACGATGTTGATCAGGCTGCCGCCGCGCAGCGGATAGGTGACGATGTGGCGGCCGGGGCCGAGGTGGACCGTCACATCTGCGGCCGTGGCCTGCCAGGCCGGAACCATCGCCCGCCAGGCGACCTGGCCGGTGAAGAACGGCGGGTTATCATCGTTCAGGACCGGGCGCAACCGCGAATGCAGGCCATCCGCGCCGATCACCAGCGGACCGGTTTCGATGGTGCCGTCGGCAAAGCCGAGACGAACCCCCTGCCCGGTTTCCGCAGCATGCGTGACCTGCCGACCGAGGTGAATATCCACCCCGGCCTCACGCGCCGCGTCGGCCAGCGCGTCGATCAGGTCGGCCCGGTGCAGCAGCAAGAAGGTCTGGTCGGCGGCATGGCGAGCAAGATCGAGCCGCACGATCTTGCTGCCGCGCCGATAGTCGCGCAGCGTGATGCTTGAGGCGCGGATACCGCTGGATCGAATGCGGTCGCCCAGGCCCAGCGCATCGAGAACTACTAGCCCGTTGGGGCTGATCTGAAGACCTGCGCCGACCTCGTTGATTTCGGCTGCCTGTTCGAGGATGCGGATAGTCGCGCCGTGCCGGGCGAGTGCCAGGGCTGTGGCAAGGCCGGCGATACCGGCGCCGATGATGGTGATGGACTGGCCGGTCAGCATTCCCTGCCCCTTCGATTTGCAGCTCTGGGCCCTGCCATATCCGGCGGAAGGATAATTCTCCAGTGGGTGTCCACATGTGGACGGTTTTCATTCTTGTTGTTTGTCAATGGGTTGGCATTTTTCGTTAGGGATTTTTCAAGGGTTTCGTTGTGGCGCGCGGTGAGGGTTGACGCAAGCCGTGCTTGCCTGTCCTGCGTGCATCCGAACCACCACTTCGGAAAACATTCTTGAGTTTGTCAAAAACCAAATAATTCCATATGATTCTGCAATCTAGGTGATAACGAGTTTACATGGCCCTCCTGAAACGATTACCGACAATAGCTTCCGATACGTTATCGCCGCTACAGCGTGTCCTGCTGATTGTTGCGGCATCGATCCTGCTTCCTGCGGTGATCGTGGTCGGCTTGCTGTTTCGGGAAAGTTCCTTGAAACAACTCGAGGCAGTCGAGCAACAGGCCCAACAAGCGGCAGATTTGATTGTCCTGTTGGCCGATACCCGCGCAAAAGCAGATATCACCGCACTTCGGGTCCTGTCGGTGTCGCGATACTTCGTTGCTGGCGATCTCATTGGCGGGGCGGGGCGCGCGCGCGACACGATCGATCTTGTTCCGGGCTGGAAGGCGGTGATCCTGAGCAATTTGGTGACCGGCGAAGTCGCCTTTCGGGCAACCGAGAACGATACGACATTGGGCGACGATGGGTCGCGATCCGTCCCGAAAACCTTGCACGAAGGCGGCTTTGGAGGGGTGGAGCGCGATGGCCCGTTGTGCCCTTGCCTGAGCTTGCAGGTCCCGGTCCGCAATCTTCCTGATTTCGTTCTTACCGCAATCGTAGATCCATTTCTGTACCAGAACTTGCTGATGGAAAGACTTCCTGACGGCGCTGTCGCAGCAATCGTCGACCAGGATGGCGATTTCATCGCGCGGTCGCTTGATTATGACGAGAGGGTCGGCACGCCCGCCACCGAATTTGTGCGCGGTGCTGTCGCCGAAGGGGGCCGGGGCATCTACGAGGGAACAACCTACGAGGGGTTTACGAATTACACCGCCTATACCGTATCAGAGACCACCGGGTGGTCAGCCCACGTGGCCATCAACAACGCGCTTATCGACAGACCCCGCGAGCGGGCCAACATGGCGATCATCATCGGATTGCTGACCGCAATCCTCATTGGCGCCGCTCTGTCTTTCTATGTTGTCAGGGATATAGCTGCGCGGCGGATCGAGGATCGACGGCTGATGGAATTTCAGAAAGCCGAGGCGGTGAACCAGTTTACCGCGACGGTTGTGCATGACTTTCGCAACGTCTTGTCAGCGGTGCAATCCGGGCTGAACATGATCATCCGAAGCACAAAGGAGCCGGAAACCGAAAAGTATGCGGGGATGATCGGCGATGTGCTGGAGCGTGGGGCACGGCTGACAAATCGACTTCTCTCCTTTGTCGGGGATGGCGGTACCGAAATTGAAGATATTGAAATCAATAGCTTCCTCGACGAAATCGAATACTTGCTTCAGCAGGCAGCAGGTCAGGGCGTTGAAGTTCGGATCGAAGCGCCGACAGAATCGGCAAGGGTAAAGGCGAACCGGGATCAGCTTGAACTCGCGCTCGTGAACCTTGTCGTCAACGCGCGCGATGCCATGAGCGGCAAAGGGCTGATCGACGTGAGCACGGCAATAGACAAGAAACAGGTCGTGATCAGTGTCGCGGATACCGGGCCGGGCATCCCGCCGGAAATGCGAAGCAAGGTCTTTACGCGATTCTTCACGACAAAGCCTGAC
>JBBKVT010000004.1:0-5298 GCA_037968535.1 Paracoccaceae bacterium
ACCGTCGACCAGACGAGAGGAAAACAGGTTCGTGGTGCCGATGAAATCCGCAATGTAGGGGTTGGCTGGCATGTCATAAAGGCTTTGCGGTGCGCCTACGCGGTCCGACATCGTCAGCGCTTCGGTCTGGTCGTGTGTCACCATGATGAAGGTCAGACCGACCTTCTGGAGCCGTTCGCCGTCGCGGCTCCGAGGTCTGCTCACGGTCCTAGCGACTCATCCATCTCAGTGATCAACACTGCAGCGCAGCTTTGGCATTTCAGACATTCGTTGATCACGCAGAATTTGTCAGCTGGGATGGATGGCAGTGCGGGACAGGGCGGCGTTGGGCTATCAAGCATTCGCGCGTTACCAGTCAATATGAGTGGTGATCTGCTTACCTTGAAACAAAGCCCGTCGTTAACCAGTCATACTAATCGGTTCCGAATGTGGTATTCGTAGCCTCTGATTTCACCCCGAGCAGCTAGGCTGGCCTAGGTCAATTGCTTCAGACTTGGGCTGAACTGCATCAGGCTCAGGATTTCGAACAGCATTTGTGCGCCGGCCTGCGCTGTATTGGTCGACGGATCATAGGCCGGCGCCACCTCAACCACATCCCCGCCCACCAAATTCACGCCTTTCATCCCGCGCAGGATCGCCAGCGCCTCACGTGTGGTCAGCCCGCCAATCTCGGGCGTGCCGGTTCCGGGCGCAAAAGCGGGATCGAGGCTGTCGATATCAAACGAGAGATAGGTCGGTGCGTCACCTACGACCGCGCGAGCCTTGGCGATGATTGCCGGGATCCCCGCCTCGCTCAGCGATTGCGCATGGATCACGGTCATGCCCGACATTTCAGAGAACTCCCAGATGTAGCCCGCAGCTCCCCGGATCCCGATTTGGATCGTCCGCTCAGGGTCCAGCGCTCCCTCCAACACCGCGTTGCGGAACGGGCCGCCGTGATGAAACTTTTCGCCCTCATAGGAGCCGCCGGTGTCGCAATGTGCGTCGATATGGATCATGCCGACGGGCCGCTTGGCGCCGACGGCCTTTAGCAGCGGGTGGCTGATCGAGTGATCGCCCCCCACCGCCAGCGGAAGTACACCGGACCTTACGATCTTTTCGGCGAACGTCAGAATATCCGCATGGCTGCGCGCAAGATCGAAGCGGCTCTGGAATGGCACGTCGCCGATATCGGCCACGACTATCTCCTGCACAGGGGCGCATTCCAGCGCATCGTTGTAGGGTCCGATCCTCTCGATGCTGCGCAAGGCGCGCGGCCCGAAGCGCGAGCCGTTGCGGTTTGTCACACCCAGATCCATGGGCACGCCGAACAGGGCCACCTGAAGGTCGGCTATGTTCGAGGCGGCGGCATCCACCATGCGATGAGGCGCCGAAAGCAGGGTCGGGACGCCAGTATAGGGGCCGGGCGCTTGCCGCCTTCAGAAAAGATCTTTTCGGCGATAGCGCGGAACTTCGGGTCGTGCATGTCGCCACCACTCGCACCCTCAAACTTCGCCTTGAGTTGATCCAGTTTACTCTGGCTCCACATCGTCGCTTCTCCTTTTCGCATTCTGTCTCGCTTAGCACCACCACCTTATCTGAAACACAGCCAAGACCCGAAGTTCACATCGAGGCGCTTCAATTCAAACCTTGCCACGTCACGCAACGCAGGGTCCTATACATGGATACAAGTCGAACTGAATTTCGGATCATTACTATTTAACAATGCGCCGAACCCGTGAAACTGGCCCGCAACGCGCTCGGAAAGCGTGCTTGAAGCCACCAACCTGGAGGAAACAATGAGCCATTTCATAACCCGTAGGGCCAGCCTTGGCTGCAGCCTGGCACTTGCGGCAGCGTTCCTTGGGGGCAGCCTCACAACCGCCGCCGCGGATGCGCTTGACGATATTACAGCAGCTGGTGTCATCAAAGTTGGCATCTTTGAAGATTTCCCGCCCTTCGCATCGCTGAATGCCTCGATGAAGGTCGAGGGCTATGACACCGAAGTCGCAGATGCGCTGGCGGCAGCTCTTGGCGTCAAGGCCGAGCTCGTCGGGATCACCGGGCAGAACCGCGTTCCCTTTCTGACCGAAGGCAAGGTCGATCTGCTGCTGAGCATCGGCTACAGCGACGAGCGCGCGCAAGTTGTGGATTATACCGACGCCTACGCCCCCTATTACATCGCCGTCATGGGCCCGGAAGAGCTTGACGTGACGGACGCGGGCGGGCTTTCGGGCAAGACCATCGCGGTGAATCGCGGCACGCTGGAAGACACCGAGGTTACTGCTGTCGCCCCCGCAGACGCCGACATCCAGCGTTACAGCGATTACAGCGGTGTCATCTCCGCCTTCCTCTCGGGTCAGGCGCAGCTAATGGTCGTAGGCAACGACGTAGGTGCCACGATCCTTGCTCAGGACCCGGCGATCAAGCCAGTCGAAAAGTTCCTGCTGCTGACATCGCCTTCGCAAATGGCGGTCAAGAAGGGCGAGACGCGGCTGCAAGAAGCGCTGAACACTGCGCTAGTCGCCATGAAGGCCGACGGCGCGCTGAACGAACTTGCGGTGAAATGGCTGAAGCAGCCGCTCGTCGAGGGTTTCTGACCCATCTATGGGGTATGAGCTCGACTTCAGTGCGATCAGCGCCAATCTGGGCCTGCTCCTTCACGGGGCAGGCCTGACCCTTGGTCTGACTGCCATTGCAGCGACCCTTGGCATGGCACTCAGCATCAGCGGGGCGGCCACCCTGCTTTGGGGCGGTTCATGGGCGCGCCGTCTGGTCGGCCTTTATGTCGAGCTTATCCGCAATACGCCGTTCATCGTGCAGCTGTTCTTCATCTTCTTCGGCCTGCCCGCGCTGGGCGTGAAGATGACCGCCTTCACCGCCGCCGCCCTTGCGATGACGATCAACCTGACCGCTTACGGGATCGAGATCGTGCGCGCCGGCATCGAGGCAGTGCCGCCCGGTCAACGCGAGGCGGGCTATGCGCTGGGTATCACGCCCATCGCAGCCTTCATCTACATCGTTCTGCCACAGGCGATTGCGGTGGTATACCCTGCAATGGTCAGTCAGATCGTCATCACCATGCTTGAAAGCGCTGTAGTGTCGCAGATCTCGGTGATGGATTTGACCCATGTGGCAGACCTGATCCAGTCCCGTACCTACCGCGCGTTCGAGACCTACTTCGCTATCGCGGTGATCTATCTTGGCATGGCTCTGCTGATGCGGTGGATTTTCAACCGCGCCGGACGGCGGCTGTTCGCGGGGGTGGCACGTGGTTGACCTTTCGCTGACTGATATCATCCCATACTTGCTTCTCGCCGCGCGCTGGACGCTTCTGCTGTCGCTCATCGCCTTCGCGGGCGGGGCGGTTGGCGCCACCTTGATGCTCCTGTGGCGCTACGGTGCGCCCAAGACCGGCGGCCTTTTGACCACGCTCTACATTCAGCTGTTCCAGGGCACGCCATTGCTACTGCAACTGTTCCTCGTGTTCTTCGGCCTGCCGCTCTTGGGCGTCGATGTCTCACCCCTGCTGGCCGCTACAGTCGCGCTCACGCTTTATGCCTCTGCCTTTCTGGCCGAAATCTGGCGCGGCTGCGTCGATGCCGTGCCGCGCGGCCAGTGGGATGCAAGCTCCAGCCTCGGTATGAACTTCCTAACCCAGATGCGCTATGTAGTGCTGCCACAGGCCCTGAAGATCGCAGTGCCGCCGACGGTGGGCTTTCTGGTGCAGTTGGTCAAAAGCACGGCTCTGGCATCGATTGTCGGCTTTAACGAGCTGACGCGCTCGGGCCAGATCGTCGCCAATGCCACGTTCGAGCCGCTCCTGATCTACGGGATCGTCGCGCTGATCTACTTCGCCATGTGCTACCCGCTGACCGTTGGCTCCAGAGTGCTGGAGCGGCGCATGCGTATTTCTCGATAGACCGGAGCCGCAGATGCAAACCCAACCAGATCCGACCGCACCGATGATCGAGCTGCAAAATGTCAGCAAGTGGTATGGCGAGTTTCAGGTGCTCAAGGACATTTCTTTGACCGTCTCGAAAGGAGAGCGCGTTGTGATCTGCGGGCCGTCAGGCTCTGGAAAATCCACCGCGATCCGCTGCATCAACCGGCTTGAACAGCACCAGGAAGGCCAGATTTTCGTTGAAGGCGTGGAACTGACCGATCATGTCAAAAACATTGATCACGTACGCCGCGAGGTGGGCATGGTGTTCCAGCAGTTCAATTTGTTCCCGCATCTCAACGTGCTCGACAATCTCACACTTGCCCCGCGAATGGTCCGCAAGCAGCCGCGCAAACAGGCCGAGGAACGCGCGATGCACTACCTCTCACGGGTTCACATCGCCGAGCAGGCGCACAAATACCCAAGCCAGTTGTCGGGCGGACAGCAGCAGCGTGTGGCAATCGCCCGCGCGCTTTGCATGGAGCCGCATATCCTTTTGTTCGATGAGCCGACCTCGGCACTTGATCCTGAGATGATCAAGGAAGTGCTCGACGTCATGGTGGCGCTTGCCGAAGAGCACATGACGATGATCTGCGTCACCCACGAAATGGGCTTCGCCAAGACGGTTGCCGACAAGGTGATCTTCATGGATCACGGTCAGATCGTCGAGGTGGCGCCTCCGTCGGAGTTCTTTTCTGTGCCGAAGAATGAGCGAACCAAATTGTTCCTGTCGCAGGTGCTGAAGCACTGAAGGGGCTCAAACCGCCTTTGTTGCGTTCGCAAGCTGCTTGGCCCTTGCCGTTGGCGTCTGCGCTTCGCGCAGATGCTCAAGGAAAGCCTGCACAACAGGTGCCTTGGCGTCGGTCTTGTGAGTCGCCAAGTATACTGGGTTTTGGTAGCCAAGCTTGTCTTCCAGCACTGGCCGCATCAGGTCTTGGTCTATCCAAGGCTGCGGTGTGCTTAGGCAGATAGCCAATGAACTTTCCCGATAAAATGAACGTAGCCACGCCTTCCATCAGGTCGGCCGTTGCCACTGCGCCCTGTTTGAACCCCTTCGGCAGGCGTTCTGGCGCCGAGTAAGCACGCTGCACAAATTGGTGATGTTTCAGATCGCTGGTGCGCACCGTTCGGTAATTGTCAAACACCGCATGCCCCCGTCCACAGTAAAGTACTTGGCGCTCGTAAAACAAATCCTCGTAGTGCAGATAGGGTGAATGCTCGCCGCACGTGCCAATCCCGAGGCTACAACTGCCCTCCAACACCATCCGCTCGACCTCTGAAGGTGAAGTGACGCGGATCGAGATTTGCACCTCAGGTGCCAGATCATGAATGGCCGAGATCGCCTGCTGTAGCGCGCAGTCCGGATTGGTGATCAG
>JBBKVT010000005.1:0-29867 GCA_037968535.1 Paracoccaceae bacterium
ACGCAATCGTCGCGCATGTAGACGCCGGTGACCTCGCCAAAGACGCAGTGGTTATCCACACCTTCCAGATCGACGATCTGGGTCAGCCGGCATTCCAGCGCCGCCGGCGCGCCAGCCACCCGCGAACAGGCAATCGTTTCGCATTCGGCGCGATCAAGACCTGCAAGCGCGAACTCGTCGACTTCGGAACCGAAAGACCCCGAACTCAGGTTCATCACATCGCGCATCGCATATTCGACGATGTTGACGCAAAAGACACCGCTATCCTTGATGTTCGCAACGGAATCCTTGCCGAAATCGCGATCCGGCTTGCCGCTGGTCGAGGCGAACATCACCTGAGGCGGCGTGTAGGCCACGGCATTGAAGAACGAATAGGGCGCCAGATTTTCTCGTCCGTCCGTCCCCCTGGTCGAGATCCAGCCGATGGGCCGCGGCGTCACGATGGCGTTGAACGGATTATGCGGCAGGCCGTGGCCGTCGGCGGGGCGGTAAAACATGAAGGCTCCTCGTTCGTTGCCCCTGACCTAGCCTCGTGCTAGCAGGCTTTCCAGTCTTGAATCAGAAAAACGCGAGGGCAAGCGCGTGTATCGCCTCGAAGAGGAAACGCCAGCCGACTGGTGGGAAGTAGAGGCGCTGATGGATCTGTGTTTCGCACCGGGACGCGAGGCGCTGTCGTCCTACCGGCTGCGCGACCATGTCCCGCCGGTCAAGGCGCTTTGCACTGTCGCGCGGGACGCCGATGGCACGCTGGCCGCCGCGATCCGCTACTGGCCGGTGATGGTGGTCGACAAACCGGCCCTGCTGCTTGGCCCGATTTCCGTCCACCCGACGCGACAGGGCGAGGGGCTGGGCGCGCTCTTGATCGTCGAAAGCATGGGCGAGGCATTGCGCGAAGGCTGGAGCCGGGTTCTGCTGGTCGGCGACGCGCCCTATTACCGTCGCTTCGGCTTCGCGAAACTGCCCGACATCATGATGCCGCCGCCGACCAACCCCGACCGGGTGCTGGGCCACGAACTGGTCTCGGGCGCGTGGTCCGGTGTAGCGGGCGCGGTCGCGAAATGGCCGGCGGATGCAGCCGTGCGGCCTTGACGCAGGCAAGCCCCGCTGGCGTTCCGGATTATCGCCGCTTGGCCCTGCCATAGACCAAAAGGGCGCAATTTGGTAAAATGTCCTTATCGTTTCAATGTGCGGCGGGCCAAGTCGAACGCGGCTCGTCGCATCGACATGCCGTAAGGCGCAACTGCTTCGATTCATTCCGGCTGCAGCCCGTGCCCGAACAAAAGGAGTGGGTCATGGCCAAGCCAAAAGATGCTGCCGAAGCAGGGCAGGTTTCCGCAAGTGCCGCCGAAATCTATGACACGTTCTTCGTGCCCGCGTTGTTCCGGGAATGGGCAGAACCGCTGTGCAAAGCTGCTGATCTGCAGCCAGGGGACGCCGTGCTGGATGTCGCTTGCGGAACCGGATCAACGACGCAGGTCGCTTTGAGGATCGTTGGATCGGACGGCTCCGTCACCGGTCTCGACCGCAACGATGGAATGTTGAAAGTGGCGCGTTCGCGTGCGCCCGACATCGAATGGCAGTCCGGCCGGGCCGAAAAGCTGCCCTTTCCCGACGCGACGTTTGACGCGGTGCTGTGCCAGTTCGGCCTGATGTTCTTTGATGACCGATCGCAGGCCCTGCGCGAAATGGCCCGAGTGATCCGGCCGGGCGGCAAGGTGGCGGTGTCGGTCTGGGACAGCGCCGAAACCTCGCCGGGCTATGCCCGGATGATTGGCCTTTTCGACCGCTTGTTCGGGGCTATTGCCGCAGAGGCCCTGCGCGCGCCGTTTGTCCTGGGGCAGAAGGCTACGCTGCGCGCCCTGTTGACGGATGCCGGATGGGACGATGCGAAAATTGTCACACGTCAGGGGACCGCCCGTTTTCAATCAATTCGGGATTGGGTTCAAACCGATGTGCGGGGTTGGACTTTGGCCGACATGATCGACGATGAGCAATTTGAAACCCTCGTCGAAGCTGCGGAACGCGAGCTTGCCGAGTTCGCCGACCCGGACGGAAAAGTGGCTTTCGCGGCGCCGGGCCACATCATCGTCCGACCGCCGGCCTGAGCAATCGCTGCGGGCCTCAGCCCAGATTGCGCAAGTAATCCATCACCGCCGCCCGAACCGACTGCACGCCCGATTCCATGGAATGGTCGATCACCTTGCGCAGGTCCTTCAGGTCGACCCGCCGGATCAGGGATTTGACCGGCCCTATCGAGGCGGGACGCATCGAAAGCGAACGCAACCCGAGCGCTGCAAGGCAGATCGCCTCGATTGGGCGGCCCGCATCCTCGCCGCAGAACGACAGCGGCGTGTTGGCCGCCGCGCAACGCTCGACGATCTGAGTGATGATCGACAGGAAGGATACGTTCAGCGTGTCATAGCGCCGCCGAACCCGCTCGTTCTCGCGATCGGCCGCGTAGAAGAACTGCTTCAGGTCGTTGCCGCCGATCGAGATGAAATCGCATTCCTCGAAGAACTGCCGCGGCGCGAAGGCCATGCTGGGGGTTTCCAGCATCGCGCCGATTTCCAGCTTGAACGGCACCGCATGACCCAGTCGCTTTTCGCTTTCCACGACGGCCAGCAACAGCGTCCGCGCCTCGCGAAATTCCTCGGTCTGGGCGATGAACGGGAACATCACCGTCAGCGGGCGCCCTGCCGCGGCGCGCAACAGCGCCTGCAGCTGCATCCGCATGACACCCTTCTTGTCCAGACCCAGCCGGATCGCACGCCAGCCCATTGCCGGGTTCGGCTCGTCCTGCGGCTTCATGTAGGGCAGCACCTTGTCGGACCCGATGTCGAGCGTGCGGAACGCGACGCGCTTGCCGTTGGCCGCCTGCAGCACCTGACTGTAAAGTGACGCAAGCTCGCCGCGTTTCGGCACCTTGTTGCGGATCAGGAACTGCAACTCGGTCCGGAAAAGCCCGACGCCTTCGGCCCCCGAACTAACCAGCGACGGCAGATCCGCCATCAGCCCGGCGTTCATGTGCATGGCAATGACCGTGCCGCACAACGCCTGCGCCGGCATTTCGCGCAGACCCGCGTAGCGTTCCTGCGCTGCCGCCTGCATCGCGATCTTGTCGCGAAACGCCGAGGCGACGCTTTCCTCTGGCCGCAGATGCACGATGCCCTGTTCGCCGTCCACCAGAATGCGGTCGCCGTTCAGCGCCTCGGTGGTGATCCGCTCGGCATGGATCACCAGCGGGATCGCCAGCGCACGTGCGACAATCGCGGCATGGCTGCCGACCGATCCCTGTTCCAGCACGATCCCACGCAGCGCGCGACCATAATCCAGCAATTCGCCCGGACCAATGTTGCGGGCGACAAGGACCGGGTTGGCGGGAAGTTCCGCCCCGGTTTCGCTGCCCTGCCCGGTCAGGATGCGCAGCAACCGGTTCGACAGGTCATCGAGATCGTGCAGCCGTTCGCGCAGATAGGCATCGGGCACTTGGGCCATGCGGAAGCGGGCGGCGGTCTGTTCCTTCTCGACCGCGGCTTCCGCCGAAAGGCCGCTGGCGATGTCTTCCTCCATCCGCGCGATCCAGCTGCGGGAATTGGCGAACATGCGGTAGGTTTCCAGAACCTCGCGCTGTTCCTTGTCGCCGGTGTCGGCGAACGACAGCAAGTCGTCGACCGTTATCCGCAAGGTGTTCACGCCTTCCTGCAAGCGGATCAGTTCGGCCTTGGGATCATCGGCCACCGGGTTGGTCACCACGACCCGAGGCTCGTGCAGATAGACCTGCCCCTCGGCGACACCTTCCTGCCCGACGCCGCCACGAAACAGCACCGGTTGCTGGTGCAGCGCCGACAGGGCGGCGCCTTCTCCGATAAAGGCGCCAAGTTCCGTCATCTCGGCCAGCACCATTGCAACGACCTCCAGCGCATAGACCTCGTCCTCGGAGAATCCCCGCGCGTCTTTCGACTGCACCACCAGAACACCGAGAGATTCCCCCAGCCGCTGAATCGGCACGCCCAGAAACGACGAGAATATCTCTTCGCCGGTTTCCGGCATGAACCGGAAACCCTTGGTCTGCGGCGCATTGGCGGTGTTCACCGGCATGCCGGTCCGCGCGACGCGACCAACAAGGCCCTCGCCGATCCGCATCCGGGTCTGGTGAACGGCCTCGGGCTTCAGACCCTCGGTCGCGCAAAGTTCCAGCGTGTCGTCATCGCGAAACAGGTAGATCGAGCACACCTCGGTCTGCATCGAATCTGCAATAAGATGGGTGATCCGGTCCAGCCGGGCCTGTCCCGCGCTGCTTTCGGCAAGGGCATCCCTCAACCGGCCAAGCAGCTTGCGGCTTTCGCTGTCTGAACGTTCGGGCATTCGGTTCCAGCACCCCTTTTCGCCCTCTATAGGCGAGTTGCGCGTCGAAGGGGAGTGGCGAATCTCACCCCGTCGAGGATCCGCCACGCGTAACCGAGGCGTGCCCGGAACGCAGGTCGATTGCCTTAAAACCGGGCATTTCGTGCGCCGGGCGACAGGGTTCCTGGCGCAAGAAGCAAGCTCGATGTGTGATTTGCGGGACGAAGCGGACATTGGTGCAACCGCGTCAAAAGGCAGTTCGCGACCGTGGGCGGCTATTGGCGTCGGAGGAAGCATAGCTGTTGTGGGCGATGCCGATGTGGAAAATGGACCAACTCAGGAGCAGGCCCATCTTCTAGAATTTTCATTTCGCCAAGCAAAAGCTTGGCTGGTCGAAATTCAAGCCACTAGTTGATCATCGCGCTTGCGCGCATTCCGGCTTCCAAATGGCCCGGAATCTCGCAGGTAATTTCGACGGGTTCATCAGTTGTCTGTACCGGTACGATGAACCATTCAACCGTTTTTCCTGGCCCGACTTCCACTTCTTGGATCGCGCCCTTAACTTCGGTGACCAGATTGCCTTCTGCGTCAGAGGCCTCAACCTTTCTGGTAAAGACCCGCTCGCCCATTTCGTTGAGAGCCAATTCATGTTTGATCTCATCCACGTTCGTCAGGACGAGCCTGTATGCCTGTCCCGTGACAAACTCGAAATTGTCCGGTTTCAAATACATGCCGTCATCATTGGTTCCCATTTCGATTGGGACGTCGATCACATTCTCGCGGCTTAAATCGCCTTCGGCAAATACGGGACCCGCGAGTGCAAACGCAACCACGGCGAATGCAGTTTTCATCGATGTCATTTTGTTACCCTTTCAGCAGTTGCTCGTTGGAACGTCAACGTTTGCAACTCAATAAAACTTACATAGCTGATAGTCGCAGGCCGCACCTTGATATGAATCAGCACCGTCCGATTGACTATCCGGCGCTCGATCAAGGTAGCGTTGTGACGTGGCGCAGTGGCGTGGCGCAGTGGCGTGGACTAAGTCGCGGAACCGGTTCGTAGTAACGAGATGATGTGCAAAAGTCTTGGTGCAGAAGTCGAGATCTACGATGGATCTGACTGTGATGATCTGAATGGCAGCTGGACAGGAGTCTCGGGCTTGCCTGACCATGCCGAGTAAGTCTGCTTCGGGCTCAAAACCGCCCTTCCCCGTTGCCCCGCGCTGGGTCGAGTCCATCTCGCCGGCCAGCAACAGCAAGCGTCTTGTGCCGGCAGTCAGGCGGGGCTTTCGATGGGGCGGTGTCACGGCGGGATCAGGGGGTCTTGGTTCTGGTCGGACCGGTCGACCGGCGCCTCCCGCATCTCGCGTCAAGCCCCACCGCACGCCACAAGGAAAACGTTAAGAAAGCCTGAAGGTAAAAGGCTCTATTCTTTTGTTTTCAACGTCTTAACAATCCGTCCACATGTGGACGCCCCAGCCTCGTCAGGCCTTCTCCAACTCGAACGTATCATGCAGCGCCTGCACCGCCAGCTCCATATATTTGCGGTCGATCAACACCGAGATCTTGATCTCGGAGGTCGTGATGACCTTGATATTGATGCCCTCTTTATAGAGCGCCTTGAACATCTGAGCCGCCACCCCCGCATGGCTCCGCATCCCGATCCCGACGACCGAAACCTTCGCCACATCCGTGTCCGTCACCAGTTCCTGAAAGTTGATGATTTCCTTGACCTTTGCGGATTGCATCGCTTTTTCGGCCCGCGCCACCTGATCTACCGGCAGCGAAAACGTCATGTCGGTGCGACCCTCTTCCGAGATGTTCTGAACGATCATGTCCACATTCACCCCCGCATCGGCCAGAGGCCCGAAGATGGCGGCGGCGATCCCCGGACGGTCCGCGACCGAGATCAGCGTCATCTTGGCCTCGTCACGGCTATAGGCGACGCCGGCAACAGCTTTGCTTTCCACGATATCCTCCTCGGCACAGACCAGCGTGCCCGCCGTTTCATTGTTATCCTCGAAACTCGACAGAACCCGCAACTTCACCCCGAACCGCATCGCCAGCTCTACCGAGCGCGTCTGCAACACCTTGGCCCCAAGCGAGGCAAGTTCCAGCATTTCCTCGAACGCAATCCGGTCCAGCTTGCGGGCCTTGGCGCTGATCCTGGGATCGGTGGTGTAGACGCCGTCGACATCGGTGTAGATATCGCAGCGCTCGGCGCCGAAGGCGGCGGCAAAGGCCACCGCCGTGGTATCCGAGCCGCCGCGCCCCAGCGTGGTGATCCGGCCCTCGGGGCTGATCCCCTGGAAGCCTGCGACCACGGCGACCTTCATGCCTTGCGCAAATTTGGCGTTGATGTTGGCTGTGGGAATGTCCTCGATCCGGGCCGAACTATGCGCCGAATTGGTCTTCAGCGGCACCTGCCAGCCCTGCCAGCTGCGCGCCGGAATGTCCATTTCCTGCAACCGCAACGCCATGAGGCCAGCGGTCACGTTCTCGCCTGACGACACCACGGCATCGTACTCGCGCGCGTCGTAGAATTTCGAGGTTTCATCCACCCAGCCAACCAGCTCGTTGGTCTTGCCCGACATTGCCGATACAACGACGATCACGTCAAAGCCATTCGCAACCTCGCGCGCGACGCGTTTGGATGCACGGTGGATGCGGTCCAGCGTGGCCACGGATGTGCCGCCGAATTTCATCACAAGGATTGGCATATATGCGCCCTGCGTCCCCCAAGTAGTCGCGGGTTTCTTATGCGGGGCGCGGGCCAAGGGCAAGTTCAGAACGGATGCGGCCTGCCGTCCCAAGTCTCGAAGCACCCGGTCGTGGCAAGCGACAGCGCATCGAAACTTGCGGTTAGACCGCGGGCAGACACCTCGGGGGTGATCGACGCGCTCGATCCGCCCATGTCGGTCTGCACCCAGCCGGGATGATAGATGCCGACCGCAATGCCGTCCCCCTTCAGATCAACCGCAAGGTTGCGGCCAAGGTTCAGCGCTGCCGCCTTGGACGCGCGGTAGATCAGCGCACCGCCGCCGGCGCGTTCGTCGCTTGCCATCTGCGAGGAAATGATTGCGATCTTCGGCGCGTTCGACCGGCGCAAGTGCGGCAGGAATGCCTGAACACATAGAAAAACCCCGGTGGAGTTGATCGCGAACGTTTCCGCCCACATTGCCGGCGGATAACCGTCGTCGATTGCATGCCTCTTGTCGAGATAGACACCCGCATTGCAGATCAAGAGGTCTAGGGTTTGTCCATGCAATTGCTTGGCCAAGGCCGCGATTGACTGGGGGTCCCCCACATCCAGCGGCAACAACCCGTCATCGGCCGAACGCGCGGTCCCGATGACGTCCTTCCCGTCAGCCCGATAGACATCCGCGAGGGCTTTGCCGACACCCCGGTTTGCCCCGGTAATGAGAACGCTCAACCTGCGGCTCAGTTTGTCTTGCGAGCGGGCAGGAACGGCAACGGCGCGACGGGTATCCCGTCTTCGATCAGCGCCCGAGCCTCGTCGCCCGTCGCCTCGCCGTAGATCGAGCGCCCTTCGGCCTCGCCGACATGGATCTTCCGGGCCTCTGCCGCGAAATCCTTGCCGACATAGTCGGAGTATTTCTCGATCTTCTTCTTCAATTCGATGATCGCCGCTTCGGCAGGCGATGAAGGTGCGACCAGCGCCTGCATCGGCACCCGCTCGGGGGCGCCATTTTCGGCCGCATTCCCGCCAAGTCTTACCTGCGGCGCCATGATCGCCTTGGCCACGGACCCGGATCCACAATCGGGACAACACAGCCGCCCGGTCGTCTTCAGCTTCTCAAAAGCCTCGGCCGACTGGAACCAGCTTTCGAACTGGTGATTGATTTCGCATTTCAGCGCGTAGCGGATCATCAGAGCCTCTGGGTTCCCGATGTACTGAAAGTATAGATTTCAGGCGATTTATCAACCTGTTCGCCAATGGTTTCCCGCAGCACCTGTTTCGCTGCAACAACGGCCCCCATCAGTTCCGATCCGGGACCCGAAAGGTCAGCGACGCCCAAAGCGATTGCCAAACCGGCTCTGTGGTCTCGTCCGCGGGATAAAGCGGCAGCATCACGACGGCGTCCAGCAAGTATTCGTGACCCGGCTCTACGGGGATGCTCGCCCTGCCGTCCGGGTCGGTCATTTCGGTGAAGGTCGTCACCTCGCCCCCTGGATCGCGGTCGAACACCTCGACTTGCGCACCGGCTCTGGGCGCGCCTTCGAACAGCACCCGCACCGGCAACCCGCCTGAAAGATCATCGGTGTAGGGATTGGCGCCCGCGACGATCTCGGTCCGCAATCCAGCCTCGCTGTCTTCGCCCGCCCCATCACCCACGGCGACAAGCGATTTGGCAAACCTGCGGTAGCTTTCCTTCACGCCCTCTTGTGACAGGCCGCGCTCTGCATGAAGTTCCAGCGTGCCGGCCAGCTTCTTGTGCTCGACGAAGCTGACGAATTTCTCCCACGTATCCCATGTCAGAAGATTGTCGGTGGTTTCGTGCACGATGACCCATAGCCCTTCTTCCGACACGACCACGCTGACCGCCGGACGATCCCCGATGCGGCCCAGCAGCGGAGACAACTTACCGTCATGGCCAAACTCGAACCGCACGAAGTTCTGCGGAATGTATCCAAACGCCGCGCCCTTGAAACTCTGCCCTACCCGCAGGTCGGCTTTGACAGCCTCACCGGCGTCGATCTGGTAATCAAGCGGCGAAATCCAAAACTCGTGGCCAACGGCCGGAAGCGTGCTAACTAGCAGCAAGGTCAGGGACTTGAGGGCAGTGATTTTCATGACAGGTGACACTCCGTTCTTCGTGCGGTGCAAGCTGGCACGGATTGCGCCGCCGTCAAGCCTGACGCTCATCGTCCTGCTTTGGTGCGTCCTCAGCGGCGCGGTTTTCGCGCATGAGATTCGCCCCGCCATTTCCGATGTCACTGTGGCATCAAATCGGGTCGATGTCGAAATCCTGTTGTCGATCGAACCTCTGATCGCGGGGATTGATCTTGGCGAAGTGCAGGACACCAATGCCTCGCCGCTGGCCAATCGTTACGATACGCTTCGCGCCGATGATCCCGAAACACTGGCCGAGGTCTTCCGCAACGACTGGCCGCAGATCGCAGAGGGCTTTCACCTGAAGGCCGGCGGCGCGGCCGTGCCGTTGAATCTTGAGGCGGTCGAGGTCATCCCCGAACCCGATCTCGACTTGCCGCGCGAATCTCGGATCCGGCTTTCGGCGGCTTTGCCAGAGGATGACTCGGCTGTCACGTTCGGATGGGACGCCGCTTACGGCCCGCTGGTGGTGCGACAGACCGTCACCGAAGGCGAAGGCTATTCCGGCTACCTGACCAACGGCGCGGACAGCGACCCGATGCCCCGCGTCGGAAGCGTCCAACAACCCTGGCTGGTCGCATTTCTCGACTATGTCCGGATCGGCTTTGAACACATCGTCCCCAAGGGGCTGGACCATATCCTGTTCGTGCTGGGGCTGTTCTTCTTCTCTTTGCACATTCGGCCGCTGCTGTATCAGGTGACAGCTTTCACCGTGGCCCATACCGTGACGCTGGCGTTGGCAACGCTGAAAATCGTCCAGATCCCGGTGGCCGTCGTCGAACCCCTGATCGCGGCTTCCATCGTTTATGTCGCGGTCGAGAACATCTTTCTCACGACCTACCGGCCCTGGCGCACGCTCGTTGTTTTCGGGTTCGGCCTTCTGCACGGCCTCGGCTTTGCGGCGGTACTTGGCGACATCGGGTTGAACCCGGCGCGGTTTCTGACCGGCCTGATCGGGTTCAACATCGGCGTCGAGCTGGGACAACTGGCGGTCATTTCGGCGGCGTTCCTGATCGTTGGCCTGTGGTTCGGCCGCAAGCGCTGGTATCGGTCTGTCATCACCGTCCCGGCCTCATCGGCAATCGCGGTTGTCGGCGCTTATTGGTTCGTCCAGCGCGTGTTCCTTTAGCACAGCGCGGCGTCGCCTTCCTGTCGCCCGCCAGTCATTCTTGCGCTTGAACATCCGGCCCATGGGCTGCACGATCCGGCCATGGCCAAGCTCTACTTTCACTACTCGACGATGAATGCCGGCAAGTCGACGCTGCTGCTGCAGGCGTCCTACAATTACCGCGAACGCGGCATGGACACCTATCTTGTGACCGCCCAGTCCGACCATCGCGCCGGCCAGGGCCGCATCGAGTCGCGTATCGGCATCGGTGAAGCCGCAGATACCTTTGCGCCGGGCGAGGACCTTCTGGCGAAGATCATCACCCGTCAGGCATTGGGAGAGGTCGCTTGCGTGTTCATCGACGAAGCGCAGTTCCTCGAAAAGGAACAGGTCTGGCAACTGGCCCGCGCCGTCGACGACCTGAAAGTGCCGATCATGTGCTACGGTCTGCGGGTCGATTTTCAGGGCGAGCTATTCCCCGGCTCTGCTGCACTTCTGGCGCTGGCCGACGAAATGCGCGAGGCCCGCACGATTTGCCATTGCGGCAAGAAGGCTACGATGGTGATCCGACGGGACGCACAAGGCCGCGTGGTCAAGGACGGCGCGCAGGTGCAGATCGGTGGCAACGAAACCTATGTCTCGCTCTGCCGCCGCCATTGGCGCGAAGCGATGGGCGAACGTCCGCGCGACTGCTAGAAGCCAGATCGCGCTAGAACAACCGCCCGCCCAAAGGCACATCGTGATCGGTGCCCAGCAAGACCACCTCGCCCTCCGCATCCGGCACGCCCAGAACCAGCACTTCCGACATCACCTTGCCGATCTGGCGCGGCGGGAAGTTGACCACCGCCAGCACCTGCCGCCCCAACAGCGTCTCGGGCGCGTAGTGCCGGGTGATCTGGGCAGAGCTTTTCTTCTCGCCAATCTCGCCGCCAAAATCGACCCATAACTTGTAGGCGGGCTTTCGCGCCTCGGGGAATGGCTCGACGCGGGTGATCTGGCCGACGCGGATATCCACCTTCAGGAAATCGTCAAAGCTGATCGCGCTCATTTCGCCAGCTCCCGACTGCGGTCCGCCGCGGCCCTGACGGCGCGTCGCAGCAGCGGGGGAAATCCCTGATCCTCATCCATCAGCACCCCCAGCGCTGCCGCCGTCGTGCCGCCGGGACTGGTCACGTTGACGCGCAACTGCGCGGGGTCGTCGCCCGACTGTTCGGCCAGCGCACCGGCCCCCGCGACCGTCGCCGTGGCAAGGCGCAGCGCCAGATCGGCAGGCAGACCCTCGGCCTCGCCAGCGGCGGCAAGGGTTTCGATAAGGTGAAAGACATAGGCCGGGCCGGACCCTGAAACCGCCGTCACCGCGTCCATCTGCCCCTCGTGTTCCAGCCGCACCACCTGCCCCACCGCCGACAGCAGGGTTTCGGCAAGGTCCAGATCGGCATCGCTTGCCTGGGTGTTGCCGACCAGCGCGGTGATCCCCCGCCCGACAGCCGCGGGCGTGTTCGGCATCGCTCGGACCAGCGGCGTCGCGGTCCCCAGCACGGCCTCATAGGCCGAAATCGGGGTGCCTGCCGCGACCGACAGAAACAGCGTTCCGCCGTTACCCATCGGTTTCAGGACCGGCAGCGCCTCGCGCATCATCTGCGGCTTGACGGCGATCAGAACGATGGCGGGATTATCGGGCAGATCGGCATTCAGATGCAGTCCGGCGATTGACTTCAGCCAGTCCGAGGGTTGCGGATCAATGACCCAGACCGAACCGGCAGACAGCCCGCCGGCCAACCAGCCCTGCAACATCGCAGACCCCATCTTGCCGCATCCCAGCAAAACCAGCCCGCGTCCCTCGATCCGCGAAAAATCCATCACCGCCCCCATAAAAATCGCCGCCAGCCTACAAAGGCCAGCGGCGAAGGAAAACCGTCAATTCGAAACGTCAGTCGGCGATCACGCGCGTCCGTAGGCCTCGGCAATGGCGACCTGCATGGCGTCGTCGATACCCCGGTCACCCCAGGCAACCAGCTGGAACGCCGGGTAGAACCGTTCGGCCGACAACACCGCCGTGTTGATCAGCGTGTCGATCTGTTCCGGACCCGCGACCTGACCACCGGCCAGAACCAGACCGTAGCGATAGACCATCAGCCGCTGTTCGGACCAGAACGTGAAGGCCCCGGCCCAGCATTTGTCATTCACCCGGTTCAGCAACTCGTAGATATCGGACAGCTTTTCCTTTGGCGGCTCCATCTCGAAAGTGCAGATCAGCCGCAGCGTTTCATCATATCCCGACCAGGCCAGGGTGATCGAATAGGTCCGCCACTGGCCCTCGACAGCCATTGCGATCTGGTCGTCCGCGACACGATCGAAATCCCAGTCATGGTGCTCGGCGATGTGCTCGACGATATCGATCGGATGAAGGTCATCTGTCTGGAAATCATGCTCTGATAGCGACATGCCCGGCCTCATTTTGTTGTAGCTTCGTAGGTGCTTCGACCCACTAAAACTAGGTGCCTGCTCAAGGTCCGGCGGTGCATTTCGCCGCCCTTACTAAATATGGTGTGCTTAAAGCTGCCCCCTGTAAAGCTATATTTTCGGGAATTTCGCCAATAAGTAAGGTTGACCGGCCACAACTGACGTTGCAGGCGGCCGAGTCCTCCACAGGCTAAAATGAAGGCTTCGAAACAGAAAAACGCGCCCCAAAGAAGCGCGTTTTCTTCACGTCGTCGCCAGTCGCTATTTTTTCGACGCGGCTTTCGGCTTGGCAGGCCTGGCACTTTCCAGCGCGACGATCCGCGCCAGCAGCGTGGCATTTTCTTCGCGCGCCTTCTGGGCCATCGCCCGAACCGCGTCAAATTCCTCGCTCGTGACGAAATCGCGATCCGCAAGCCAGCGGTCGACCCAGCCTTTCATCGCTGCTTCCGCCTCGCCCTTGGCACCTTGCGCCACGCCCATCGCATTGGTCATCAGTTGCGAGATATCGTCAAAAATCTTGTTCCGTGTCTGCATTGCGGCCTCCATGGCTTCAGCTTGCCCCAATATGGGTCGCGGCCCGCCCGTTCACAAGGTTGACTTCCCGCAACTGCTTGCTCATTCCTGCCGCCATGATCGCTGCAGCAATTCCGTTTCCCAACATTGGCCCCGAGATCTTCTCGATCGAGATTGGCGGCTTTACACTGGCGCTTCGCTGGTATGCGCTTGCTTATATCGTCGGAATCCTGATCGGCTGGCGTCTTGTTGCACGGGCGCTGCGCACGCCGCGTCTGTGGCCGCAAGATACGCCACCGATGACGGTCGCGCGGTTGGAAGACCTGCTGACCTGGATCATCATCGGCGTCATTGTCGGTGGACGGCTGGGGTTCGTGCTGTTCTATCAACCGGCCTACTACTTCGCCAACCCGCTGGAAATTCCGATGGTCTGGCAGGGCGGCATGTCGTTTCACGGCGGCTTTCTGGGCGTCGTAGTTGCAGCCTGGATATTCAGCGCCCGCAACGGTTTGCCGCTGCTGCGGATCGCCGACGCGATGGCCTTAGCCGCACCGCCCGGCCTGCTGCTTGGCCGGCTCGCCAATTTCGTGAACTCAGAGCTTTGGGGACGCCCGTCGGACCTGCCATGGGCGGTGATCTTTCCGGGCAACCGGGCGCAGGATTGCCCCGGCGTCGAAGGCTTGTGCGCCCGCCACCCGTCGCAGCTATACGAGGCCGGGATGGAAGGCCTGATCCTTGGCGCGCTGTTGCTGTTTCTCGTCTGGCGCGGCGACTGGCTGAAGAAACCGGGGCAGATTACCGGCCTGTTCCTTGCAGGCTACGGGATCTCGCGATTCATCGTGGAACTGTTTCGTCAGGCCGACGATCAGTTCATCACCGCGACGAACCCGATGGGCTATGTCCTGCAGATGGGAAATTTCGGCCTGTCGATGGGTCAGCTTTTGTCGCTGCCGATGGTCCTCGTCGGTCTGGCCCTGATCGTGTGGGCCCGCCGCAGGATATGACGGCGCTCGCCGATATCCTGATCCGGCGGATTGCCGCGACGGGGCCGATGAGTGTCGCCGAATTCATGACCGAATGCCTGATGCACCCGCAGCACGGCTACTATTCAACCCGCGATCCATTCGGGCGCGCCGGGGACTTCACCACCGCGCCCGAAATCAGCCAGATGTTTGGCGAGCTTCTGGGCCTTGCCCTCGCGCAGGCCTGGCTGGATCAGGGCGCGCCGACGCGCTTCAGCCTGGCAGAGCTTGGTCCGGGACGGGGCACGCTGATGGCCGACATGCTGAGCGCCACAGCACACGTGCCCGGTTTTCTTGACGCGGCAACAGTGCACCTTGTCGAAACCTCGCTGGTACTGCGCGACCGTCAGGCCGAAACCCTCAAAGGCCATGACGTCACATGGCAGGACCATACCGACCACCTGCCCAACACGCCGCTATTCCTGGTCGCGAACGAGTTTTTCGATGCCCTGCCGATCCGCCAGTTCAGCCGCGATCCTGCGGGCTGGCGAGAGCGTCAGATAGGCGTTGATGACGGTAACCTCTGTTGGGGTCTTTCCGCCGCCGCCCCGATCGCAGCGCTCGATCATCGGCTGGCGGATACGCGACCCGGCGACATTGTCGAACTATGTCCCGCGGCCGCGCCGATCGCGGGCGAAATTGCGGCCCGGATCGCGGCGCATGGCGGCGCGGCGCTGATCGCGGATTATGGCGACTGGCGCTCGGCAGGCGACACGCTACAGGCAGTTCGCAATCACCGGCCCGAACCCGTGCTGGCCGATCCCGGCGACGCTGATCTGACCGCGCATGTGGATTTTGAGGCGTTGGCCGCCTCTGCCGGGGCGGCAAAAATCACCGGAATGATCTCGCAGGGGGTGGTCCTTGAACGCCTCGGCATCACCCAACGCGCCCAATCCCTGGCGCGGTCGCTTTCGGGTGACGCCCTGCAATCGCACGTCGCTGCACATCGCAGGTTGACGCACCCGTCGGAAATGGGGACGCTGTTCAAAATGATCGCTTTTCACCATCCGGGCAGCCCACCGCCCCCAGGATTCGCGACATGACGCTCGAGATCATCCGACATGCCGACCTTGCACCGTTCCGCCACGGCTTTTTCACCCGACGAGGCGGCGCGTCTTCGGGGATATTCGCGGGTTTGAACTGCGGACCCGGTTCCAGCGACCAGTCAGAGATTGTGGCGATCAACCGGTCCCGCGTGGCCGAAGCGATAGGGATCGAGCCGGAGGCTCTTCTTAGTGTCAATCAAGTCCACTCGCCCGACGTTCTGACCGTCACCGAACCTGGTTCGGTCAAGGGACTGCGCGCTGACGCGATGGTCACCGCCACGCCGGACCTTGCGCTGGGTGTGCTGACCGCCGATTGCCAGCCGGTGCTTTTCGCCGATCCGGTCGCCGGGGTCATCGGGGCGGCCCATGCGGGCTGGAAAGGCACGCTGGCCGGCGTGCTGGAAGCCACGATCGAGGCGATGGAAGCACTTGGGGCGCGTCGCTCGGATATCAACGTGATCATCGGACCCTCGATCAGCCAGCCAGCCTACGAGGTCGGCCCGGAATTCATCGAGAACTTTCTGGCCGAAGCGTCCGGAAACGCGCGGTTCTTCGTCAACGGCAAGTCAGAACGGTATCAATTTGACCTGCCTGGCTACAGCTTGCACCGCCTGCGCGAGGCTGGCGTCGGTCAGGCAGAATGGACCCGGCATTGCACCTATTTGGATCCGGGCAGGTTCTATTCCTACCGCCGCAGCGTGCATTGCCGCGAGGCCGATTACGGACGTCTGATCTCTTTGATCTGTATCTGACATCCGACCTGCGCTTTCGCGCGACTCAGCCATTCCCAACCGGCACAACTAGCAGCGCTGCGAAACATGGCAACTTTGTGTCGCGTCAGGTCGCGATTGCGTCCATCTTCGGTCAACAATCTTGGTTAATTTAGGCTGACTATGCACAAAATGGGGTAGGCCACCGTGCCGCGCGCACCAGTTGAAGTCGGTCAATTCGCCTGCCCCTGCTGCCACAATTGCTGGTCGGACCACTTCAAGATCGCATCAGGATTGCCATTCAAACGCCTGAAACGATGCGTAAATTCAGATCAACCCCATAGCGGGTGACAGACAGGCAGGCGAGCAACCCTGTGAAGCAGTGAGAGGATAGACGCATGACAACCAAACGTCGCTGGCTCAACTCCGTTCTCAAGGAAGCCGCGAAATCGCAGGTTCAGCCACCATGGACCCGCGGCCCGCGCCGCGCAGACATGATTGCACGACGCGACACTCCGCCCGCACAAAGCACTATTGCGCGGGCCTGACACTTCCGACGGCTCATTTCCACGTCGTCGCACAGGTCACCCCGGATCGGGTGGCCTGTGTGATTCTCTCGATTGCGGCACAAGTCTGGCCGACTGGCGGCCTTGCGGAAACAATGCCGCGGGGCGATCCCCCGACTGTCCCTCATTCCGGCTTTCGCGCGCAATATCTTTGACAGCGCGCTGTGGTTTCGCGCATGATCCGCAGACCAAGTCCTCTGCACTTGGGTGGGGGCGTATTGCAGATGTGACCAGGACGTAAGGACTGATCGCATGACCACACTACGCCACAATATGGCCGTCCCGGCAGATGCCAGGGCGCTTCGAATTTCGAACCCCGCGCAACGACAAACTGCGCAACCCACGACGCGGCATCGCATGCGCGCCGTCCAGTTCGCGTGGCTCAACCGGTTCGGAGAAACGCAGAACCGGCTGACCACCGTCCCGGACATCCCGGCATTTCAGATGGCGTTCAACGCCTTTGCGCGCGGCGCGCTGGTGGCGACCCCGGACGGTCCGGTGGCCGTCGAGGATCTCAAACCGGGGATGATGGTCGACACCGTCGATGCAGCACCTGCCTGCATCGTGTGGACCGGTACGACCGCGGCAACGCCGGTCGGCAACGGTGCAAAGCCGGACTATCTGTTCCGCATCACCGAAGGCAGCTACGGTCTTGGACAGGGTCGGCCCGATCTGGTGCTTGGCCCCGGCGCGCGGCTGATGACCCCCGGCCAGCTTGGCCGTGACACCGGTCGCCTGCAGCCGGTGGCCGATCTTGCAGATGGCCATCAGGTGGTGCAGGTCGCACCCCGCACGGCGGTGCAGCTTTACCACTTCGCGCTGCCGTCGCACCGGCTGGTCCGCGTCAACGACATCGCGATTGAAAGCTTTCATCCCGGTCATGCGGCCAGCCTTTCGATCTCGGATGATCTGTTCGGCCAGTTCCTGTCGCTGTTTCCGCAAATCCGCACAATGGCCGAATTCGGTCCGTTGAACTTCCTGCGCTGACCGGGTTCAGGCGTTCTTTTTCAGGCGGCTTTCGAGCACGTCGAAGGGAACGCCCGGTTCGTCCTTGGCACAGCGGATCACCAGCGATGTCTTGACGCTCGCGACGTTGGCCGCGGCGGTCAGTTGCTCGGTCAGGAAGTTCTGGAATGTCGACAGGTCCGGCGCCACGCATTTGAGGATGAAATCGACCTCGCCGTTCAGCATGTGGCACTCGCGCACCAACGGCCATTCACGGCAACGTTTCTCGAATGCTGACAGATCAGCCTCTGCCTGGCTTTGCAGCCCGACCATTGCGAAGACCTGAACCTCGAACCCAAGCTCGCGGCTGTCGACATCGGCGTGATAGCCCTTGATGAAGCCGCTTTCTTCCAGCGTCCTGACACGGCGCAGACAGGGCGGCGCAGAGATTCCGACCCGCTTGGCCAGTTCGACGTTGGTCATCCGGCCATCGGCCTGCAGCTCGGACAATATCTGGCGGTCGATGGGATCGAGTTTGCTGCCTGCCATAAGAACTCCTGCTCGAGGTTTTCACGACATTACGCCGCCGACGCATTGGGCGCAATATTGTTTCGGGTTTGCGCAACATCCGAAAAGGTGATTGCCGCCACACGGAGCTTTCGTGCTGCCAACTCCGGGGGGTTTCAACTGGCGGCTTCGGGGATTATATCCAACGGCGCAGTCGAACGCGGGGGATGCAATGGCCAAGGCTCGTCACGTCAAAGTGCTTATCATCGGGTCCGGCCCGGCCGGCTACACCGCGGGCGTCTATGCCAGCCGCGCCATGCTGGAACCGCTGCTGGTGCAGGGGATCGAGCCCGGCGGACAGTTGACAACGACGACCGAGGTCGAAAACTGGCCCGGCGACACCGAAGTGCAGGGCCCCGACCTGATGCTGCGGATGGAATCCCACGCCAAGGCAATGGGCTGCGAGATTGTCGCCGACATCATCACCGATCTCGACCTCTCGCAACGTCCGTTCACCGCCAAGGGCGACAGCGGCGCCACCTATAGCTGCGACGCGGTGATCCTTGCCACCGGGGCACGGGCGAAATGGCTGGGCCTCCCGTCCGAGGAAAAGTTCATGGGCTTCGGCGTGTCGGCATGTGCGACCTGCGACGGGTTCTTCTACCGCGGGCAGGAAATCGTTGTCGCTGGTGGCGGCAACACTGCCGTCGAAGAGGCGCTGTTCCTGACAAACTTTGCGTCAAAAGTAACGGTCGTCCACCGCCGCGACGAATTCCGCGCCGAGAAGATTCTGCAAAACCGGCTGTTCAAGAACCCCAAGATCCACGTGCTCTGGAACCACACGATCGAAGAAGTTCTGGGGACCGAGAACCCCCTTGGCGTCGAGGCGGTCCGCGCCAAGCACGTGCAGACCGGCGAAATCACCGAGATTCCCTGCAAGGGCTTTTTTGTCGCCATCGGCCACGCCCCGGCGTCCGAACTGGTCAAGGACCAGCTTGAAACCCATATGGGCGGCTACGTGAAGACCATGCCCGACAGCACGGCCACCTCGATCCCCGGCGTCTTTGCCGCGGGCGACCTGACCGACCACGTTTACCGGCAGGCCGTCACCAGCGCTGGAATGGGCTGCATGGCGGCGCTGGAGGCAGAGAAGTTTCTGGCCGAAACGGAATCCTCGGTCGAAACAGCGGTGTTGGGCGACCCCCAAAAGCAATCCGTCGGCTAGGACTGGGTCCAGGGCATGCAGGATCGTTGCCTGCGCACAGCATTGTTCCCAGCGGGCATCGGATATTCGCTTATGCTGGCCCTTAAACACCAACAGGGGCTTGAATTTGTGCCTTGAACGGGGCTAGGTCCGCGCCAAATGCCCTGACCGCCTTTGCGCGACCTTTCAACCGGACCAGTGACCATCATGCAAAATGCCAATCTCGCCCCGATCCCGGAACTCTATGTGTCGTACGAGTCCGCCCAGAAGCTTAAGAACGAGGCTTCTGACCTGATCAGCTGGGATCTGACCCCGCGCCAGATCTGCGATCTCGAACTTCTGATGAACGGCGGCTTCAACCCGCTGAAAGGGTTCATGTCGGAAGAAGATTATAACGGCGTCGTCGACAACATGCGGCTGGCAAGCGGCGCGCTCTGGCCGATGCCGATCAACCTGGATGTGCCCGCGAAATTCGCCGAAGGACTGGAACTTGGTCAGGACATCGCCCTGCGCGATCAGGAAGGCGTGATCCTTGCGACGATGACCGTCACCGACCGTTGGACCCCGAACAAGGCGCATGAGGCCAAGAAGGTCTTCGGCGCTGACGATAGTGCGCACCCGGCCGTCAACTACCTGCACAACACCGCCGGCAAGGTCTATCTGGGCGGTCCGGTCGTGGGTATCCAGCAGCCGGTGCATTACGACTTCCGCGCCCGTCGCGACACGCCGAACGAGTTGCGCGCCTATTTCCGCAAGGTAGGCTGGCGCCGCGTCGTCGCCTTCCAGACCCGCAACCCGCTGCACCGCGCGCACCAGGAACTGACGTTCCGCGCCGCGAAAGAAGCGCAGGCGAACCTGTTGATCCATCCCGTCGTCGGTATGACCAAGCCCGGTGACGTCGATCACTTCACCCGCGTGCGCTGCTACGAGGCGGTGCTGGACAAATACCCCGCCTCGACCACTACGATGAGCCTCTTGAACCTTGCGATGCGCATGGGCGGCCCGCGCGAAGCCGTCTGGCACGGCCTGATCCGCGCCAACCACGGCTGCACCCATTTCATCGTCGGCCGCGACCATGCCGGCCCCGGCAAGAACAGCAAGGGTAAGGATTTCTACGGCCCCTACGACGCACAAGAGTTGTTCAAGAAATATCAGGACGAAATCGGCGTCGAAATGGTCGACTTCAAGCACATGGTCTATGTGCAGGAAAAGGCCCAGTATTACCCGGTCAACGAAGTGCCCGAAGGCGATACGATCCTTGACATATCGGGCACTGAACTGCGCCGCCGTCTGGCCGAAGGGCTGGAGATTCCGGAATGGTTCTCGTTCGCCGAGGTTGTCACGGAACTGCGTCGCACCCGGCCGCCGCGGTCCAAGCAGGGCTTTACCGTGTTCTTCACCGGCTTCTCGGGCTCGGGCAAATCGACCATCGCCAATGCGCTGATGGTCAAGCTGATGGAAATGGGTGGACGGCCGGTGACGCTGCTGGACGGCGATCTGGTGCGCAAGAACCTGTCGTCAGAGCTTGGCTTCTCGAAAGAGCACCGCGACCTGAACATCCGCCGCATCGGCTATGTCGCGTCAGAGATCACCAAGAACGGCGGTATCGCCATCTGTGCGCCCATCGCGCCCTATGCCACGACCCGCCGCGCGGTGCGTGAAGACGTCGAGCAATTCGGTGCCTTTCTGGAAGTGCATGTCGCAACCACGATCGAAGAATGCGAACGCCGCGACCGCAAGGGGCTCTACAAGCTGGCGCGCGCAGGCAAGATCAAGGAATTCACCGGAATCTCCGACCCTTACGACGTGCCCGAAAACCCCGAACTGCGGGTCGAGACGGAAAACGTCGATGTCGACAATTGCGCGCATCAGGTGATCCTCAAGCTCGAAAGCATGGGCCTGATCGCGGCCTGAACGAAAACGGCCCCGACGATCATCGTCGGGGCCTTTTCATATGCCTAGCTGAACCGGATCATCCGCCTCAGCAGACCGTCGCGCAGCACATAGTGGTGGAACAGCGCCGCCGCGGTATGCATGGCGACCAGCGCGATCAGCACGTTGAACAGCACCTCATGCACGTCGCCGGCGTCCCGGATTTCGCCGAACCACGCCAGCATCCCCGACACCGGGATCAGGATCAGCACGGCATAAAGCGCCCAGTGCATGGCGCCTGCCGCGCGCGCCAGCAAAGGCGACCCGCCCACCGGCGCATCCGGCACTCCCTGCCAGTAGCGCAGGATCAGCCGCACAGCCAGCAGCGTCAGAATCGTGATTCCGAAAATGACATGCGCCTGCACACCCGTGCTCGCATACTCTTGCCCTCGCAAGAACGCGCGCCAACCGTCCTTCATGGCATCGCTCGACAGGTAGCTGCCCACCAGCAGGACAGCGACCAGCCAGTGCAGCACGATCTGCAGACGGCTGTAATTCTCGACTTTCATGGTTTCCACTCCATCGCCGCGGGTCGATCCCGACCCTGCGGAACTTATACGGAGCCCGGTCGGGATTCCGTCGCTCAGTGGACGTTCACCGGCGCAAGATCGTTCTGGCGCGCCAGTACGAACGCCAGGCTGCGGTCGCGCACCAGCGCCAGACGGGCACCGTCGGCATTGTGGACGGCATAAATCAGTTCCGCACCCTCTGCGGCTTCCTGAACCTCGATCGGCAGGTCGATGACGGCAACCGGCCGGACGTAGACGATCCTGTCTTCGCCACCGGGCAGATCTTTGAATCTGGTGTTCATGCTCTTAGCCTTTCTTATCCGCGGTCAATCTTGATTGTCTGCACCACCGATTGGGTCCGTGACCGCTTCAGATCCACGTGCAGCAGGCCGTTTTCCGTCATCGCACCGGCCACTTCCACCCCCTCGGCCAGCACGAAACTGCGCTGGAACTGACGCGCCGCGATGCCGCGATGCAAAAACACCCGCGCCCCGGTGTCGTCCTTCTGCCGGCCACGAATGACCAGTTGCCGGTCCTCGACGGTGATCGACAGATCCGCCTCGGCAAACCCGGCGACCGCCAGGGTGATCCGGAACGAATGTTCGCTGGTCTGTTCGATGTTGAAAGGGGGATACCCGCTTAAATCCGACTTTGCGGCCCGTTCCATCAGCCGTTCAAGCTGGTCGAACCCCAAAAGCATCGGGTGAGTGCTTAGCGTCAGTTTCGTCATCGAGGCGTCCTTCGAACAAGCGACAGTCCTGTGTGGGCCCCGTCATCGGCAGCCTTGGACAAGATATGGGGGCCGCGTGCGGCAACTGCAAGATCACAGGCGTCTGCGCAATTTCTTGGCGTAGCGGCACAAACCCGATAGGTTGCCGCAGCCACTCCAACCCCGAGTCGGGAATCTTATGAACAAATCCACCCGCATGGACCATTTCGAGGTTCTTCGCGTCAAGCTCGAGGTATTGCGCCGCGAGCATCGCGACCTTGACGATGCCATCGATGCGCTGGAGAAAAGCGGTCGTGGTGATCAACTGCGCCTGCGACGGCTGAAAAAGCAAAAGCTGCATCTGAAGGATCGCATCGCCCAGATCGAGGATGAACTGACCCCGGACATCATTGCGTGACCCCTTGATCGCGGTATAGTGCCGCTTCCCGAAATCCGGAGCGACACGATGACAGAGGTGAAAGTCGGCATCATCATGGGCAGCCAGTCCGACTGGCCGACGATGAAAGAAGCCGCAACGGTGCTCGATGAACTGGGCATATCCTACGAGGCAAAGATCGTGTCGGCGCATCGCACGCCGGACCGGCTTTGGTCCTACGGCAAATCTGCGGCCGAACGCGGTCTGCATGTGATTATCGCCGGTGCGGGCGGGGCGGCACATCTTCCCGGCATGATGGCGTCGAAGACCCGGGTGCCGGTGATCGGCGTGCCGATCGAGACTAAGGCGCTTGGCGGCCTCGACAGCCTCTATTCGATCGTCCAGATGCCCAAGGGGTTTCCGGTGGCAACCATGGCGATCGGCGCTGCGGGGGCTGCGAACGCGGGGTTGATGGCGGCTGGCATCCTTGCGCTGCACGACCCGGACCTCGCCGACCGGCTTCAGGGTTGGCGCGATGCGCTGTCTGCCTCGATCCCGGACGCGCCGCGCGATGCCTGACGCGCTTTCCCCCGGTGCTACCATCGGCATTCTCGGCGGTGGCCAGTTGGGCCGGATGCTGTCGGTCGCAGCATCCCGGCTTGGGTTTCGGTGCCACATCTACGATCCCGGCGCGAACCCGCCAGCAGGCGATGTCGCAGCGCAGGTGACGACCGCGCCCTATGACGACGCCGCCGCCCTGACGGCCTTCGCGCAGTCAGTCAATGTCATCACCTATGAATTCGAGAACATCCCGACCGCCGCACTCGATACGCTAGAGGCGCTGCGCCCGGTCCGTCCCGGCCGCGAAGCGCTGCGGATCAGTCAGGATCGGCTGACCGAAAAGACCTTCCTGCAAGACCTCGGTTTGCAAACCGCCCAATTTGCCGCCGTGACAACGCTGGACGACATGGAACGAGCGCTGCAAACGGTCGGCTCCCCGTCGATCCTGAAGACCCGGCGGATGGGCTATGACGGCAAGGGCCAGTCGCGCCTGCACACGCCGGGCGATTCCGCAAATGCCTTTGCCGACATGGCGGGACAAGAGGCGGTGCTGGAAGGCTTCATCGACTTCAGCCACGAAGTCTCGGTCATCGGCGCGCGCAGCCTGACCGGTCAGATCGCCTGTTTCGACCCCGGCGAGAATGTTCATCGCGACGGTATCCTGCACACCACACGGGTTCCCGCCCGCCTGACCCCGGCGCAGCGGACCGATGCGGTGCTGATCGCGGCGAAGATCCTGAATGCGCTGGATTATGTCGGCGTCATCGGGGTCGAGCTGTTCGTCACGCCCGACGGTCTGATCGTCAACGAGTTCGCACCCCGCGTGCACAATTCCGGCCACTGGACGCAGAACGGTTGCGCCATCGACCAGTTCGAACAGCACATCCGCGCCATCGCGGGCTGGCCGCTTGGCGACGGCAGCCGACACGCCGATGTCGAGATGCTGAACCTGATCGGCGACGACATTGCCGATGTGCCCGCGCTGGCAGCGGACGGCAAATGCGCGATCCACCTTTACGGCAAGGCGGAGGCCAGGCCTGGCCGCAAGATGGGGCATGTGAACCGGGTGGTCGCCAAACCGGCCTAGTCGCCCTGGATGACGTCGCGCACCACATCGCCAAGCGTCAGGTCGTGGTCAAAGCGGCCGGTCTTGAGAAACGCAATCACCTCGGCGATGACAAGCGGATTGAGCATCATGAACGTGTGGGTCACCGGCAGCACGATATGGTCGTCCATGCCTGCGATTACGGTTGACTGCACCGAAACCTTGCCGTCGTCCTCGCCCGCGATCACCGAGGAATAGATCGGGTTAAGCGACCGGTTGCCGGCGATCACCCCAAGTTCGAACCGCGGAAACCCCAGTTGGTTCGGAACGCTGCCGGGCTCTGTTCCCAGTTCCAGACCCGCCGGACCGTTCAGCCACTGAAACGCTCCCAGATCACCAAAGAAATCCACCAGTTCCGTCCCGTGGTTCGGCGGCGCGAGCATCACCACACGGCCCATCGACGCGGGACGATTGCTTTCCAGCCAGACCCGGACAAGGATGCCGCCCATCGAGTGGGTCACGAAATGCACCTTCTGGTCGCCGCAGTCCGCGACCGCCGGACCGATCTGCGCGACCAGATCCTCGATCCGTTCTTGGGTCGATGGATAGCCCTTGTTGACGACGGTGTAGCCCTGCGACTGCAACGCCTCTTCCATCACCAGAAGCGAGGTTTCGGTTCGCGCAAGGCCGTGCAGCAGCACCACGCAATCGGCAAGGGCCGGAACGGGCAACAGCGACAGACAAAGGGCGATAATGGTTTTCATTCCGCCTAGATAGTCCGCCCGCCCCCGACTTGCGAGATGCCGCTTGCCAAATGATTGCGCGCCGGGCGATCAAGTTGCCATGAAACACCGATCCCCTCGTCTGGCCACGCGCGCGATCATTGTTCAGGATCGCCGGCTTCTGCTGGTGAACGCCTTCCCGACTTCCAGGGGATCAAACCTGTGGTGCGCGCCCGGAGGCGGCGTCGCAACCGGCCAGTCGCTGCCCGACAACCTGATCCGCGAAGTGCACGAGGAAACCGGGCTGACCGTCTCGGTGGGCGAACTGGCACTGGTCAACGAATTCCATGATCCCCGCACGGGCTACCATCAGGTGGACCTGCTGTTTCGCTGCCGGATCATCGCCGGCGATCTGGATGCCGACTGGGCCGATCCCGAGCGGGTGGTGACAGAGCGTCGCTTTTTCAGCCTTGCAGAACTGCGCGGTTTGCGCCTGAAGCCCGACAGTCTGCCCGATGTCGCTTTTGGCGCAACGGGGCCGGCGCATTACGATCCGCTGGAAACCATCGTCGAGTGATTTGGCGTCAACGCGGCGGCGGGCTGCGCCAGCTTCCCAGCCAGCGTGTAAACCTGCCCCACGTCCCCCGTGCCCGGTCCTGAACCGCATCCGAGGCTTCGTCGAGATCTTCGAGCATCGGATCAATCGAGCGTTCGCGGAACTGTGCCAGCATGCGCCAGGCCATGAAGATCAGGAACGCCAGCACCGTCAGGATAATGATGTTGACCCACGGAATGATCCGCACGTCCGGTCCGGCCACCATTTTTGCGCGCACCGCATTGGGGTAGATCGAGAGCCACGGCAACCGCCAGCCGTAATGGGTGACAGAGACCCATTGCGGATCAGCGGCCGAGGATTTCAGGTTCGACGCTTCCGCCTGCAGGTTGGAACTGTCGTATTTGAAATACGGCGGCCAGACCCAGCCGGTGTCTTCGTTGCGGTAGACGATGACCTTGTTGTTGGCGCGAACCGTCTCGATGAATCGGATGTCGCGGGTTTCACCGGATTCGGCGGTGCCGACATCGGGGGCGGCGTAAAACATCCAGTTCTCGCCGATCGTGGTCAGCCGATTATAGGTGTTGGTGACCCGCACGATGTCATGTTGCGGCAGCGTGTAATGCAGGAACGCGCCCACGAAAAGCAGAAGCAGCGCCCAGAACGCCAGCTTCAGCCGGCGACGACCGCGGCTGCCGCGGGGAAATTTGAAATGCAGCACCGCCGCGACGACCGCGATCAGAACGATCCAGAAGATCCACCAGCCATAGCCAGACATCACGTTGCTCCTATTGATAGTTCACGAGGTAAACCGTGACGACGAAGATTACCATGGGAATGACATAGACCAGCCAGATCAGCTTTTTGCGAAGCCCGCGTTCGTATTGCCGCATCCCGGCCTCGATGAACTTTGCCCGCGCTTGCTTGTCGTCGGTGTCGGGGTGGTTTTCGTCCCAGCGGTCTTCCAGCTTCTCGCGCCGGACGGACCGCGAATAGACCGAGACCAGCAAGTAGATCACCGACAGCAACAGAAAACCGAAGACTGCAAGACGAACCAGCGCGATCATCGGCGGGTCCGCCGGACAGCGCCCCATGGACCGACGATGTCGATCAGGCGATCCCGCTCGCTGAGGCCAGGTTCCTGCATCGGCTCTTCTCCTCCGAACAGCGCGTCGCGCGCGCCCGCCTTGTCAACCTGGTATTCCTGAACGAGAAAATCCACGACATACTGCTTCTTGGCCTCGGACCACTCGGCATAGAGTGAATAGAACAGTTCCTTATGGCAAATGAACAATTGCCGCACGTCCAGCGGCGCAAGCTCTGCCAGAAGCTGGTTCACGAGGTCGCGGTTGGCATGCTGGCGCGACCGCAGTGTGTAGAAATAGGCCGGATGTTCCGAACTGATCCGCGGCCAGGGACCGCCCGCCTCGACCCAGCGCCGGAGGGCTGCGAGGCCCTGAAACTCCTCGGGCAGCGAGCGGCCAAGCTGCTGCGCCAGATGGCGCAGGTCGCGCCGGCCGTTGCCCTTCAGATCGACCCCAAGCGCGTCTGCGGCATCGACAAGGATGAAGTCCATCTTCTGGCCCAGGATCGACGCCGCATCAACATTTCGCGCCCGAACGATCGGCTCGACGAGTTCGTTCTGTTCCAGAAACCGGGCGATCATGTTGCGGTCGTTGCGGTCGAAGACCTGCGCGATCGGCAGCGACCCCAGCTTGTCTTTCGGACCCATCGAGATCGCGGCCGGATGGGCCACGTCGCGGAAGATGTAAATCCCGCCGAAATGCGCCGTCCAGAAGTTCCCCTGATCGACTGACAGCGGTTTGAGGGTGATCGGATTGCGGGTCACGTCACCGGTCTTTTGCGCAAGCTCGATCATTTCGGCGATCAGCACATCATCCCACCAGGCGTCGTCTTCGGTGCGAAACCGGTCGATCTTTTCGGCCAGCTTGCGACCCTCGGCAACATGGCTGCCCGTCGTGTCGGCCTCGACCGTGATCCGGCGGATGTCGAACAGCCGCGCGGGCGTGGACAGATCGAACACCGAATTGGCCAGTTCGCCGGCCACCGCGTCACGCGTCGTCAGGGCGAACAGCTCGGCTTCGTTTTCCTCAATGAACCGGCGCAGGATCGGGCGCGAGGTCGAGAACTTGGCGTTCAGCAACGGCGCGGTCTTCTGCGCGGTCGAGAGCAGGATGAACTGCCGGTTGCAGCCATTCGGGTTGAGGTAAAGCATGTCGTCAAGCTCGTCGCCGATCTCGGGCGAATAGCCGGACAGGTCGATGTGGAAATCGGTCAGCTTGGTGACCTTGCCGCTCAGCACCTTCAGCGCGCGGTTGTACCGTTCGACAAGCTGGGACGAGGTGACGGGCACCAGATTGCCGAACATCAGGCCTTTCTCGATCAGCCGTCGCATCAGCCTGTCGCCTTTTTGCAGGTGTTTCGCACGCGAAACAAGTGCGGGATTCCACGTGGAGAATCAAGGCTCTGGCCTTCGTAAATCCGGAAAACCATTTCTTTACAAATAGTTAAGGTTTTCGATATTTCGTCGCTTACGGTTAATGCGCCTACCATTCTTCTTCTTTCCAACGAGACGGCTGCTGTGCCAGCGCAAGGATCACAGCGGGGCCCCAGACGAGGGCCGTCAGCCCAGTCCAGCGCAGCAGCGGCGCGATGCCTGTCACATCCGTCAGTACGAAGCGCATCGCTATGGCGGCGACGATGCAGGTCACGACGGACAAGGCCGCATTCAGGGCGAGTGGCCCGACGCCTTCGCCGAGAAGCCGCGACCACAGGAACGGCGATGCGACCGCCACGCCGAGCAAGATCAGCACCGGCAGTACCACGGAGACGAAAAAGCTCATCGCGGGTCTTTCCGCGCGCCGTAGCGCCGCCGTGCTTCCTCCATCCGGCCCATGTCGCGCACGGCGTTCTCGATGGTAACCTCGTCGGACTTGTCGGCATAGCGAAATTCGCTGTCGGCGTAGCGGTTGATTTCCTGGATCACCATGTCAACCGTGATCGGCTGGGTCATGTCGCGGATCATCGCGAGCTTTTCATCGTAAGGTTTGAACAGGAACAGGTCGGGGTTTTCCATCCACGCGTCCGGCAGTTCGAAATCCATCGCGCGGACCTTGACCGCATCGGTGATGTTCTTGATCGCGCGGCCCGTGAAGCGGTCGTCGGCTTCTTGGATCGCCTTCAGATAGCTGCCCAATTTGGTGATGCTGTCGAGCTTGCCGGTGTCCCGCTCGACCTGTTCCCAGACCCGTAGCAAGCCGTCTTCATGCGGCCGGCCGTGGCCTTCGAAACTGGCCGCGACCGCGCGCTTAATCTCTTGGGCGGCGTAAAGCTCGTGGTCGCCGACCGGGATCGCGTGGTTCTTGCCCAGCAACAGATGCAGGATGTCGATGTAATCCTCGCGGCTTTGCGGGCCGTCGACAAGGAACCGCGCGCCTGCCCGCTGGCGCAAAGCGTCATCGACGTTTTCGGGGTAGTTCGAGAACATGCCGAAGGTGCAATTGCCGCGCACCACGGTGTTGGCCCCTGAAAAGGCCTCCATGAACACGGCGGTCACTTCCTGCTGGCCGGCGCTTGACTGCCGGTCGCCGCGCTTGCCGGCGATCTGGTCGATGTCGTCAATTGTGCCGAAGCCGATGACATTGGGATCGAGCACGTTGTTGATGAACGCCTTGGCGTTCTGGCCGGATTTTCCCTGATAGCTGTCGATCTGGTCAATGCTGAAGTTCTGGTAGCGGAACGGGTAGCCGGCGGTCCGGCAATAGCCCTGGATCAGCCCAGCCATCATCTGGATCAGCGTTGTCTTGCCAGTGCCGGGCTTGCCGTCGCCCATGAAGGTGAAAATGAACCCGCCAAGTTCGGCGAAGGGATTGAGCTTGCGCTCGAAATCATAGGCCATCAGCATTTTCGAAAGCTTCATTGCCTGGTATTTGGCGATGTGGTTGCCGACGACCTCGCTCGGTTTCTTGAAGGTCATCGTCAGGCTTGTGCCGCGGCCGCGTCGGGCTGGCGTGAAGCCCGCGATGGTCAGATCATCGGCCTCGACCCGGTAGCGCGCGCCCGCGAAGGGATCCAGCCGGCCGGCGGTCTGGGCGCGCAGGGCGACCTTTTCCATCAGTTGTTCGGCAAAGGCCAGCACGGTCGCAACCAGGCGCGG
>JBBKVT010000006.1:0-6777 GCA_037968535.1 Paracoccaceae bacterium
CCGCACCGCCGAGACCGCCAACGCCGAGACCCATCACATGGATCCGCCAGGCGCGCGCCGCCGCGCCATGCTGTGCGCGATACGGCCGATTCAATGGTCCAAGAACGGGCTTTTGTTTCTGCCGATGCTGGCCGCGCATGATTTCTCGGGCCTGCCGGTGGTCCTGCTTTGCTTTGTCGCCTTCTGTCTCACCGCCTCGGCGGTCTACGTGATCAACGACCTGCTCGACCTCGGCGCCGACCGGGCGCATCCGCGCAAGAAGACGCGCCCCTTCGCAGCGGGAGACCTGTCGGCGGCAACCGGCGCGGCGATGGCTGCGGGGCTTCTGGTCCTCGCCCTGGGGCTGGCCCTCGCCACCGGCTCGGCCGCATTTCTCGGCGTGCTGGCAGTCTATTTCGCCACGACCTTCGCCTATTCGCTCTGGCTGAAGCGCCGGCTGATCGTCGATGTGCTGACGCTCGCGGGGCTCTATACCGTGCGCATCATTGCCGGCGGCGCGGCGGCGGGGGTGGTGCTTTCGCCCTGGATGCTGGGGTTTTCGATGTTCATGTTCCTGGCGCTTGCCGCGGTCAAGCGCCAGGCGGAACTGATGGATCAGCTGGCCTCGGGGCGGGCGGCGGCGGGGCGCGCCTACCAGGTCGAGGATCTGCCGATCCTGCGCGGCATCGCGCTTTCGGCGTCCAACGCGACGGTGCTGGTGCTCGCGCTCTACATCTCGTCGGACGCGGTGCAGACGCTCTATCCTCGGCCCGAACTGCTCTGGCTGATCTGTCCGCTAATGCTTTACTGGACAACGCGGATGGTGATGAAGACCCACCGAGGCGCGATGACCGACGATCCCATCGTCTTTGCCGTCACCGACCGGGTCAGCCTACTGGTGGTCGTGGCCTGCGCGGCGGTGGCGTTCACGGCGGCGCTCTAGGACCGGTCGTAGATGTCCTCGTAGCGGCGGATGTCGTCCTCGCCGAGGTAGGCGCCGGTCTGCACCTCGATCAGATACATCGGCAACTGCCCCCGGTTCGCCATCCGGTGCCTTGTCCCGAGCGGGATGTAGACGCTCTCGTTCTCGGTCACCAGCCGCACCTCGTCGCCCAGCGTTACCTCGGCGGTGCCCGCCACCACGACCCAGTGTTCGGACCGGTGCATGTGACTTTGCAGGGACAGCACACCCCCCGGCTTCACCATTATGCGTTTCACCTGGAAGCGGTCGCCTAGGCACAGCGTCTCGTACCAGCCCCAAGGCCGGTGAAAGCGCGGATACTCGTCGGCCTGAGCCGCTCCGGCGGCGCGCAGCCGGTCGACCACCTGCTTGACCTCCTGACTGCGCGACTTGTCGGCGACCAGCACCGCATCGCGCATCGCTACTGTAATCACATCGCGCAACCCGAGGCCGACAAGGGCAATATTGTCCTCCTCGGACCTGAGGTAAGAATTTTCGCAATCGATTAGCGTCACCGGTCCGGCGGTCGCATTTCCGCCGGCATCCTGGCCCGAGGCCTGCCAGAGCGCTTCCCAGGAACCGAGATCGGACCAGCCGCAGGCCATTGGCACCGCGACGACCCAGGTCGCCTTCTCCATGATCGCGTAATCGACCGAGATGGCGCGAGCCCCGGCAAACGTCGCCTTGTCGAGCCGGGTGAAATCCAGGTCCTTCGCCGCCGCGGCGACCGCCGCCCGCACCGGGGTGACCAGGTCCGGCGCATGGGTTTCGAAAGCGGCGATGAAATCCTTGACCCGGCCCAGGAAAATCCCCGCGTTCCAGAGATAGTGACCGGCGTCCAGCAGGGCCTTCGCAGTCTCTAGATCGGGTTTTTCGCGGAATTTCGTGACCGTGGTGACGCCATCGGGCGTGCCCGCCAGCTCCAGATAGCCATAGCCAGTCTCGGGCCGATCGGGCGCGATGCCGAACGTGACAAGGGCGCCGTCCTCGGCCACTTCGCGCCCGGCCTCCAAGGCTTTGTGAAACGCCGGCAGATCCGCGATCACATGATCCGAGGGCGCGACCAACATCAGGTCGTCGCCGCTCTTCTCCAGCACCAGCGCGGCGGCAAGGATGGCGGGCGCGGTATCCCGGCCCACCGGTTCGACCACGACACGGGCATCCACGCAGCCCACGGCGCGCGCCTGCTCCACCGCCATGAAGCGGAATTCCTCGCCGGTCATGACTAGCGGTGCGGCAAAGCCCGGCCCGGCGAACCGCGTCAGGGTCGCCTGATACAGCGAGACCTTTCCCAGAAGCGGCGCGAACTGCTTGGGATAAGCCTTGCGCGACGACGGCCAGAGCCGGGTTCCCGAGCCGCCACAGAGGATGACGGGGTGAACTGTTCGCATCCGTTTTCGTCCCGTGACATTTGCCGTACAGACCCGAGAAACCATCTCTCGATGGCCGGAGCAAGGCGAGAACGCGCTATCATCGTGACCGGCATATCGGCTAGGAAGGCGGCGGGGCAAACGGAGCAAGCACATGCGCGTCGCAGTGACCGGCGGAGCCGGGTATATAGGAAGCCACACGGTGGTGGCCTTGCTCGGGGCGGGCCACGAGATCCTGATCCTCGACAATTTCGCCAATGCCGAGGCCGATGTGCCCGACAGGGTCGCGGCAATTGCCGGAAAAACAGCGCAGGTAGTGGCCTGCGACATCACGGATGCGGGCACGCTCGGCTCGGCGCTTTCCGTCTTCGCGCCCGAGGCGGTGATTCACTTCGCCGGGCTTAAGGCGGTGGGCGAAGCGGTGGCAAACCCGCTTGAATATTACCGCGTCAACGTCGCCGGTAGCGCAACGCTGATGCAGGAAATGGCCAAAATCGCGTGTAACAGGCTCGTTTTTTCCTCCTCGGCAACCGTCTATGGAAATCCCGATCAGGTCCCGATTCCCGAGACTCATCCGCTTCGGCCGACCAGTCCCTACGGGCATTCCAAACGCATGGTCGAGCAGATCGTCGAGGATTGGGGTGTTGCAAATCCGCAACTATCAGCGGTGAACCTGCGCTATTTCAATCCCGTCGGCGCACATCCCTCGGCGCGGATCGGGGAATCGCCGCAAGGCGCTCCAAACAACCTGATTCCCTACATCGCGCAGGTGGCCGCCGGCTGGCGCGACCGGCTGTCGGTCTTCGGTGACGACTACGACACTCCGGACGGCACCGGGGTCCGGGACTACATCCATGTCGTGGACCTGGCCTCGGCGCATCTCGCGGCGCTTGACCTGACCGGACAGGCGCCCGGGGTTCAGGCGATCAACGTCGGCACCGGGCAAGGGTATTCGGTGATGGAAATGATCCGCGCATTCGAGGCCACCAGCGGACGTCCGGTTCCTTTTGTCATCGCAGACCGCCGGCCGGGCGATATCGCCACATCGCTCGCCGACCCGGCGCGCGCCGCCGACCGCCTTGGTTGGAACGCCGAAAGGGGGCTTGACGAGATGTGCCGCGACGCCTGGGCCTGGCAGCGCGGGCGGAACCGGTAGGAAAACAACCGGACCGCCTGTGAAAAAAACAGCGTATAATGGAAATTATGTTAAATTATATCTACTTGGTCGCCGCGGATCTGCGGCGCAACGATGCCTGACCCAGGGACAGCCGGATCGCTGCGAATCGCAAGCTGGCCGGGATATGGTGCCACGCATAATCCGTTCGTGCATGTATTCCTTGATGCTCTTCGGGATGCCGGCTGCACGGTCGACAGCATCGAGCGGGTCGAGGATGTCGGCGCGATCGCGGACCGGGCGCCAGATATCCTGCTGCTGCACTGGGCCGAGCGGGTGTTTGGCGAATCGCAAAGCCGCTTGCAGGTACTGACCAAGATCCGCAGCCTGCTGGCTGCTCTTGCCGCGCGTCCGGGGCATTGCCGGGTGGTCTGGTTGGTCCATAACCTTGCCCCGCATGATGCGCGGCCGATGCAGCGTCTGGTCTGGCCTTTCTACCTGCGCGCGCTGGCCCGTCAGGTCGACGGGTTTATGACACTGTCGCCGGGAACGGTGGATCAGGTGCGCGCGGCTCTGCCCGCGCTTGCTGGCAAACCGGCCGTGGGCCTGTGGCATCCGGCCTATCCCGATGCCATCCTTTCACCGAACGAAAGGAATGCTGCACGGGCTGGCGCGGGCTGGACCCCTGATCAGTGTGTGCTGGGCTATTGCGGCCAGATCAGACCCTATAAGGGGGTGGAGGAGCTTCTGACCACCTTCCGCGCCACCCCGCGCGCGGATCTGCGACTGCTCTTCGCCGGTCGACCTGGATCCCCGGCCTTCCGGGACTGGATCGAGGCCGAGGCAGTCCGCGATCCGCGCATCACCCTGCGCCTGCAGGACCTGCCCGCGCCCGCCTTCCGCGAGGCTTTGGGGATCTGCGACGTGACCGTGGCACCGCTGCGAACCTATCTGCATTCGGGCTCGATCGTGCATGCGCTCAGCGCGAACCGCCCGGTCCTGACCCCGGGAACGCCATTCAGCCGCAGCCTGGCGGCAGAGCTTGGAACTGGCTGGATGCGTCTCTACCAAGGCGAATTGACGCCTGATCTGCTTCGGGCGCAAACCCCGCAGCCCGCCAACATTGCCGCGCCTAACCTGTCGGCAATGAACGCCGCCAGGGTGGGACAGGCCGCAGCGCGGTTCTTCGGGGGGTTAAGATAGGCGGGGTAAAGCGCCGCTACAGGTTCAGCCGTTCCGATACCACGGGATCGACTGATCCAGCAGATCCGAAAGCTGCGAAAGATCGTCGCGGAACAACCCGCTGATCTGACGCCGCAGGGCGGGATCCAAATCAGGAACCGGCAGGCTGTTCCAGCGGTTGATACGCCGTTGCACGGGCCGGGTGATCCGGCGCAGCGGGGGTTTGAGCAGATTGCTTTGCAACCGGCTGGGCCAGTTCAACTGCCGGTCGAGCCAAAGGTTGCGCGGCAATGTGGTCACCATGCCGCGTCGACTCATATCCGGCTGAAATGCCGGATCGACACCGACATGACGGCAGATTTCAGAGAAGACCTTCTGCGGATTGGTGACAAAGTCATCGTAAAGAAAGACCGCCAGTTGTTCGCGGGGAAAGAGATCGAGGTAACGCTGGATCTGGGCCCCGTAAAACCCGACCCGCCGATAGTGCCAATCCCAGCCCCAACCATTGGCAACGCGTTCGTCCTCGGCCTCCAGCGCGGCGGAAAGGTCCAGCGGTTCCAGTTGTATCTGCCGGTTCATGTTGTAATGCGAATAAAGCCGCGCCACCGGATCGCGCAGGATTGCCACCAGCCGGACATCGGGGATCGTCTGCTGAATACGTACCGCGGCATCGTCGAAATACAGATACCTGACCGATCCCTCGCCCACCGCGCGGGCTTGTCCGGCCTGATCGAACAGCGCCAGATAATCGGCGAACTCGGTCCGGGACCAGTTATAAAGCATATTTTGCAGGATATCGGGCGGGGCCGGGCCGACCGGCGGCGTGTCCAGTCCGGCCAGCGCAAAATAGTTTGGCTCTTTCGAGCGCGAGACAAAGACATCCGGATGCTGCCCGAGATAGGATAGCAGAGATGTGGTGCCGCTTTTGGCAGCGCCGATGACCAAGAAATTGGGAAGTGTCATGTTGCAGGTTAACCGATCATCAGATTTTCGGTATCAGCGACGTATCGGGCGCAATGCCCCCTGTTGGTACACGCGAGAGCGATGGGCAATGGATGTCATTGCTCCATTCCGTTGGCGGGATGCCCAGATTTGACAGTGCCGCCGCAATCACTCCTTGGTTCTTCAACGTGCCCTTGGCGGTCGGATTGGAGTTCACATGGGGTTTTTCGGCGGGGGCTGGGTGGCCCAGGAAGGCGGCAATTTTCCGGGCAGCGTCAGGATCCCGAACATAATTGACCAGCAGCAGATCCCCGGGCCGGTCCCGGAAATGGGTCAGCACTTCGACATGATAAGCATTCCACTTACGCACCCATTCCTGAACAGAACTTTCCTCGGCGCTCCATTCCGGATGCCGTGTCTTGCCCTTCGGCAGACGCAACACATGTTCCAGCCGGCTGTCGAGCCAGGCGTCTAGGTCGCGGACCTGCAGGATGAACCGAGCATTGGGGAACATCCGGTCGAGCTTACGGAAATCATCCGGCACGCCGTCGCAAAAGGCGTCATAGAATCGGTATATCAGAGGCTGCGAGGTGTTGCGCCAGCGGGTCCCGTGATAGGAATGATATCCCATATCCTGGAATATCCTGTGTAGCGATGTCGTGCCGGTCTTGTTGAAACCGATGGCAAATACTTTTTCCGCCTTTCTACCGGACAGGAACCGGCCGAACGGAGATCGCGCCGTGGTCAGGGATTTGCCATGTTCACTCATCATACATTTCCGTTCCCTGTGCCGCGCGTTCTTTGAGAAGTGCAAGCGACGCCTGAATCCGGGTCGCGGCCACCTGCCATGAATAGAGTCCCTCAACAGTCCGGTATCCCGCCGCGCCCAGACCCCGGCGCAGGCCCGAATCCTTCGCCAGCCGTTCGACCGCAGCGACGAAATCGTCATCCGCTTCGGCAACAAGGATATCCGTACCAGGGGTAATTTCGAGACCCTCCGCGCCCTTGAGCGTGCTGACCACCGGACAGCCGGCTGCAAAGGCTTCGAGAATCTTCAACCTGGTACCGCTGCCAAGCGTGATCGGCAGCGCGATGATATTGGGTTGCGACAGATATGGCAGAACGCTGTCCACAGCCCCGGTGATCGTGACCCATGCGTCATCGCCCGCAGCTTCGCGCATTGCTGGGGTCGGGTCACGGCCTACCAAGGTCAACTGCAGGTTCAATCC
>JBBKVT010000007.1:0-26686 GCA_037968535.1 Paracoccaceae bacterium
GAAAAGGACGGTGTGGAATATTCCTACGGCGCAGACGTTAAATTTGCGGAAACGCCGGAAGAAAAATCCCTCTTCGCCGCCCTCGACCAGGCCGAGGCCAAAATCGCCCCCGCGATGAAATCCGAGGACTTCGCCGCCGCCATGTCCGCAATGGCAAACCTGCGCGCCCCGCTCGACGCCTTCTTCGAGGCAGTCCAGGTCAACACCGACAATTCCATCATCCGCCGCAACCGGCTAAACCTGCTCAGCCGCATCCGCACCCTCTGCCTCTCCGTCGCCGATCTCACAAAGATCGAGGGCTGACCCGGCGCAGCCCCGACCTCGTTCCCGGATCGAAACCCCCACCATTCATCCGTTTGAAAATATCCCCGCCGGAGGCTCCCCGACCGCAGATCATCCATCCGACGGGGCAGGGCGCATCCCCGCAAAATGTAAAAACGCGGACTGACAGCGCCGTACATTTCGTACATTCACGGCATCATATTCCGTAACAACCGTCCAAAAGCCGATCTCAAACGCAGCCCCGCAACCTTTCAGTTGCGCCATTGCCGTTCCGCGCTATGCTGCATCCGCTTCCCAAAGGTGCCGCAGTGCAGAAACACGTTGAATTCAAAGGCTTTACCCGTATCCGCCGCGTCGCGCCCATCGCGATCGACACGCATGGCGGCCGGGCCAAGGCGTTGCAACGCCTGATCCGTCTGGACTTCCCAGTGCCCGCCACCGTGGCGATTTCCTTTGACTCCGTGCATCGCATTGCCGCCGGCGAAATCCCTGATATTGCAGGACTTTTAGAGACATTCGACAACCCGCTGGTCTCGGTCCGCCCGTCCAGCCAGGACCCCGACTGGGGCGGTCCGGGCGCGATCCTGAACATCGGAATGAACGATGCATCCCACGCCGAACTGGTTGAAAGCCACGGCGAAGAAGCCGCCAACGCGCTCTATCTTCGATTTGTGCAATCCTACGCGATCAATGTCGCCCGTCTCGATCCGGATATGTTCGAAATGGGCAATGGCCTGGACAAAGCCGCCCTGAAATCCGCGCTCGACGCCTACGAACACGAAACCGAAGACTACTTCCCCCAAGACCCCGCCACCCAACTCCTCGAAGTCCTTCGTTCCATGGCCCGCGCCTGGGAAGGCACCACAGCGCGGCTCTTGCGCGAAGCGCGCGGGGCACCAGCGGACGCGGGTCTGGGGCTTGTTGTTCAACAGATGGTGCTTGGCGTTGGGCGCGGCGAGAGCGGCTCTGGCGTTATTCAGTTTGCCGATTCCGTTACCGGAACCCGGCGGATCACCGGCCGCTACCTTGGCCAAAGTCAGGGTCGTGATGCGCTGCGTGCTACCGACGGTGCGATTTATCTGACCAACGATCCTCGCGGTTCCTCACTCGAGGGGCAGCTACCGGAAGTCTTTGAAAAGCTAAAGGATTTTGGCGAAACCTGCCGGACCAGACTGCGTGAGGAAATGCAGTTGGAGTTCACGGTCGAGAACGGCGCGTTGCACATCCTCGATGCCACGCGCATCACACGTTCCGCCCGCGCTGCAGTTCGGATCGTCGTCGCGTTGGCCGGTGATGGCGTGATCGATCCGAACGAGGCGCTGCTCCGGATCGAGCCGCGGTCGTTGTCGGAACTCCTTCACCGTCATGTCGACCCGCGGGGAAAGCGGGATGTGATTCTGACGGGCATCGCGGCCAGTCCCGGTGCGGCCGTCGGCCGTGTGGTCTATTCCGCAACGGATGCGCAAGCCGCCGCGGCGCGGGGCGAGCCATGCATTCTGGTTCGCCGCGAAACCACCCCCGAGGACATCCGGGGGATGCACGCGGCGGTCGGTGTTCTGACCGAGCGCGGCGGAGTTACTAGCCATGCCGCCGTCATAGCCCGGGGACTGGGATTGCCTTGTGTTGTCGGGGCTTCTGGCATGCGCTTAAATCACAAAGACAAAACTCTGCGAACACCGGACGGCCGGACTATCCGCGAAGGTGACATCGTCACAGTCGACGGCAGCACGGGTCAGGTGTTGGCGGGGGCTGCCGACCTGCTGGAGCCAGCACTCGACGAATCGTTCCAGCAACTGATGGGCTGGGCCGCCGCCGTCTGCGACATTGGCATTCGCGCCAACGCCGATACCCCCGCAGAGGCGCAGGTGGCCCGCAATTTTGCCGCCCAAGGGATCGGACTTTGCAGGACCGAGCACATGTTCTTCGACGAGGACCGGCTGACCGTCATGCGCGAGATGATCTTCACCGACGATCCCAAGGACAGGGCAGCAGCGCTGGACCGGTTGCTTCCGATGCAACGCGGTGACTACATCGAGTTGTTCCGCATCATGGAAGGACAGCCTGTCTGTATCCGTCTGTTCGATCCGCCGCTGCATGAATTTTTACCGTCGGACCGGGATGGCATGCGCGATCTGGCCGAGGCACTTGGTGTGCCACTGTCGGATGTGACGCGACGTATCGAATCCTTGTCGGAATTCAATCCGATGCTGGGAATGCGCGGAGTGCGGCTCGGGATCACCTTTCCCGAAATCTACGACATGCAGGCTCGTGCGATCTTCGAGGCGACGATCGAAGCCAGCAAGCAAGGGGATGCGGTGGTACCCGAAATCATGATCCCGCTGGTCAGTGCCAAGCGCGAGGTCGAGATCGTCAAGGCGAATGTGGACAGCGTCGCCGCTGCGGTGCGCACCGAAAGAGGCGTCGATTTTACTTACCGGCTGGGCGTGATGGTTGAAACGCCGCGCGCTGCGTTGCGCGCCTTCGACATGGCCCAACATTCGGCATTTTTGTCCTTTGGGACGAACGACCTCACTCAAATGACCTACGGCCTTTCGCGCGACGACGCCGGACGCTTCATGAACGACTACATCAACAAGCGCGTCTTCGAAGAAGACCCGTTTCACATCCTCGATACGGAAGGGGTCGGTGAGTTGTTGACGATCGGTGCAGAGCGGGCGAGACGGGCGCGGCCGGATATATCGCTGTCGATTTGCGGCGAGCATGGTGGCAATCCCGAATCTATCGCGTTTTGCAGGAACGCCGGATTCGACTATGTTTCATGTTCCCCCTACCGTGTGCCGGTCGCACGACTTGCCGCAGCACATCTGGCATTGAAACAACCTGTTTCATAAGGCGAAACATTTAAACCATTGACGCCAAATGGAATTAAAAAGCCAATAAACTTAAGATTGTGCTTGATCTTGGTAAACACGTGGCGGCTATCCGCCGTCGAATCATCTCGGGGGGTGGACGCCGCCACAATCTTGCCCTAATTGGCACCGGGTTCGCTGCCGGGTTCGCTCGGTCGACACCTGATCTGTGGGGGCACTATGCAGCTTCGGCTGAATATATCGATCTGTCTGATGGCTGTTCTGGCAATTGCCGGAACCGCCTCTGCGGACGTTGCCATCAGCACCTCGAACAAACCAACCGCGGATATCGGGATCGAGATGACAGATCCCCCGGCCAATGTCCGGATTGCGACGAACGCTGTTGCTTCAGATCATCTTCAGCGCCTGAAGTTCACCCCGAAGTCCACGCCAGTTGCGGTCAGTACGCCTGCTTTGCGCTACAGCAAGGATTTCCTTGTCAGCCAACCGTCCGCATCTGGCGGTGAGGAGTGGCGCTGCCTGACCGAAGCCCTTTATTTCGAAGCGCGGGGCGAAAGTGTCAAAGGACAGTTTGCCGTGGCGGAAGTGATCCTGAATCGTGTATCGAGCAAGAAATTCCCAAATTCAGTGTGCGGCGTTGTGCGTCAGGGCACTGGAAAACGCTTCGAGTGTCAATTCACCTATAATTGCGATGGCAACAAAGAAATCGTAGATGAAAAGACCGCCTGGAACCGAGTCGGCAAGGTCGCGCGACTGATGCTCGATGGGGCCCCACGCGGGTTGACGGCGGGCGCAACCCACTATCACACGACAGCGGTCAGTCCGCGTTGGTCGCGCAAATTCGCTCTGACCGCGACAATAGGTGTGCATCAGTTTTACCGGATGCCGACGCGCACCGCGTCAAACGGCTGACACCTGCTCAAGTGCCGCACTCTGCAATGGCCCTTTCCGACGCGCTGCGCTAGACCGCCGCCATGAGCAATGAAGTCAGCACCGCGTTCGACCATCCAGAGGCACGCGCCGCAGCCCTTTCCGGACGCGACCCGCTGGACCGCATTTCGTTACGAGACTATGTGGTCGAGGTCGAGATCGGAGCGTTTCAGGCCGAACGCGGCAAGACGCAACGGATTAATTTCAATGTCGTGGTCGAGGTTCGGTCTGCCGCCGCGCCGGTCGATGACGATGTCGATCGCATCCTGTCTTACGACACAATCACTCAGGCAATTCGCCATGAACTGGCCGCCGAAAGATTGAACCTTCTGGAAACTCTTGCCGAACGCGTGGCCCATAGCATCCTTGCCGAACCACAGGCAGAACGAGTGTTCGTTCGGCTAGAGAAACTAGACAGGGGGCCCGGGGCGCTTGGGGTCGAAATCGTCCGCACGAAAGGTCAAATAGCCGCCAGCACCGAAGACGTTGCAGAAGATTCGCCGCACCCACTGGTGGTGTACCTGTCGAACGAAGCAATCGCCTCGGCAAATCTGCATCGCTGGCTCGATGAATTGCAGTCCCAGTCCGCGCCCACCATCGTTTGCGTCGGACAGGCCGATTGCCTGGTGCCTCGGTCTGCGGTCAAGGGCGCGCAAAGGCGCATCGACCTGCTGGCGATCGAACAGAACGCATGGGTACTGGCCGGGCGTGACGAGCGATGCGTGGTCATGGGTAGCCGGACCGAGCTTGATTGGGCCGTGCGCAGCGGACAGATGTCGGTCTGGGCGCCATCCAAGATGGTTCTTGATGCAGTCGACGGCCCGTCCGCCCAGCCGTCGGACGCGGGGGCTTTGGTCGGCTGGTTTGCCCGAGTAGTGCACGCCAGGGCCCTGATTTGCATCGGCGCGCCTCCGCCAACGAACATTGAGATCGAAGTTCGCGCCGTATCTGTCGACAGCACAGCGCTGTTCTGACTCTTGCCAATGTCGAGGCGATCCCCGATAGCCCAAGCATGAGCGTTTATTATCGCCCCCTTGTCCAGACAGACCGAACTCGCGCCGGAGGGGCCGAGACGATAGCGGGCGGCTGGTCGTGGTTCACCCATGCAGAGCGGTTGGAACGGGGTAAGCCTGCGCAAGTCATTACCGCGCAGGCCATTCCAGCCGACGTTCAACACCGCATCCTTGCACCTCGCAGCGCGATCGCGGGCATCGACATGTTGCAGCCCCGACTGATGGGAATCCTCAACGTGACGCCGGACAGCTTTTCGGACGGGGGGCAGTTCATGGCGCCCGACGCGGCGATCGGTCAGGCGATCAGCATGGCCGCGCATGGCGCCGACATTATCGACATTGGCGGAGAATCGACCCGCCCCGGGGCGGAAGTCGTGCCGCCCCAGCTTGAGATTGACCGGACCCGGCCGATCATCGCTGCAATCCACGCGGAATCCCGTGTTCCGATTTCGATCGACACCCGAAAGGCGGCGGTCGCCTATGCTGCCCAAAAGGCCGGAGCCACGCTGATCAACGACGTGTCGGCGCTGACCTATGACGACAAGCTTGCCGCTTTGGCAGCAGAGACCGGCTTGCCGGTGTGCTTGATGCATGCGCAGGGCGATCCGAAGACCATGCAAAAATCACCGCGTTACGACAACGTCCTGCTTGATGTCTACGACTACCTCGGCGCACGGATCGGGGTGGCAGAGCGTGCCGGGATCCGACGAGATGCCATCGTCATCGATCCGGGCATCGGTTTTGGCAAGACCTTGGAACACAATCTGATCCTGCTGCGAAACTTGTCTCTGTTTCATACCCTTGGCTGCCCAATTCTTCTGGGGGCATCCCGCAAACGGTTCATTGGTAGTCTTGGCGGCGCCACCGATCCAGCTGACCGCACACCGGGTTCAATCGCCGTGATGCTGGCGGCAGTCGCGCAGGGGGTGCAGCTTCACCGCGTTCATGATATTGCCGAAACACGGCAGGCGTTGACACTTTGGCAGGCAGCGACGGGCACGGGACAGTAAGATGAAACAGAAGCTTTTCGGCACCGACGGGGTGCGCGGCCAGGCCAACACGCACCCGATGACTGCAGAAATGGCACTGCGGCTGGGCGCGGCGGCCGGCCATTATTTCCGTCAACACCACGATCGGGTGCACCGCGTCGTGATCGGCAAGGACACGCGGCTGTCGGGCTACATGTTCGAGAATGCGCTGACCGCCGGTTTCACCTCGACCGGAATGGACGTGTTTTTGCTTGGCCCGGTGCCGACACCGGCGGTCGGGATGCTGACGACCTCGATGCGGGCGGATGTGGGTGTGATGATCTCGGCCAGCCACAATCCGCACCACGACAATGGCATCAAGTTCTTCGGCCCCGACGGATTCAAACTGTCGGATGATGCCGAGGCTGACATCGAGAGCTTGGTCGAGGCGGGGGTTGACCCGACCGGCGCCGAAAGCATCGGTCGCGCGCAACGGATTGACGATGGCAGGTTCCGTTACATCGAGCGGGTAAAATCCAGCTTTCCGCAGGGCCAGCGGCTGGACGGGCTGAAAGTGGTCATCGACTGCGCCAATGGCGCCGCCTATCGCACCGCGCCCGAAGTTCTTTGGGAACTCGGGGCCGAAGTTATCCCGGTTGGTGTGGCCCCAAACGGGTTCAACATCAACGACAACTGCGGCTCAACGCACACGCGACTGGCTGCCGAAACCGTCGTGGCCCATGGTGCGCAGGTCGGCATCTGCCTTGATGGTGATGCTGACCGGGTGATGATCATCGACGAAAACGGCCACGTGGCGGATGGCGATCAGATCATGGCGCTGATGGCCGGGCGATGGGCCGATCAGGACCGCCTGCGAGGCGGGGCGCTGGTGGCCACTGTGATGTCCAATCTTGGGTTGGAACGACACCTGGCCGCGCGGGGCCTGCGCCTGGAACGCACCGCAGTCGGCGACCGCTATGTGGTAGAGCGGATGCGTGAGGGCGGTTTCAACCTTGGCGGAGAGCAGTCGGGCCACATCGTCATGACGGACTTCTCGACCACCGGCGACGGTCTGCTGGCAGGTCTGCATTTTCTGGCGGCGATGGTCGAGACAGGGCAGCCCGCCTCGGTGCTTGCCCGCAACTTCGAGATCGTGCCGCAGATGCTGAGGAATGTTCGCTATGAGGCGGGGCAGGATCCGCTGGCTGACGCTACAGTCACGGCAGCCATCGCTGATGCCGAAACCCGGCTGCTGGGCTGCGGTCGGCTGTTGATCCGCAAGTCCGGCACCGAGCCGCTGATCCGGGTTATGGCCGAATGCGAGGACGAAGAGGTTTTGCGTGCCACGGTCGTCAATATCGTCGATGCGGTCGAGGCCGCAGTGCGCTAACAACGTTCACACCCCGAACAGCCGCTTCAACGCGCCGTATTGGCTGATCAGAAGCCCCGTCAAGATCAAAGGTAGGGCAACAAAAAAGCGCCAAGGCAGATCCTCGCCCAATACTACTGCTGCGAAGACCATAGCCCAAAGCGGCACCTGATAGTTCACCAAGGACAGGAACACCGGGCCTGCGCTTCGGATCGTCTGGACCCGCAACAATGCTGCGAATGCAGTTGGAACCAGGCCAAGCAGAACGATGGCAAATCCCGGCCCTCCTTGCTGCCATCGCGGCAGCCCCTCGACTGCCAGCATCATTGGCATCAGCACCGCTGACCCGACCACCAGAGACATCGCCGCCAGCGCAATCGGATCAATCGAGGGACAACGCCGCGTGAGGATTGATGAAATCGAATAGGACAGAACCGCTGCGAGGCAGGCGATCCGCACCCATGGCTCCATCGGGTTTTGATCGGCCGCAAAAGCACCCGGTCCAACCAGAATTGCGGCGCCGGAAAAGCCGACCAGTACACCGGTTAGCCGCCGCGATGTCATCCTGTCATCCGCAAAGACATGCGCAAGGGGAACCAGGAACAATGGCAAAGCCGTCATCGAAAGACCGGCGAAGGCCGAGCTGACATATTGCTGGCCCCAAGACAGAAGGAAGAACGGCAATGCTGTCGAGAAAACACCGATCGGTACGAGGAAAGGCCACAGACGGTTGTCAGTGAACGGCAGCGGTCGGCGCAAGACGCGGGCCAGCACCAGCAGCGCTACCGCGCCCAAGGTCGTACGGGCGGCGGCCACCGTGAACGGCCCATAACCCTGCAACGCGATGCCGACCACCATGAAGGTTCCGCCCCAGATGACACCGAGCGCTGCAATGGAAAGCCAGTTGGTCGGCGTGGGGTGTTCGCGCATCTCGAAGTAACCTCTTGCGCCGCGTCGCCCGGAGACCCCGACCTGGGGCCTCCGGGTCATTGCAGGGTCAGTTCTTTGCCTTGTCGACCATCTTGCCCTTGGAAATCCAGGGCATCATCGCGCGCAGCTTTTCACCAACCTGCTCGATCTGGTGTTCGTCGTTCAGGCGTCGGGTGGCTTTGAACATTGGCTGGCCGACCGAGTTTTCCAACATGAAGTCGCGGACGAACTTGCCGGTCTGGATATCCGCCAAAACCTCCTTCATCCGCGCCTTGGTTTCGGCATAGGGCAGGATGCGGGGGCCCGATACATACTCGCCATATTCAGCGGTGTTCGAGATCGAGTAGTTCATGTTCGCAATGCCACCCTCGTAGATCAGGTCGACGATCAGCTTCACCTCGTGCAAACATTCGAAGTAGGCCATTTCGGGCTCGTAGCCCGCTTCAACCAGCGTCTCGAAGCCCATCCGGATCAGTTCGACCAGACCGCCGCACAGCACGGCTTGCTCGCCAAACAGGTCGGTCTCGCATTCCTGACGGAAGTTCGTCTCGATGATGCCCGAGCGCCCACCGCCAATCGCAGAGCAATAGGATAGGCCGATTTCCATCGCCTTGCCGGATGCATCCTGTTCGACGGCCACAAGACATGGCACGCCGCCACCTTTGACGTATTCGCTGCGCACGGTGTGGCCCGGACCCTTGGGTGCCATCATGATGACGTCGATTCCGGGTTTCATCGCGATGAGTCCGAAATGCACATTCAGTCCGTGCGCAAATGCAATGGCAGAGCCTTCTTTCAGATTGTCGTGAACGTGTTTCCGGTAGGTCTCGGCCTGCAACTCGTCCGGCATCGTGAACATGATCAGGTCGCACCACTTGGCAGCCTCGGCGATGCCCATCACCTTCAGCCCCTCGCCTTCGGCCTTCTTGGCGGAGGGTGAGCCTTCGCGGAGGGCAACGACAAGGTTCTTGGCGCCGGAGTCTCGCAGGTTCAGCGCATGAGCGTGACCTTGGCTTCCGTAGCCGAGAATGGCCACCTTCTTGTCCTTGATCAGGTTGATGTCACAATCGCGGTCATAGTAAACGCGCATGTCGAAATCCTTTCAGCTGCGTTTCAGTTGCGCCGCAGCATATGCAATTCGGATTGAGTGAGGAGGTCAGGATGGACATTATTCTGCAATTATGTGAGGTATCCATGCGTTAAAGCGGAAATTGTCGGGAATTGCATGCTTGATGACATAGATCGACGCTTGTTGCGCCATCTGCAAAATGATCCTGCGATCCCGGTTGCCGATCTCGCCGAACGCAGCCGCACCACGGCGGCCACTGCGGCACGCCGGCTGGAAAGGCTGAAGGACCAGGGGATACTCAAGGGGCAGCAAGCGATCATAGATTGGTCGGCACTTGGCTATGCCGTCGAGGTTTCGCTGCGGATTACACTCGACAAGACCAACGCCCGTGCGTTCGACGAGTTTCTGGCCGCAGCCCGGCAGGTGCCTGAAGCGATCGAGTTGCAGACGTTTCTCGGTCGCGTCGATGTCCGACTTTCGGTGATCGCGCGCGACATGCGGCACTATCAACAGATTTACCGCAGCAGAATCCTGACGCTGCCGCATATTGCCGATATCGAGGCGCTCATGCATATCGCGACGATCAAGACGGACGAGGCGGTGCCGATTTGACCGAAATCGACGAGATCGATCGACGGATTCTTCGGCATTTGTCAGAGGACGCGACGACCGGGGCAGGCGAGTTGGGGCGAAGGCTCGGACTCTCGCAGCCCGCGACGTGGCGCCGGATCAGACGGTTGACAGAAGCAGGGGTGCTGCGCGGGCGGCGGGTTGACCTGGACCTCGAAAAGCTGGGCTTTGGCGTCACCGTGTTTCTGGGAATCAAGCTGGCCACCAAGGGCCGTGTCAGCCTTGAGGATTTCGAACGCGCGGTGTCGGCTATCCCCGAAGTGCAGACTATCCAGCACGTGTTGGGTTTGTACGACTACCGCTTGCGCGTCATCGCCCGTGATCTGGCGGATTTCGAACGAGTGCTGCGCCGCCGCATCATGACGCTGCCCGGCGTCGGCGACGTGGAAGCCAATGTGCTGTTGAGCGAGGAACGCCTGACCGGCCCGCTAAGCTGAGACTGTCCGCGTCAGCTGAGTCATTGCCTTCGCGGTTGGTCGCTGTAAGCTGCGCCAAACTCCCAATCCCAAGAGGTTGCCGATGCCCGCTCTGCGTTCCGATGTTGATCCTGACGGCCTGATGGAATTCTCGGTGGTCTTCACCGACCGCTCGCTCAACCACATGAGTGCCGCGTTTCAGAAAGTGATGCGGGACATCCACGGCATGCTCTGCGAGGTCTATAGTGCAGATACGGCAGTGATCGTGCCCGGTGGCGGCACCTATGCGATGGAGTCAGTGGCGCGGCAGTTCGCGACGAACAAGAAAGCGTTGGTCATTCGCAACGGTTGGTTTTCGTATCGCTGGAGCCAGATTTTCGAGGCCGGATCCATCCCTTCCGAAGAAATCGTCATGAAGGCGCGCCGCACCGGCAATGGCGCAGATGCGCCGTTTGCGCCGCCCGCGATTGATGACGTCGTCGAACGGATCCGCGTCGAGCGTCCCCAAGTCGTCTTCGCGCCGCATGTCGAGACCTCTTCCGGCATGATTCTGCACGATGATTACCTCCGCGCCGTAGCCGATGCGATCCACGACATCGGCGGCCTCTTCGTTCTCGACTGCATCGCCTCGGGCTGCGTCTGGGTGGACATGAAATCGACCGGCGTCGATGTGCTGATCTCGGCGCCGCAGAAGGGCTGGTCAGCGCAGCCGTCAGCCGGCCTGGTGATGATGAATGCAGCCGCGACCGAGCAGGCCCGACAGGCCCGATCGAGCAGTTTTGCAATTGACTTGGGCAAGTGGCTGACGATCATGGACGCCTATACGGGTGGTGGCCATGCCTATCACGCAACGATGCCGACCGATGCCTTGCGCGCGTTTCGCGACACAATGATCGAGACCCGCGACTATGGCTTTGACAAACTCTGTCAGGCGCAATGGGAACAGGGACGACGGGTCCGGGCGCTGTTGGCCAAGCGCGGGATCAATTCCGTCGCGGCAGAAGGCTTTGCCGCACCCGGCGTTGTCGTCGCCTATACTTCGGACCCCGAAATTCAGACTGGCAAAGCCTTCGCGGCCTTGGGGCTTCAGATCGCGGCGGGTGTTCCGTTGCAATGCGATGAAGGTCCCGATTACCGCAGTTTCCGCCTGGGACTGTTCGGTCTCGATAAACTTTACGACGTCGATGCGAGTGTCGCGCGGCTGGAAGCTGCGCTCGATCAGGTTTTCGTCGCCCCTTGACCCGGTGCAGAATCAGCCGGGCCCCATGCCCGCCTGCATGATCCGTCGACGCACCGGACCGATATCATGGACGGCCCTCAGCCCTGCCAGCCTGAGCGTTTGCAAACCAATATCGCCGGATCGGGTTACCCGGTTGAACAGGTCGATGACGCGGGCACGACGGGCAATGTCAGCCTCGCGGGCACGGGCATAGGCACTTAGCATCGCCGGTTCGCCCAGTGCGCCGGGATGGTCGGATGCGGCCTGCACAAGCGCCGCGATGTCGTTCAGTGAGGTGTTCAGCCCCTGCGCCCCGATCGGTGGCAGCACATGCGCAGCCTCTGCTATCAGCGCGGTGCGTTCGGACGTCAATCGCTCGGCGCGCTGCGTGATGATCGGAAAAATGCCGCGCCGTCCGACAAGTTGGATGCAGCCGAACAGGCCGGCCGAACGCGCCTGCATCGCTGCATCAAAATCCGTCTTGCCCAGGTTGAGCAGGGCTAATGACTTCGATCCTTGGTTCATCCAGACGATGGCCGAGGCCGGTTGGCCCCCGATATCGGCCAGCGGGACCATCGTGAACGGGCCGCCGTGCTGGTAGATTTCGGTTGAGATATTGTCGTGTGGAACCTCATGCGTCGCGGTGAAAGCGAGTGATTTCTGACCGTACCTGATGGTCCGCGCCGGAATGCCGGAGGCCTCGCGCACGGCAGAATCGCGCCCGTCCGCCCCCACCACCAACCGTGACCGGATCACTGTGCCTTCGCTCAACGTCACAATCGCGCCCGACGTCCGCGTCAACATCGAACGAAACCCTGTCCCGAACCGCAGGCCGACACGCCGCTGCTTGTTCAGCGCCGTCAGGATTTCCCGGCGCGTCAGCCAGTTCAGGAAATTCCAACCCAGCGGCTCGCCGTCGGTCTCGTCAACGCGGAACAGCCGTTCGCCGCGCACCTCGGCAGGATCGCCCGCCATATCGACGATTCGCAGCGCCTGCAACGGAACCGCATGGGGGGCAAGCTGGTCCCAAAGACCGATCTCGGAAAATAGCGACTGTGCCGGACGCAGGTAGGCCGTCGACCGTGGGTCTGCGGCCTGATCCGCGCCATCGGTGATGGGAGGTGTCGGGTCGACCAGGATGACGCTGAACCCGGCATGGCCAAGCGCCGCCGCCGCGACCAGCCCCGCGATGCCGCCGCCGGAAATCAGGATGTCACAGCCTTCGCTGGTCATGAGGCACGATCCAACGACGTGACAAGCCGCGACACGAAGGCCGTCAAATCGTCGGTATGATGGTGGATATGCGGCGCGGCGTCGGCATTGGGTGCGACATGCACCGTGCGCATTCCCATCGCATGTGGGGCGGCAAGATTGCGCGGGTCATCCTCGAACATGGCGGACATCGCGGCGTCAGTGCCGTCAAGCGCAAAGATCGTCTCAAACGCGGCCTGCTCCGGCTTCGGCCGGAAGCCAGCATGTTCGACTCCGTAGACTGCATCAAAGGCATTGCTCAGCCCACGAGCCGCCAGCACTCTTTCCGCATACGGGCCGCAACCGTTGGTATAGACGATCTTGCGACCCGGCAGCGCCGCGATACCTGTGGCAAGATCGGCGTCGGCGATCAGATGTGACATGTCAATTTCGTGGACGTGGGTCAGGTAGGGTCCCGGATCGACACCGTGCTCTGCCATCAGCCCTGCAAGGGTCGTGCCATAACTGGCCCAATAGTGCTTGCGCAGCCTGTCCGCCTCGCCGCGCACGACGCCCAACTCTGCCATGACCCAGTCGGTCATGCGCACCTCGATCTGATCGAAAAGCCGCGCTGACGGATGGTAGAGCGTGTTGTCCAGGTCAAAGACCCATGTCCGGACGTGAGAGAACGCATCAGCAACCATAGTCGCCACGCTAGACCCGTTTTGCAGCGTTTGGAATGGCAACCCGCAGCGCTGCGGCATTTCGGCCGGAACGAATGCTTGATCGAGAGGCGTCGCCGCGACTAGGGTTTGTCGGCGCATGAGGGCAGTGGCGATGGCAGAGATCAGAAGCGGCAACAAGGACGCCTATCAGCTCATTCTCGACGCAATCGACACCGGGATCTACCGCCCGGGTGATCGTCTGGTGGAAAGCGAACTGGCGGAACGGTTCGGTGTGTCCCGTACCCCGATCCGCGAGGCGCTGCAACGACTTGAAACGCAGTCGATGCTCAGCCGCGATGGCCGCAGCCTGATTGTCGCCTCGCTTGATCACAACCAATTGGCAGAACTCTACGTGGTGCGCACCGAACTTGAAGGTCTGGCGGCGCGACTTGCTGCCCGGCATGCGGCACCCGAAGAGGTTCGGGTGCTCCGCGCGATGGTCGAGAATGACCGCAAGATCGTGAACGATCCCGAAACTTTGTCGCGCGCCAATCGAAGATTTCACAAACAAATTCATTTGGCCTCGCACAACCGCTATCTCGTGCAGCAACTCGACCTCGTGCACCGTTCCATGGCGCTACTGGCAACTACGTCGCTTGCGGTCGAAGGTCGTGGTTTGGCGGCACTTGCCGAACACGACAAGATTGTTGCTGCGATCGAGGCCGGCGACAGCGATGCGGCTTACCGGGCGCTCAAGGACCATATCTCGCATGCGTTCGAGACCCGGCTGAAGCTTGGCTAGGACTGACGCGACCGCAGATTTGATGGGTCAAAGTCGGGATTTCGGCGCTAGACCACCGTGACCGTGCTGGGTCTTGTCCCAATAGAACGGCTTCACAACGAGTTCCCAAAGGCCCTTGTAAGCGGCGATGGCCGCAAGCGGAAAGTAGAGATGCAGTGTCGGCACCCACAGCCAGAGACCGCGGTGACGGGTTGGCGCGATGGAATAGATCCCGATGCCGATAGACACCGCCTCTGCGACCAGAAAGATCGACGTCAGCGCTACCACGCCTCCGCCGGACAGGACGGTTGTCAAAGGATGCGGCAGGCCCAGGGGGATCGCCCAAAAGCTCCACAAAAGCGGCGCGAGGATGAATTGTGACAGTGCGCCCAGAAATAATATCTGAACGCCAATGAACCGCCAGAGCCCCAGATCGGCCAACAATTGCGAAGGCGAGCGCATGTGGACGGCCCAGGTGATCGCATAACCCTTGATCCAGCGGGATCGCTGTTTGACCCATGGCCAGAAGTGGCAGTTCGCTTCTTCCTCAGTTGTGCTTTCGATCAACTCGGTGCGATAGCCATGCCGCGCGAGTCTGACCCCGAGATCTGCGTCCTCTGTGACGTTATGGGCATCCCAGCCACCGAGTTCTTCAAGCGTCTCACGTCGGAAAAACAGGGTGGTGCCGCCAAGCGGGACGACGAAGCCAAGTCGTTCGAGACCCGGCAGAACCGTCCGAAACCACGTCGCGTACTCGATCGTAAAGCAGCGCGATAGCCAGTTCGCGCGAGGATTGTAAAAATCGAGCTTGCCCTGGATACAGGCCAGATCCGGCCCGCTGTCGTGAAAGCGTCGAACGATCTTGTGGATTTGATCCGGCTCGGGCGCGTCCTCTGCATCGTACACGCCGACGATCGACCCTCGGCAGAAGTCCAGCGCGTAGTTCAGAGCACGCGGCTTGGTCTTTAGCAGGCCGCGGGGCACAACGACCAACCGCATCCAGCGTGGCAGCCGGGCGGAATGAAGTGCCGCCTGGGTAACCGCGTCATCCTCTTCGACGACCAGACATATATCGAGGAGCTCCTTGGGATAGGTCAGACGCGAGAGCCGTAAGATCAGCCGACCCGCGATTTCGCGTTCGCGAAACAGAGGAACCATGATCGACACTGTCGGCAGGCGCCGGGCTTTGCCGCGTTGGCGCCAAGAGACGAAGACTGGTTCAGTGCGGCGATCGGTCTGCAGCGTCGCAAGCAATGCCGCTGCTTTCAGGCCGGTGTTCACGATCAGCGCCGCGATCGCCCAGAGTGCGAGCAGGAGGATCGTCATCTGTGGCGAAAGGATCAGACCGGTCGCAAGTAATATGGCTACCGAAGCTACGTATCTTGCCATTGTCGCCCTGTGCCAGTCACGGCAGCTTTCACGCGGATCGACGCGGCATTCCGCGCGAACTGCCAGCCGCCTCTGTCGAGTTCTCAACAGCGCTGTCTGAATCGTCCGCTCGGGCGCGACCGCCAGCATCACATGTCCAATGTCGGGGGGCAGAGAATCGCGGATCCGGGCGAAATCCTCGGGGCGGCTTGTGGCGATGATGAGGGCAGCACCGGCGCGTTTCCACGGCACGAAACCGTCGCGGAGACACCGATCGGGGCCAACTCTGTCGATCAGGCGGGCGTCCGGTGGCACGGTGTCGAAATCCGCAATCTGGCAGCCGAACTGGATGGCAAGACCTTGGCAGAGCCCGGAGTCAGTGACCATATCGTGAGCAAGAAGGATATCGCCGAACCGCGCATCCTCTCGCACCGCCAGTGCGCCGGCTTTCACCAGATCCCCCGGTGACAGTTCTCCGATTTCGGTCAGTATCTGGCCAAGCGATCTGGTCTGCCCCGCCGTCGTCAAAAGCAGCGGCACCACCGGCAGCGGGAAAAGCAGATCGGGATTGGTGCGTGTGTTCATTGGCCGGCCGGTTGAATTAGATCAGCGCAACCATCCCGGGGCTGAGTTAACAGGCAGTTAACCCAGAGCCAAATCAGGACTGTTTTTCAATGGCTTCCACGAAACGTTCGAACAAATAGTAGCTGTCTTGCGGTCCCGGGCTGGCCTCGGGGTGGTATTGCACCGAAAAGACCGGACGCTTGGCCATGCGGATGCCACAGTTCGAACCATCGAACAAGCTGACATGGGTTTCGAGGACGTCCTCGGGCAGAGTCTGGCTGTCAACCGTGAAGCCGTGGTTCATCGAAGTAATCTCGACCTTGCCGGTTTGCAGATCCTTGACCGGGTGGTTTGCGCCGTGATGGCCGTGGTTCATCTTGATGGTCTTGGCGCCAAGCGCCAATGCCAGCATCTGGTGGCCGAGGCAAATGCCGAAAACCGGCAAATCGGTTCGAACAAGCACTTCGCGGATCATAGGCACCGCATACGCGCCCGTCGCCGCCGGATCGCCTGGACCGTTCGACAAGAAAACACCTGCAGGATCGTGGGCCAGCACTTCATCTGCGGTCGCAGTTGCCGGCAGCACGGTCACGTCACAACCTGCGGACGCGAGGCAACGCAGGATGTTGCGTTTGGCACCATAGTCGAGCGCTACGACCTTGTGGCCTTTTCCGGCGCGACGGGTATAGCCGTCAGGCCAGGCCCATTTCATCTGATCCCAGTTGTAGGATTGGGCGCAGGTCACGTCTTTGGCAAGATCGAGTCCGACCAGCCCGGGAAATCCGCGCGCGGCCGCGACGAGTGCCTCGATGTCAAAACGACCATCGGCATCGTGGCTCAGCGCGACATGGGGCGCACCCTGCTGTCGAATGGCGCGGGTCAGGCGCCGCGTGTCGAGCCCGCCGATGCCGACGCGTCCGCGCCGCGCCAGCCAAGTTGCCAGATTTTCCGTTGCCCGCCAATTGCTTGGTTCAGTGGGATCCCACTTCACCACCATCCCGGCGGCGACTGGATCGGCGGTTTCGTCGTCATCGGGGTTGACGCCGACATTGCCGATATGTGGAAACGTGAACGTCACGATCTGACCGGCGTAGGACGGATCGGTCATGATCTCCTGATAGCCGGACATCGCGGTGTTGAAGCAGAGTTCGGCCACCGCCTGTCCAGTTGCGCCGAACCCTTTGCCATAAAAGAGCGTACCATCCGCCAGCGCCAGACAGGCGGTCGGCTTTTCCGTTGCGGCTGCGGGCATGATGCGACTCTCCGGTGACCAAATTGGACGGAACCTAGGGAAAGCCGGGGGGCGGGTCAAGGTCACCGAGATTTTTGCCTTACGTAACGATTTCAAATGGTTAGGTGAAAAAACACTTGTTGTCAGCGCTAACCGGTCGGGATATGTTCGGGCTTCGGAAAACCCTGGGATAGGATGGCCGATGGATTTGCGCAGCCGCATCTATGAAGCTCTGAAATCTGCGATGAAGGCGAAAGAGGTGGATCGTCTGTCTACTCTGCGTCTGATCAACGCCGCCATAAAGGACCGCGACATCGCCTTGCGGGGCGAGGGCGGCGATGCCGGAGTCGATGATGCCGAGGTACTCAAGATTCTGGGCAAGATGGTCAAGCAGCGTCACGAAAGTGCGCGCGCCTACGAAGAGGGTGGTCGTCTTGAACTCGCCGAGAAGGAATTGGCGGAAATTCGGGTTATCGAAGAATTTCTGCCTCGCCAGTTGAACGACGATGAGGTCGAGGCCGCGATCAATTCGGCGATCTCTGAAACCGACGCAAAGTCGATCCGTGACATGGGCAAGGTCATGGGTAGCCTGAAAGCCAAGTACACGGGCCAGATGGATTTCGGTTCGGTCGGCCCGGTGATCAAGGACCGACTGGGTTAGGCGGGATTATCGAGGGCGGTCGAGCGGCAATCTGGTGGCCCCTGGGCGGCGCCGAGAACGCGATCGCCTACATCCGTTACTTGTCGTAGCGTCCCGCCGTCAGGCCGTCGAATGAAATCTCGGGGGTCTTGCCAGTGACCAGATCGGCGACCGCGCGGCCCGATCCGCAGGCCATCGTCCAGCCAAGGGTGCCGTGGCCCGTGTTGAGGTAAAGATTGTCATAGCGCGAAGCCCCCATGACCGGCGTGCCGTCAGGCGTCATCGGACGCAAGCCAGTCCAGCCTTCGGCCTTGCTAATGTCGCCGCCCTTGGGAAAGAGATCGCTGATGACATGCCGCACGGTGTCGGTGGCATGGGGTCCGAGGCGCCCACTATAACCGGCGATTTCGGCCGTGCCGGCAACACGGATGCGGTCGCCAAGGCGGGTGATGGCAACCTTGTGAGTCTCGTCCATGATCGTGGACTGGGGCGCATAGGCATCGTCGGTAACCGGCAGGGTGACCGAATAACCTTTGACCGGATAGACCGGCAGCCTGATCCCTATCGGGCGCAGAACCATCGGCGCAAAGCTACCAAGCGCGCAGACGTAGGTGTCACCGGTGATCCGTCCGGCCATTTCGGTATCAACGCCGACCACCTTGCTATCCTCGACCGCGATGCGCCGGATCGACTGGCCGTACTGGAACTCGACGCCAAGCTCTGCGGCCTTGTCAGCAAGCGCCATCGTGAACATCCGGCAGTCGCCGGTGCGGTCGGCCAGAAGGCGAAGACCCCCGACGAACTTGTTGCGCACTTCGGCCAATGCCGGTTCGACGGCAATGCAGCCGTCACGGTCCAGCACCTCGTAGGGCGAGTCAAATTCAGCGAGGATCTGTTGGTCGGCCTTTGACCCTTTGAGTTGCTTTTCGGTGCGAAACAGCTGCAACGTGCCCTGTTCCCTGCCATCGTACTCAATCCCCGTTTCGGCAATCAGGTCCGGCAGACAGTCCCGGCTGTAGTTCGAAACACGGACCATGCGGGACTTGTTGATTGCATAGCTATTCTCGTTGCAGTTCATCACCATCTGCGCGCCCCATTTCCACATCGTGGGGCTGATCAAAGGCCATATGAACAATGGGCGTCGCTTCATGAACAGCCATTTCACGGCCTTCATCGGGACGCCTGGGGCGGCCCAGGGCGATGTCATCCCGTATGAAAGCTCGCCAGCGTTGGCATAACTCGTCTCCAGCCCCGGCCCGGCCTGACGGTCAAGAACGGTGACCTCTGCGCCTTGGCGGGCCAGGTAGTAGGCGGTGGTGACGCCAATGACGCCCGCGCCCATCACGACGACTTTCATGCGCTCATTCCAGTTCGTTTGGTCTGTGAGATTCACTTAGCGTCGAGACAGTTCAGACTGCAACCGACTTGTCGGGGTTCGATCAGCCAGCGGATTGCCATTCGCGGATAATGTCGAGTGGGAAAAGCAGCATGAGGATGTTCAGGGCCAGTCCGTCCCGAATTACGATAGCGGTCAAGACTTCGAAGCCGATGATCAACGCGACGCTGGCCAAAACCGGGATCCGCTGCGCCAGCCAAAAGCCCAGCACCATCGCCAAAATATCGAAGACCGAGTTGATGACACTGTCACCGTAATAATCCAGCGAGATTGTCACTTCGCGGTAGCGTTCGATCACCCGGTCGGTGTTTTCCAGAATCTCCCAGGCGCATTCGACTAAAATGGCAATCACCAACCGCCACCCGACGGAAAGTCGACGGGCGACCAACCAAAGTGCGCCGTAGAACAGCAAGCCATGCAACAGGTGCGAAGGGGTATACCAGTCCATCAGGTGCTGGGAATTCTCGCTACTCATCGTCTCGCCGTGCCAAAGCTTGACGTAGCCGCAAGTGCAGATCGGCACCCTGCCGAACCAAAGCAGCACGGCTGCGGTCGCGACGATCAGGAACGCAGTGATCCAGTAAGGGGTTATCGGTCGGGTCAACATCCAGGCGATAATCATCATGTGGCGGCGGTTCTGTCCACTGCAATGATCAGGCGCGCACATCAGGACTTGGTCAGGGTGCGACGCAATGCTAGCGGATGACCTTGGTTATGGCGTCCGTGCTGTTGAACATCGTTGCACGATTGAGCCAGACAACGGCGACGGCGGTCACCACGAAGAAGATCGTGTCATAGGGTTGGGCGTCGGGCCAAAGGGGATTGTTCAACTGAAAATGATAGAGTGCGGCCAGCAGGATGCTGCCTTTCGCGGCGTTGAAGAACGGCGTCAGGATGACACTGACCGCAACCGAGCCGATCAGGAACGGCGTGAAGTCCCAGGCACTTTGTGGGGTGCCGCCGAGGAAGAAGGCAGGCAGGTGCCAGACGCCCCAGATCAGGCCGAGGACCAGTCCCGCCCAAATTGGGGCAAGTCGGCGCTGCAACAGGGGCAGGGCGACGCCGCGCCAGCCAAATTCCTCGACCGTGCCCAGGACGAGCATGAACGCTATCGCTGAGACAAGCTGCGGCCAAGTGAAGGACGTGAAGCCCCCTGTCAGCAGGTTGCCTTTGACCGCAGAGCCCAAGAAGTAGATCAACGGGATGGCGAGGATAAGAAACGCATACCACCAAAACGGCGCACGCCAGAGCAATAGCCGAGATAGAAATCCGCCGAGCCCCGCCAAACCGCCATGCGCCGCAACCAGAATGAAAGCTGAAAGAGCCGGCGCATAAACGGCAAGGATGAACAGCGGATGAGAGCCGCTGACTTCGCCGAAACGCGCGGCGACTTCGGGCAAAAAGATAAAGACTGCGAAGATGCCCCAAGCCAGTGCGAATGTCAGCAGGAAGAACGGTCCAAGAGCGCGGAACGGCATCGGGTCGTCCGTCGAATGGAGTGCCGCGATTCTCATGGTGGCCTTTTATGTGGAACACCCCGAAAGTGTCGCGTCGAGCAACTTCGGACGATGACTCAGATCATACTCGACCCGTTTTGGGGCGAACTTGACCCGGCCAATCAAACCCGCGCCAGCGCGAGCCTCAGTCGATCATGCAGTGCGACACGTTCTTCGGGCGACAGGAACGCGCCCAGCTCCACCTCGCGGCCATTGCCCTTCAACGTCAGGTAGCTCTCGACCGGGCCGCCTTCAGCGCGCAAGGTCAGACGCACCCAATGCGGGTTCGCCTGCCAATCCTGCAACGGGCCGCGCGGGTTGCGGCGCACCAGTTCGATCCGGTCGTTCCAGAGGCTCAACACCTCCGTCAGCGCAGCGTCCTTGTAGCTCCGCTCGAGGAAATACCACATCAACGCAAGCGCCCCCAGAAGGAACGGTAGCAGTCCCCAGAGCGCAAGCGTGCCCAAGAGCCCCAGCAGAGGGATCATCAGCATCGCGAAGGTGATCGCGATAAACGCGACGAACCCCCGACGCGGCAGCGACCGGTGCGGCCACAGAGTGATGCGCAGAGCCGGGGCATCGTCGTCGGCATAGCAAAAGGCCCCGGTCTTCACCGGGGCCCCGTGAGTCAGATCTTCCCATTCATAGGGCATTCACGACCCTTAGTGTGCGTGGCCGTGGTCCCAATCGGATTGCTTGGGCAGGGTTTCGAACGTGTGTTCGGGCGGCGGCGAGGGTAGGGTCCATTCCAAGGTGTCGGCGTGCTCATTCCAGTAGTTGTTCACCGTGATCCGCTTGCCGTAGCGGAGCGTGTAAAACACGATACCGATGAAGAACAGGAACGAGGCGAAGGACAGGAATGCCCCGAGCGACGACCACCAGTTCCAGTAAGCGAAAGCCTCGGGATAGTCGATGTATCGGCGCGGCATGCCCTGACGACCCAGAAAGTGCTGCGGGAAGAAGGTCAGGTTGGTGCCAATGAAGAACATCCAGAAGTGCAGCTTGCCCGCCCATTCTGGATATTGACGGCCCGACATCTTGCCGATCCAGTAATAAATCCCCGCAAAGATGCAGAAGGCGGCACCGATCGACATCACGTAGTGGAAGTGCGCAACGACGTAATAGGTGTCGTGGTAGGCCCGGTCGATTGCGGCTTGCGACAACACAATGCCGGTCACGCCCCCCAACGTGAACAGGAACAGGAACCCGAACGCCCAAAGCATCGGCGTCGCGAATTCGACCGAGCCTTTCCACATTGTCGCGATCCAGCTGAAAATCTTGATGCCGGTCGGCACCGCGATCACCATCGTGGCGAGCATGAAATAGCTCTGTTGTGACAGGCTCAACCCGACGGTGTACATGTGGTGCGCCCAGACGACGAAGCCAAGCGCGCCGATCCCGATCAGCGCCCAGACCATCGGCAGGTAGCCGAATACCGGCTTTTTAGAGAACGTCGCAATGACGTGGCTGATGATGCCGAAGCCCGGCAGAATCACGATGTAGACCTCTGGGTGACCGAAGAACCACAGGATGTGCTGGTAGAGGAACGGATCGCCGCAGCCGGCCGGATCAAAGAATGTCGTGCCGAAGTTGCGGTCGGTCAGCAGCATGGTGATTGCACCCGCCAGAACCGGCAAGGCCAGCAGGATCAGCCAGGCGGTCACGAAGATCGACCAGGCGAACAGTGGCACCTTGAACAGTGTCATGCCAGGGGCACGCATGTTCAGGAATGTGGTGATCATGTTGATTGCACCGAGGATCGAAGAGGCACCCGAGAGGTGCACGGCGAAGATCGCGAGATCCATCGACATGCCACCTTCACGCACCGACAAGGGCGGGTAAAGCACCCAGCCAACGCCCGATCCGAGCTGGCCATTGCCGCCGGGGGAGAAGACCGAGGCGATGGCAAGCGACGTGCCCGCAACATACATCCAGTACGAGAGGTTGTTCATCCGCGGGAACGCCATGTCCGGCGCGCCGATATGCAGTGGCATGAAGTAGTTGCCGAAACCACCGAACAACGCCGGAATGACCACAAAGAACATCATAAGGATGCCGTGGCCGGTGATCAGCACGTTCCACAGATGTCCGTTCGGAGTACATTCATCCACAGCCGCGGGCAGAAAGCGCGCACCTTCAAGGCACATATACTGCACACCGGGATACATCAGTTCCATACGCATGTAGACCGTAAAGGCTACTGCGATGAAACCGACGAACCCGCCGGTGAAGAGGTAAAGGATACCGATGTCCTTGTGGTTCGTCGACATGAACCAACGCGTGAAGAAACTTCTCTCGTCGTGATGTTCATGGCCGTGTGCGGCTGCATCTGCCATCTGGTCTTCTCCTGAAACGTCCCTGCAAGGCGAGTTTCCGCCTGACTGTCCCGCCCCGTTTAGCCGATGAAACGGGACGGCTCAACACTCCGTTATGCCGCAGGCTTGCTTAGCTGTCGTTTTCTTCGTCAGAGTCACCGGAATCTTCGTCAGAGCCGCCGGAATCGTCGTCCATCGCGTCAGAGTCGGGCGACAGGCTGGCCAGATAGGCGGCAACATCCTCGCCGTCCTTCAGCCTGAACGTCATCTTCGACTTGGCAGAGGAATCGCCGGTCGCTTCCTTCAAGAAGGCAGTCGGATCAGCAAGGTAGGTCACCAGATTTTCCTGGTCCCACACCAACCCAGCCTCTCCGGCCGCGATGATCGACGCGCCGTATTTGAAATCCTCGACACTTGCAGCAGGACGGCCAACCACTCCGTAAAGGTTCGGGCCGCTCTTGCCACCCTTCACGATCACCTCGTCTGCGCTGGCGATCAGGTGGCAGGACTTGCACTTCTTGAAATCGTTTTCACCGGCGGCCGCGTCGCCCTCGGCAAAGGCAGGGACGGCAAGTGTCAGTGCTGCGACGGCAAAGAGGAGATGTTTCATGGCAGTTCCTTGTGTTGGGTTCAGGTCTTACGAAAGGATAGTGTGGTTACTGCGGATTTCGAAGTGGCATTTGTCGCAGCGATCGCATCGATCACGCCTCAGCAACATTTTGGCGGTTTCGTCGGCTTCGGCGCAAGAGCTAACGCGGAGATGGTCTTCGATCTTAAGCCTCAGTCAGGAACGTCCGATCGAAGCTGCGCCGCAGCGCCAGATCGACATCCGCCATTGTGACAGCCAATCCCAGATCCACAAGGCTGGTCACGCCATGTCCGGAGATGCCGCAAGGCACGATGCCGTCGTAGTGAGTCAAATCGGGGTCGACGTTGATCGAAACCCCGTGAAAGCTGACCCACTTGCGCAACCGCACTCCGATAGCTGCGATCTTGTCGTCCCGCCCGGTCCCGTCCGGCAACAGGGGCTTGTCGGGTCTGCTGACCCAAACGCCGACCCGGCCGGCCCTGTGGTGACCTGTCACGTTGAACTCTGCCAGCGCCCCGATCACCCAATTTTCGAGGTTGCAGACAAACTTGCGTACATCGCGCCCGCGTCGATTGAGATCCAGCATCGCGTAGGCGACACGCTGCCCAGGTCCGTGATATGTGTATTGGCCGCCGCGCTTGGTGGTATGGACCGGAAAGCGGTTGGGATCGGTCAGATCAGCCGGATCGGCACTTGTTCCAGCGGTGTAGAGCGGCGGATGTTCAACCAGCCAGACCAATTCTGCCGCGCCGCCCGCGGCAATGCCCGCGGCGCGGCACTCCATCAGCGCGACGGCATCATCATAGCCGGTCAACCCGTCGCTGACGCGCCATTCCAGGCCGCTCATAGCGATCTCCTCTGCTGCCCGATCGCGCCCACATCTGAAAAGATTTTCGAAATCGCGGCTCGCATGATAGTCTGTGTGGGTATTTTGCCGGATCAGTCAGTGGGAGGGATGCCATGATTTCGAAGCAAATGACAAGGATCTGCCTGGTAGTGGGCTTGGCTGTAACGCCAATCACCCGTGCCGCAGCAGACGGAGGCGATCTGTTGGGTGGTATTGTCGGCGGCGTCATCGGCGGCGTGATCGTAAACGAGGCCAACAAGAACCGGCAGACCGCGCGCACGAAAACGGTCTATCGTTCGACCGGAGTCTCGAGTGCCGAACGCGCAGAGCGGCGCGAAACCCAGATTGCGCTGAATTACTTCGGCTTTCCTGCGGGCACCCCCGATGGCGTGCTGGGCCGAAACTCGCAGCAGGCCATCGCCTCGTATCAGATCCACATGGGTTATCCTTCAACGGGCCAGCTCACCCAGTACGAAAAAGACTTCCTGCTGACCTCTTATCGGCGGGCGCTGGCTGGCGGACCGGTTACGAACCAGCAGATCGCGGCTGATCCGATGGGACCAAAAGGACTACTGACGACCTATCGCAACGAACTGGCAGGCGTCGCGATACCGCAGGTTCAGCCCGCCGCTCCGACCGTTGTTGTCGTGGCCCCGGAACCAGAGAATGTCGCCCCGCTCGTCTCCGAGGCCGCAGCTGAATCGGCCCTGCCCAATTTCATGGGCGGTGGCGCACAGGTCTCTTTGGCCTCGCATTGCAACACGGTCAGCCTGCTGACAAACAGCAATGGCGGCTTTACCACTTTGGCCTCGATGCAGGACGCCGGTTTCGCGCTGGACGAGCAGTTCTGCCTGGCACGGACCTATGCGATTGCCAAGGGCGAAGAGTTAGTCGGCAAGGTTCAGGGTTTCACGCCGCAACAGATTGCCCAGCAGTGCGAGGGGTTCGGTCCGGCGATGAAGGATCACGTCGCGGCACTGTCGCTGAAATCGCGGGATGAGGTACTGAAGGATGTCGGTGGGTTCGTTCTGCAAAGCGGGATGTCTCCGGCGCAACTTTCAGGGACTGCGAAAATCTGTCTTTCGGTGGGTTATCGGACTGACAATCTGGATGTGGCGATCGGTTCAGCATTGCTTCTTGCTGTGCTGGGGGAAGGCGCCTACGGCGAGTTGATGGGGCATCACCTGTCGCAAGGCTTCGGTGCCAGTCGCCGACCCGATCTGGCGCTGGCTTGGTACCAGATGGGACTGGATGCCGCAGCAGGCGGGTCAGAGGCCGTATTCGCGCCGGGCCAGCCCGAGCGGAGCGATCTGATCCGAAAGGCGGCGTTTTCCCTGACGGGCTCTGCGCCGCTGGATGCCGGAGCAGCACCAGCAAACGAGGCGAAACCACTGCCGGTTTTTGCGGTCGAGCAATAGCGAAGATCCCCGCGCGGCCGGACGCGGCGCGGGGCAATTTCGCGGGCAGACGGGCGAGAAATTCCGCTTCACATCCCGGAATCGCTTCGCTATGTAGCGCGTCACCAAGCCCTGACGTGCGGTCGTGGCGGAATTGGTAGACGCGCAGCGTTGAGGTCGCTGTGGGGTAACACCCGTGGAAGTTCGAGTCTTCTCGACCGCACCATTTTATACATGATGACTTTTTAAAACAAACGTTTAGAATAAATTCACCATACGGCTCCCCGAATATTCCCCAAAATCTCTGGAATGAATTGGGACAATCTGGGCCAATTGGGTTGGCATCTTTTCATCGCACCAAGTCGATCTGAGACAGTCTTCATGGTCACGCCGCTTCGCCGTTGGCTGAAATCGTGCCGATCCTGACCACCTCGGTCGTATCACCCACTGGGCGGGACATGGCTTTAACCTCGGCCACAACAACCGCAACCGCCTTGTCGATCCCGCGTTTGAGATCCATCGGGTTCATTCCTGCTGCTACCGCTTTCA
>JBBKVT010000008.1:0-18301 GCA_037968535.1 Paracoccaceae bacterium
TCGATGTCAAGGCGGGCGTCGAAGCCGATCAGACCAACGAAGACGGCCAGATCATCAACCCCAACGAACGGATCGCGTTGCTGACTGAGTGGTTGCAGTCAAGCGCCGATCTGCCCGCTGGCATCAGTTGGGAATGGACCGGCGATCAGGAAGACGAACAGGAATCGCAAGCCTTCCTGATGTCGGCATTCCTTGGCGCACTCGGCCTGATGTTCGTGATCCTGCTGGCCCAGTTCAACAGTTTCTACAACGCCGTGCTGGTGCTTTTGGCGGTGGTTCTGTCCACTACCGGAGTCCTGGTCGGCATGCTGGTCATGGGCCAGACATTTGGCATCATCATGACCGGCACCGGGATCGTCGCGCTGGCGGGGATCGTGGTGAACAACAATATCGTGCTGATCGACACCTACCAGGAGTACTCGCAATACATGCCGCGGCTGCAGGCAATTGTCCGCACCGCCGAGGAACGACTGCGGCCGGTTCTGTTGACCACGATCACCACCATGGCCGGTCTGTCGCCGATGATGTTCGGCCTGTCGCTTGATTTCATCGGCGGCGGCTACAGCATCGACAGTCCGACCGCCGCGTTCTGGAAGCAGCTGGCGACTGCGGTCGTCTTCGGGCTGGGTATCGCTACGATGCTGACGCTGATCCTCACCCCGGCGATGCTGGCGCTGCGGGTCTGGCTGGGCGCAGGTGCGTACCGGTCGTTCACGGTGCTGCGCGCATTCTCGCATGGCAGCGGCAGCCGCGAAGCACGCGACCTGGCGCTGGACCGTGCGGCGGGCCGGACGACATCGCCCGAGATCTTGTGGGACGTGGAAACCGCGCCGTCCCATGCGCCTTATACACTCAGGAACCGGGTCGATCTGGCTGATGCGACCGCCGAGCCGGTGCGCGACGTGTCCCAAGGTGATGCCGACGCTGACAAACCGAGCCGAAAGCAAAGAGGTCGCAAAGACTCGCCGCTGCGTGCTGCCGAATAGGCAGGATCGACCGTTCAGTTCCTCACCAATTCCGCGAACCCGCCGAAAATCATCCGCTTGCCATCGAACGGCATGTTCTTGGAACCGAATTCCTTCATGCGGGGATCATCCATCATCTTCGCATTGCCGGCGTCGCGGGTGGCTTTGTCGGGCCATTCGATCCACGAGAACACGACTGTTTCGTCGTCCTCTTTCTTCACGGCCATCGGGAAGGATGTAACCTTGCCGTCCGGCACGTCATCGCCCCAGCATTCTCGCATCGCGATCGCGCCGAAGTCCTTCATGATAGGCCAGACTTTCAGTGACAGAGCCTTGTAATCGTCCTTCTTGGCATCAGGAACCGCAAGAAGAAATCCGTCGATATAGGCCATTTGATACCTCCACCAATTACCCAGTGCAGGTCATCTTTTGCGCCGCTTTGACGGATGGTCAAGGCTGATTCAGGCGGCTTCTTCCTCTTCGCTGGCTTGCCGCTGCCACATGGCGGCGTATCGCCCGCCCTTGGCGAGAAGTGGCTCATGGCGGCCCCGCTCGACGATCACGCCATTGTCGAGCACGACGATCTGATCGGCATCGGCGATTGTCGAAAGACGGTGCGCGATGGTGATGACGGTGCGGCCCTGCGACATCTCGCGCAGACTGTCCTGAATGTCGCGTTCGGTCTGGCTGTCCAATGCGCTGGTCGCTTCGTCCAACAGCAGGATCGGCGGGTTCTTCAGCAATGTCCGCGCGATCCCGACGCGCTGCTTTTCGCCGCCTGACAATTTCAAGCCGCGCTCGCCGACCTTGGTTTCATAGCCGTCGGGCAGGCTGACGATGAAATCGTGGATTTTCGCAGCCTTTGCCGCCGCCTCGATCTCGGCGCGGCTGGCATCGGGCCGGCCATAGGCGATGTTGTAGATCACACTGTCGTTGAACAGCACGGTGTCCTGCGGCACGACGCCGATCTTGGCGTGCAGGCTATCCTGTGTCACGTCCCGCACATCCTGTCCGTCAATCAGCAGCGCGCCACCGGTCACATCATAAAACCGAAACAGCAACCGGCCGATCGTGGATTTGCCGGACCCCGAAGGCCCGACAATGGCGACGGTCTTGCCGGCCGGAACCGTCAGGCTGACGCCCTTGAGGATAGCACGTTCCGGGTCGTAACCGAAGAACACGTCGTCGAGCACAATCTCACCGCCATTGACCTTCAGCGCCTTGGCGTCGGGCCGGTCGAGAACTTCGGCGGGCTGTTCCAGCAGGTCGAACATATCGGCCATGTCGATCAGCGCCTGCCGTATCTCGCGGTAGACCGTGCCCAGAAAGTTCAGCGGCATGGTGATCTGGATCATGTAGGCGTTGACCATCACGAAATCGCCCACCGTCAACTGGCCGTTGCCGACCCCGATCGCGGCCATCACCATCACCACGATCAGCCCTGCCGTGATGAACAGCGACTGGCCGAAATTGAGGAACGCCAGCGAATAGTTGGTCTTCAGCGCGGCATCGACATAACGCTCCATCGCGCCGTCATAGCGGTGGGCCTCGCGATTCTCGGCGCCGAAATACTTGACGGTTTCGAAATTGAGCAGGCTGTCGATCGCCTTCTGGTTGGCGTCTGTGTCCTGATCGTTCATCTCCTTGCGGATCTTCACCCGCCATTCGGTGATTGCGAAAGTGAACCAGACGTAGGCCGCGATGGTCACGACCACGACAACCAGATACCAGACGTCGAACATGAAAAAGAGCACGACCGCGATCATCAGAAGCTCGAGCACCAGCGGCCCGATGCTGAACAGCAGGAAGCGCAGTAGGAAATCGACGCCCTTGACGCCGCGCTCGATGATCCGGCTCAGACCGCCGGTCTTGCGGGTGATGTGGTAGCGCATCGACAGCCGGTGGATGTGCTGGAATGTCTCGAGCGCCAGCATCCGCAGCGCGCGCTGGCCGACTTGTGCGAACACCGCGTCGCGCAACTGTTGAAACCCGACGTTCATCAGGCGCGCCAAGCCGTAGGCCACCGTCAGCCCGACAGCGCCAAGGCCCAGCATCATATCGGCTTTCGTGACGTCTCCGGCCAGCGTATCCACGGCGGCCTTGTAGAAAAACGGGGTGCCGACCGCGATCAGCTTGGCCACCAGCAACAACAGCAGCGAGATCACCACACGGCGTTTGACCCAAGGCTGATCGTCGGGCCAGAGATAGGGCATGACCTTGCGGACGGTCCGCATGTTGCCTGACTCGCGCTTCGGCGTCGGCGGCAGATCAAGCTCTATTGTGTCGGTCACCCTGCCCCCTTCGCGAATGGCTGAAGGGCATAATTAGGGGCAGGCAGCGACATTTGCCAGCCCGCTTATTGCGGCACCTCGAAGACCTGACCGGGATAGATCAGATCGGGGTCGCGGATCCGGTCGCGGTTGGCCTCGAAAACCCGGACATAAAGAATGCCCTCACCGTAATTCCGGCTGGCAATGCCCCAAAGCGTGTTTCCCGGCTGCACCGTGACAAGCGACAGATTGATCCCCGACGTGGGCGCGGAACCAGAATTCAGCGCGGCCAGCGCGGTCGGTTCTTCGCGCTTGAACGGCGTCTCGACCCGCGAGACGACCACGCCTTCGGCATTCACCTCATCAATCCGCAGCGTATAGATGCCGGTCGCAACCTCGGGCAGCGGTGCGCGCCAGCGGCCCGAGTCCTCGATCTGCTGGGTTTGGATCGGCTTGTTGTCCAGGTAGACCCGGACATAGCCTTCACCCGTTCCGCGCCCCGACAGAGTGACCTCGCCGCCGGGATCATAGCTGATCGAGTCCAGCGCGATTTCCGCCAGAAACTCTGGCGGAGCACCCCCCGGTTGCAGCACGTCGATGCCCTCTTCGGTCGCCAGAAGCACCGTCGGCGCGAGCGGTGTCGTGGCAGCGGTGGCCACATCGGGTTCCGGCAGTGCGGTGCCGTCCGAAACTGCCGCATTTGTCTGCGATCCGACAGTCACCGTCGCGTCCTGCGGCTCTGCCGATGCAACCGTTGCCGCGTCGGGCGTCGTGGGCTGCGGCACTGCGGGAACAGCTTCAGCGACCGCAAACGGCGCGATGATGACGTTTTCGGCAGAAGCCATGTCTGCCCCGTCGCTGTCGCCGGTGCTCAGCCGCAACACCCGCGGCGCGTCGGCCGGATCAAGCGTCAGAAGCGACGTGAATTCGCCGCCGGCATCCGTCTTTGCCGTTTCGATCACGCGACCATCCAGAATGATCTCGACCGAGCTTGACGGCGCCGCGCGTCCCGCGATCAGCATATTGCCGTCTGGATCGACGCGAACGATGTCGAAACTGGGCGGCGTTGCACCGGTGTCTGGCAGCGGGCCTGGGTCTGCGGGCGCGCCTGTCGGTGCAGATGAAAGGTTGGTGTCGGCCGCCTCGGTGCCTGCCTGCGCCTCGTCCGTGGCATCGTCCGGGGCCTTTTCGGGGTCTTCTGCAGGGATGGCTGTCGTGGCCTGTGGAGGATCGCCGGGTTCGACGGTGGCATCCGGCGCAATCCCGGTCACGGAAGTCGACGGGGCGACCTCGGGCAGGTCCTGACGGTTCCGATCAAACGTAAGGAATGCAAGCAGCACAACGATGGCCGCAACCGCGATCCCGGACGCCGCGCGTCCGCTTGTCCCCATATTGGACCAGAACTTCATCCCCAGATCCTTATTGCGCGGGCCGTCCGGGCCTGCGCTTGAGCGACCATAGCAATCCCGCTATCAGGGGTCAAAAGAGAACGGCGAAGGGGCGCGGATGGCAGTGTTTTCAAGATCGATCTGTGTCTATTGTGGCTCGCGCCAGGGCACACGGCCAGCCTACAGCGAAGCGGCGCAGAAACTGGGCACCGCGATCGCCGACGCCGGCTGGCGGCTGGTTTACGGTGCCGGCGACATCGGGCTGATGGGCACCGTCGCGCGCGCAGCGCAGGAGGCCGGCGCAGAAACCTTCGGCGTGATCCCGATTCACCTTCTGCAGCACGAGGTTGGCAAGCGCGACCTTGGCCGCTTCATCGTGACCGAAAACATGCACGAGCGGAAGAAAGTCATGTTCATGAATTCTGATGCCATCGTCGTGCTTCCCGGCGGCGCAGGTTCATTGGACGAGTTCTTCGAAGTGCTGACCTGGCGACAACTGGGCCTGCACCGCAAACCGATCCTGCTGTTGAATACCGAAGGCTACTGGGATCCGCTGAAAGGGCTGATCGACCATGTCATCGCCGAGGGCTTTGCCGATCCCAGTCTGCGCGATTTCATCACGACTGTCGCCGATGTCGACGAGCTGCTGACAGCGCTGTCGAAATCCTCGGCCAGTTAGCGTCCGTTTCCCTTGAGCTCTGACAACACAAGCCGCTCGATCTCGTCGAGTGGATGATTGGTCAAAGTCTTGTTGATCTCTGCAACGATGACGTCAGTCACCTCTTGGTGCAGATGGGCGCGCAATTCGCCCAGAACATGCGGTGAGGCCACGATGATCAGCCGGTCGATTTTGCCGTCGTGGACGCGTTCATAAAGGATATCGCCCAAATCCGCTGCAAACCGGTCCTTGGCCAGTTGGTGCCAGTCGGTGTCATCCATCGCCGAACGATGAGCACCGACGCTGTTGCTGACCCGTCCCGGCCGATTGGCCGACTGTTCGCGGTTCGACGGATTGTCTTGGGTCTTTTTACGCTCGACCGTCAGGTTGGGGTAATCTCCATCGCCGTCGTTCACCAGAAACAGCGCCTTTTCGCTGTCTGTCACCAGAACATGCGTGCCGTGGCTGAATTTCGTCATCTTTGGTTCCTCCCTTGGCTTCTGTCCCCATCGACCGCTTCACCGAACCAACCCGCAGCAACCGGTCGAAGTTCCGTGCGGCAGCTTTGGGCGGTGTCACCAGACAAAGAAAACCCGCCGTCAGCAACGGCGGGTGATCGGGTCTTGGATCATGCTGAATGCGTCAGGCTTTGGACAACCGTTCTGCCACGTTGTCCCAATTTACCAGCTTGTTCAGGAAATTTTCCAGATAGGCGGGGCGCTTGTTGCGGAAGTCGATGTAGTAGGAGTGTTCCCACACATCGCAGCCCAACAGCGCAGTCTGTCCGAAGCACAGCGGGTTGACGCCGTTCTCGGTCTTGGTGACTTTCAGCGAACCGTCGGTATCGACGACCAGCCAGGCCCAGCCTGACCCAAACTGACCAGCACCCGCTTCCGAGAACTTCTTCTTGAAGTCGTCCACCGACCCGAATGCATCCTTGATCCGAGATTCAAGTTCACTGGGCATCTTGCCGCTTTTGGCGCACATCATTTCCCAGAACTGGCTGTGGTTCCAATGCTGCGAGGCGTTGTTGAAGATGCCATTCTGCGCCACGGCATCTTTCTTATAGGTGCCCTTGACGATCTCTTCCACCGACTTGCCAGCCCATTCAGTACCGTCGATCAGCTTGTTGCCGTTGTCGACATAGGCCTTGTGGTGAATGTCATGGTGATATTCCAGCGTCTCTTTCGACATGCCGGCCCCGGCCAGCGCGTCATTAGCGTAGGGAAGTTCGGGAAGTGTAAAAGCCATGGTAAGCCCCCTGTTGGTGTTGAAATTGATTGGGCTATACCTCTGCCCGCCAGCAACGCGCGTCAAGCCCCCGTGCCGCTCAACGCGGACCGCACCAGAGATGTTCCGCCGGTTCAGAAAAAGCGAACTTCCGCGCCCGGACGCGCGGCATTTGTCAGCAATTCGAGCATATAGACCCCGACCGAGCGGAAACAGACAACCTCGGCAGTGGTGGCGTCCGGCATCCAGAACGCGCCCGCGACCTGCGCCAGACGGCTGCGGCGGATCTGGCCCGGACCGAAACCGGCAGGCGAAACATCGGCCGGTGTCAGCTTGGCCAGAACTTCGCGCACCAAGGCACCCTCAAGGCGAAAGACCGCGCGGGCGTCTGACACGTTGGCGACAAGGTGGTGGGTGCCATGCAGCGCCTTTCGCAGCGTCTCGGCGTCGGTTACCGCGTTTTCATAGCTGCCCAGCACCAGCAATTCGTCGGGCGACATCCAAGCCAGGCCGTTCGGACCTTTGAGGTTGATCCCCCCTGGTTCGGGAATATCGACCCCGGCCAGCTTCGACATCGCTGCCGCCAGTTTCGACCCACCCAGATCGCAGCGCACCGAGATCATGCCGCGCGGGCCGGACTGGCTAACCGTGACGCGGTCAGCCGTGCTTGCTTGACCCGGAACGCTCAACGTCTCAGACATCTTGCTTCTCCCCCGCCTTGTCGTAAAACACCGGATCGACGATCTTCGCCTTGATCACCGTGCCGGTGCCGTCGATTGTCGGAAAGTCGATAGTCTCACCGATCCGGTCAGGTCCGTGTTCGACCAGTCCCATCGCGATGCCGCGGCCGAGCGTTGGCGAGAAGTAGCTGGATGTAACCCGGCCGATCGTATTTCTCTGCCCATTGGCATTCTGTCCGACGCCAACCGCGTAAGCACCGTCCGGGATCACCGAACCGTCCAGCGTTTCCAGCCCGACGAGCTTCCACCGCGCAGAGTCGGTCATGTGGCTGCGTTCCTGCGCGCGCTTGCCCAGATAGTCGGCTTTCTTCTTCGAGATCGCCCAACCCAGCCCAAGATCATGCGGGATGATCGTGCCGTCGGTTTCATCACCGATCATGATAAAGCCCTTTTCGGCGCGCAGGACGTGCAGGCATTCGGTCCCGTAAGGCATCAGGCCGAACTCTTCCCCAGCCGCGACCAACGCATCCCAGAACGCGGCCCCCTGCTCTGCCGGCACCGCAATTTCGAAGCTGAGCTCGCCCGAGAACGAGATCCGGAACACCCGCGCGTCAAACCCGCCGATCGTGCCATCCGCCCATTGCATGAACGGCAATGTCGGTTTCGAGACATCCATGCCGCCCAGTTTTTCCAGCAGCTTTCGGGCATTCGGGCCGACCACTGCGATCTGCGCGAACTGCTCGGTGACATTGGCGGTGTAAACCTGCCAGTCCCACCATTCGCATTGCAGCCAGTCTTCCATCCAGCCATGGATACGTTCCGCGCCGCCGGTCGTGGTGTGGCAAAGCCAGGTGTCGTCATCCAGCCGGGCGACCACACCATCGTCGATGAGAAAGCCGTTTTCACTGCACATCAAACCGTACCGGCATTTGCCGATGGCCAGGTTGCTCATCATGTTGGTGTAGAGCATGTCGAGGAATTTCCCCGCGTCCGGTCCCTTCACGATGATTTTGCCAAGCGTGGATGCGTCCAGCACACCAATGGCTTGCCGGGCGTTCTTCACCTCTCGGTGCACCGCCTGCTCGACGCTTTCACCGGTGCGCTGATAGCAGTAGGGCCGACGCCACTGGCCTACGGGTTCGAAATACGCACCGTTCGCGCTGTGCCAGTCATGGATCGGCGTCTGCCGGACCGGCTGGAACAACGCACCGCGTGCCTCGCCGCCGATCGATCCCATCGAGATCGGCGTGTAGGGCGGACGGAAGGTGGTCGTCCCCACTTGCGGAATATCGGCGTTCAACGACTGAGAAAGCACCGCCAAGCCATTGATGTTGCTTAACTTACCCTGATCCGTCGCCATTCCCAGTGTGGTGTAGCGCTTGGCGTGTTCAACACTTTCGAACCCCTCGCGGGCGGCAAGTTGCACGTCGGACACCTTCACATCGTTCTGGTAGTCCAGCCACATTTTCATGCGCTTCCTGATCCCCGCGCCCTGCGGCATCACCCAGACCGGCGCCATCGGCTGTTCAACCTCGGAATTGCCCTTGGGCGCGGCGGTGCGCTTGGCCGTGAAGCCGGCCGCCTTTGCCGCCGCCTTGCCTGCCGCGTCGGCATCCTCCATGACTTCTGCCGTCGACATCGCGCCTGACGCGATTCCCGCCGTTTTCACAAACCCCTCGCCGGATTGATTGGTCGGCGCACGGTAGGGGTCGGGACGGAAATGGGCATTTGCCGGATCCCAGTTCAGCTTGCCAGCACAATGCGACCACAGGTGCACGACGGGCGACCAGCCGCCCGACATCGCGACGGCGTCGCAGTCGATCTGTTCCAGCGGCGCACCCTCGCCAGCCTGTGCGCAAACGGTTACTCCGGTTACAATTCTTCCACCCTTGACCGTGGCCACGCCTCTGCCCGATGCCACGCGGATTCCGATTGCGCGGGCGCGGTCTGGCAGCGCGCCGGTCGCCTCGGGTCGGGCGTCGAGGATTACCGGCACATCCAGCCCCGCTTCTTTCAGCGCGATCGCTGTCCGGTAAGCGTCGTCGTTGTTGGTCACGACGACCGTGCGGTCGCCGGGTGAAACGCCCCAGTTGGTCAGGTAATCGCGCACAGCAGAGGCCAGCATGACGCCCGGAATGTCATTCCCGGCGAAAGACAGCGGGCGCTCGATTGCGCCGGTTGCGGTGACGATCTGGCGGGCGCGAATTCGCCAAAGCCGATGCCTCGGCTGGTCGTTTCCGGGGATGTGGTCCGCGATGCGTTCATAGGCCAGCGCATAGCCGTGGTCGTAGACACCGGCGCCCATGCAGCGACGCCTTAGCCGAACATTGTCCATGCTTTCCAAGTCTTGCACGGCGCTGTTGATCCAATCAACGGCCGGCTTTCCGTCGATCTCGGCGCCGTCCACCGGCGCCCGCCCGCCCCAATGCGCCGTTTGTTCGACAAGCAGCACGCTGGCACCCGCCGCACCAACCGCACGCGCGGCTTGCAGCCCCGCGACACCGCCGCCGACGATCAGCACGTCGACATGAACATTGAAATGCTCATAGCGGTCTGCGTCGCGGTCACGGGGCGCTTTTCCAAGCCCGGCAGAGTGGCGGATGATCGGCTCGAAGACATGCTTCCAGGCGGCACGAGGCGCCATGAAGGTCTTGTAGTAGAACCCGGCAGGCAACAGCCGGGAAACGTAGTTGTTCAGGACCCCGACGTCGAATTCAAGGCTCGGCCAATGGTTTTGCGAGGTCGCGGCAAGCCCTTGAAACAACTCGGTTGTCGTCGTGCGCTGATTCGGCTCGAACCGGCCGCCCTGACTCAGGTTGACAAGTGCGTTCGGCTCTTCGGCGCCGCTGGCGACGATACCACGCGGGCGGTGGTATTTGAACGACCGCCCTACCAGGGTTTGATTATTCGCAAGAAGCGCCGATGCAAGTGTGTCGCCCTCGAAACCGCGCAGGCGCTTGCCGTTAAAGGTGAAATCCACCGCGCGAGAGCGGTCAAGCAGGCGGCCGCCTGATGAGAGTCGTGTGCTCATGCCCAGCCCTTCCAATCCGGTCGCTTCTTTTTTATAGCGTTCTCAATGGCTTTTGGCGGTTTCTTCGACTGCGCGGAATAAGTACCGAAGACCTCTAGCGTCATTGTATCGCGGGCCGCAAGGAACCACTTGCCGCAGCCATAGGCGTGACGCCAGCGTTCGAAATGGACCCCGCGCGGATTGCCTCGCATGAAGAGATACTCTTCAAAATCAATGTCCTGCGATCCGACGCTCTGGCGTTTTAGATGCGCTTCTCCGCCGGCGGCAAGCTCTGTCTCGTCGGCAGCGATGCCGCAATACGGGCAATCAAGCAGCAGCATTTGTGCGCTCCCAGGTTTCTGATGCGTTCGGTGAGAGGGCGGCGAAAGGCTTGACGCGCTTGTCAAAGCTTCTGCCGGGGATGACATCGGCTAGCAACACAAAAAGCCCGGCCGAACGAATTCGGCGCGGGCGTTCAGTGAGTGGTCGGTGGTGCGAAAATTCAGTTTGCGATAGCGGGTTCCGCAGGGGCGTCCGCCGGAGCATCTGCCGGAGCATCCGCAGGTGCCACGACCGCCGGTTCGGTTGTAACCGTGCCGGTCCCCGAGGCGCTGTAGTACCAAAAGCCGATGATGAGCAGCAGCACGACACCGATGAGGATGATCCAGTTCGTTCCAGACATGTTAGGTACTCCAAATTGACGTAGGGGTAACGTACCCGCAATCTGGGCGCAGCCTCGACGGCTTTCAATCCTGCAGGCGCGGGGCGGCTGAAAATGGCCGATGCGTGCGGGCGGGTCGGCGGAATATGCGGATCAGACAGCAAGATCGCCAAACCCCCATACAAGCGTGCCGAAACAGACCATCGCAATCTCGGTATAGATCATCCGGCCAACCTGCTGCAGCCGGGCCTCGCGGAAATTGGCAAGGATCTCTGCCAGCCGGGTGAAAGCCTCGGGCGAGGCCTCGCCGCCGGTGCTGGCCGCATCGAGATAGGTGGCTTCGAGCTTCTCGACCCGCGCCTCGGTCCGGGCGATGGCGCGTTCGCCGAGATAAACCTCGCGCCCCGCTGCCGCAGCGCCGAGGGCCACGATCATGGCGCCAGAGCGGGCCGTGGCGTCATGGCCGAAGCGCAGGTCGAGCAGGTAACCTGCGCCGGCGATGGCAATGGCGGCCACGGGAAGGAGGATGGGGGCGCGGGAGGTCATGTGGCTGCCTGCCCAGCGACAGTCCAAAAGGGCGATTTGCCGGGCACCCGCGCCGCAGCGCCCGGCCCAAGGGTGGGTGCGAAGCGCCCGCCCTGGGGGGCGGGTCGGGCGCTGCCCGGTCCGATGGACCGGGAAAGATGAGTATTTGGGAACAGAAGAAGCATCAATGCGCGACCCCTGCCGCCACTGACTCGTCAATAAACCGCCCCTCGCGGAAGCGGTCCAGCCCGAAGGCCGCGGCCAGAGGCCCCGGCTCGCCCTTCGCCACCAGCTCCGCCATCGCCCAGCCGGAGCCGGGGATTGACTTGAAGCCGCCGGTGCCCCAGCCGCAGTTGACAAAGCAGCCTCCCAGCGGGGTTTTCGACAGGATCGGAGAGCGGTCGCCGGTGATGTCGACGATGCCGCCCCACTGGCGCAGCATTTTCAGGCGCGACAGCATCGGGAAGGTCTCGATCAATGCGCGGACGGTTTCCTCGATATGGTGGAAGCTGCCGCGCTGGGTGTAGTTGTTGTAGCCGTCGGTGCCGCCGCCGATCACCATCTCGCCCTTGTCGGACTGGCTCATGTAGCCATGCACGGTGTTGGCCATCACGACCACGTCCATGCAGGGTTTGATCGGCTCGGAGACCAGCGCCTGAAGCGCTACGCTTTCGATCGGCAGCCGGAAGCCCGCCATGTCCGCTACATGGCCGGAATGGCCGGCGACGACGATGGTGAGTTTCTTGCAGCCGATGTGGCCTTGTGTGGTCTCGACGCCCGTGACATTGCCGCCCTCTGACCGCACCCCGGTGACTTCGGTCTTTTGCAGAATGTCCATGCCCATGTCGGAACAGGCGCGCGCATAGCCCCAGGCCACAGCGTCATGCCGCGCGGTGCCGCCACGCGCCTGATAAAGCCCGCCCAACACCGGGTAGCGCGGGCCGGTGATGTCCATGATCGGCACCAGTTGCTTGACGCGCTCGGGCCCGATGAACTCGGTTTTGACGCCTTGCAGGGCGTTGGCATAGGCGGTGCGCTGGTAGCCGCGCACCTCGTGATGGGTCTGGGCCAGCATGATCAGGCCGCGGGGGCTGAACATGACGTTGTAGTTCAGGTCCTGGCTTAGCGTCTCATAAAGCGAGCGAGCCTTTTCGTAGATCGCGGCGGAAGGGTCTTGCAGGTAGTTCGAGCGGATGATCGTGGTGTTGCGCCCGGTGTTGCCGCCGCCGAGCCAGCCCTTTTCGATGATCGCGACGTTCTTGATACCGTGGTTCTTGCCAAGGTAATAGGCGGTCGCAAGGCCATGCCCGCCCGCCCCGATGATGATCACGTCATATTGAGCTTTCGGCTCTGGCGAGCGCCACGCCCGTTCCCAGCCCATGTGATAACGGGCGGCTTCGCGGGCGATGGCAAAGGCGGAATAGCGTTTCATGGCGTCGAATCCCCCGTTCGCGGCGCGAAGTGCCGCGCGTGATACATGGAACGACGGGGCGGCAATGCCAAGCGGTGCAGCGGCACTTGCACGGGAATTTCCGACATGTAGCCCGCGCGAAGTGTCGCGGCGGGGCAAAGGGGGGCTTTTGAACCGGCGCGGCAGCGGCTACATGGGGGGCGAAGAGGAAAAGCGGATGTCGTTCTGGATCATCAGCCTCGCCGTCGCCGCGCTGGTTGCGGCCTCGCTGGCACTTGCGCTGCGGCGCGGGCGGCCGCGCGTGCCGGCTGCGGCGCAGGACATGCGGGTCTACAAGGACCAGTTGGCCGAGGTCGAGCGCGATCTGGCGCGTGGCGTGATCAGCGACGCCGAGGCCGAGCGGTCGCGGATCGAGGTTTCGCGCCGGCTGCTGGACGCCGATCGGACGGCGCGTCTTGCAAGCCCCGCGGTCGCGGTGCGCACCGCGCCGCTGTTGGCCTGGGGGCTGGGGCTGGCGGTTCTGGCCGGGGCGTTCGGGCTTTACCTGCAACTGGGCGCTCCGCTTTATGCTGATTTGCCGTTGCAGGTCCGGATCGACGCGGCAGAGCAGTTTCGCGCCCAGCGGATCAGCCAGGAAGCCGCCGAGGCGCGGCTGGGCGTGGTGCAGATCGACCCCAATGCAGACCCCAAACACGTTGAACTGCTGGACAAGTTGCGCACAGCACTGGCCGACCGGCCCGACGATGTCGCAGGGTTCGTGCTGCTGGCCCGCAACGAGGCCGCTTTGGGTAACTTCATCCCCGCGCACAAGGCGCAGGCACGGGTGCTGGAACTCAAGGGCGATGCCGCCGTGGCCGAGGATTTCGCCAGTTACGCCTATCTGCAGATCGCGGCGGCGACCGGATATGTCTCGCCGCAGGCCGAGGCGGCTCTGTCAGATGCGCTGCAACGCGATCCCGCGAACCGCTTGGCGCGGTTCTATTCGGGCGTGATGTTCGCACAGGTGGGCCGCCCCGACATGACCTACCGGCTGTGGCGACCATTACTGGACGACGCCGCCGCCGACGACCCGTTCGCCCCCGCCGTGCTCGAAGAGATCGCCGGGATCGCGGCAGAGGCCGGGGTGCGCTACACCCCGCCCGACGCACCGCGCGGACCATCGGCGGCGGATGTCGCGGCGGCCAGCGAGATGTCGGCCGAAGACCGGCAGGGGTTGATCCGCGGCATGGTCGAAGGGCTATCGGAACGGCTGGCAACCGACGGCGGCCCGCCCGAGGATTGGGCGCGGCTGATCGCGGCATTGGGCGTGCTGGGCGAAAAGGACCGCGCGGCGGCGATCTGGGACAATGCGCAACAGGTGTTCGCTGCGACGCCCGCAGCACTCGCCCCGATCCGCGATGCCGCCAAAAACGCCGGGGTGGCAGAATGATTTATGACGATATTGCCGACTTCGGCGCCGCACTTCAGTCGCACCGCGCGATTGCCGGGCTGGATCTTGGGGACAAGACTATCGGCGTCGCCGTGTCGGATGCCTTCATGTCAGTGGCGACGCCGCTCGAAACTATTCGGCGCACCCGGTTCACGATGGATGCGACGCGGGTCCTGGATATCGCCCGTGCCCGCGATCTGGGCGGGCTGGTGCTGGGACTGCCCCTGAACATGGACGGAACCGAAGGCCCGCGCTGCCAGTCGACGCGCGCATTCGCCCGCAATCTGGCGCGGCTGACCGAACTGCCGATCGGCTTTTGGGACGAGCGGCTGTCGACCGTCGCGGCGGAACGTGCGCTTTTAGAGGCGGATACGTCCAGAAAACGTCGCAGTCAGGTGATAGATCATGTCGCGGCCGGGTATATCCTGCAAGGAGTGCTGGATCGGCTAGGCCATTTGAGGGCGGCGATGTGAAGGACGAAGTTTGGATGCGTGACGAGGTCGAGAGCCCCTGCGTCAAGGTCTGCGTGGTCCATCCCGCAGAACGCATCTGCGTCGGCTGCCTGCGTTCGATCGACGAGATCGCTCGCTGGTCGCGGATGAGCCTTGAAGAACGCCGCGAGATCATGACCGACCTGCCCGACCGCGCACCGCGGCTACGGCGCCGTCGCGGTGGACGCTCGGGTCGCCAGGACGCCTAGCGCCTCCTCGCCTGTTCCCACGCCTTCATTGTCTCGAAAAATATCTTGCGGGAGGCCGGTTTTTCGCAGAAAAGCCGTCGCTTCATCCCGTTTCCGCCAGGGTATCGCCCAAACGGAGCACTTCGGCAACCAAGAGATCCAGATCCTCGCGCCGGGTGCGGTGGTTGTTGATCGCAACCCGCAGGCAATGGCGGCCCTGCACCGTGGTATCGGACGGCACCGCGGTTCCAGCCTCTTGCAAGCGTAACATGATTTCGGTGTTCAGCGCCTTGATCCGGGCCTCGTCGTCCAGTGCGCCCCGGTAGCGGAAGCAGACGATGTTGATCGGGACCGGGGCCACCAGTTCCAGCTTGGGTTCGGCCCGCACACAGTCGGCCAGATAGGCGCCTTGCGCGATGTTCTGGTCAATCAGACGGCCGAACTTGGCGGCGCCCTGTTCTTTTAGCGACATCCAGATTTTCAGCGCCTTGAAGCCGCGCGACAGCTCGAACCCGTAGTCGGCAAGGAATTCGCCAGCCGCCAATCCGCGCGGCTTGATCTCGAGATAGTCGCCATGCAGGTTGAAGGCGGCGAAATGGGCATCACGATCGCGCACCAACGCGCAGCCGGCCTCGAACGGCGTGTGCAGCCATTTATGCGGGTCAAGCGCAATGGAATCAGCAGCCTCGATTCCGTCGACCAGATCCCGGTTGGCGGGCGCGATCCGGATCAGCGCACCGATGCAGCCATCGACATGGAACCACAGCCCCTCTCGCTTGCACAGGGCGGCAACGGCCTGCAGATCGTCAATCGCGCCGGTGTTGGTGGTTCCAGCGGTCGCAATGACGCAGACGGGCTTGAAACCGGCGGCGCGGTCCGCATCAATTGCACCATTCAGCGCCCTGATATCCATGCGCAATTCATTATCGGAAGCGACCATGCACAGGGCGCGACTGCCAAGACCAAGCGTTTCCAACGATTTTTGGTGACAACTGTGCGCCTGATCCGAAGTGTAGAACCTTAGGGGCTGCGGCAGCGAAGTAACGCCCTCGGCCCGCACATCGACGCCCGCCATGACGTTGCGCGCCACGGTCAGCGCCACCATGTTCGCCATCGACCCGCCGCTGGTCAGCGTGCCGCTGGCGGCCTGCGGAAAACCCATCATCTCTTTGAGCCAGTTCACCACCTGCCGATCGGTCGCAGCCGCCGCGGTATTGCCACCGCCGAGGTTCGATCCGTCGACGGCGGCGATGAAATCCGCAAGCGCGCCGGTGAAATTGCCGGCACCCATATACCAGCCCCAGAACCGCGGATGGATATTGCCCATCGGGTAGCGCAGAAGGTTGTCCGACGCTTCCTGGTAGACGTCCTGCAACGGGGTCGGCCCCTCGGGCAGCGGCGTGGTGAAAGTTTCGCGAACGTGGTCCGGCATTTCCTGCCAGACCGGGCGGTCGCGCACCTCCGCCAGATGTGTCACGGCATCATCGACGATCCGGTGCGCCAGCGCCCTCGCTGTGGACCAATCGTCAGGATCAAGGGTTTCCTCTGGTGCGTTGCTCATCCCGACCCTCCTCAAAAGCGTCAGAATGCTGTCGGGTTGCCGTCAAGTCAATCTCAAGCGAGGCCGGGTGAATGATGGTGGGTTGATGACCTGCGTCAGACTGCGAACCAGTCCGCGATACCGCTCAACATCGGTCGGAAATAGGCAATCATGCGACCGTCCGGACCGGCGCTTGCGCCGTCTTGCCACGGGCTGACACCGTGCAGCGCGTGACGGTGAATGAGATACGCCTCGCCCGGACCTGCAGGTAGTTCCACGCGGGTGCAGGTCTCAAAACATAGGCGTCGCGCGGCGACATAGGCGTCGGTGACATCAACATCGGGCCAGTTTGCCGGCGCGTGCCCGGCAAGCGCGGCATAAAGCGCAGCGCACATGATCTGCGGACTGCCTTCCCAAACCACCAGAGGGCTGGCGCTTGGATCGCTCGGGCTTAGTGGCACGCCCAACACGAAGGCGTGCGGTTCGCGGATCATCCGGCGGTTCTGGGCACCGATGCGTGCCAGACCGTCAACATGGGCAGCGTCACGGCGCAGGCGATAGCCGAAAGCGGCTTCGGACTCGTCGCCCTGCCGGGGATAGCCGGGATGGATCACCGACACCTGTGCAGCGTCCCACTGGACACCGGTCGCCGCCAGCGACCGGGCGAATGCAACCGCGCGACCCCGAAGCGGGCCGGATGCGCCGATGCTGCCGTCGGCCGCGTTGGGCAGGACATTGACCCCCGCAAACCACGTGCGGCCGCAGCGCAGCCAGTGCGCGTTGGCGGGATCGATGACGGCGGATCGAGCGTGCGGCAGCGCGGCCGTGACCCAATCGGCGAGTGCTGCATCGTAGGCGAAGCGTTGCCAGCCAAGCGATTGCAGCCGCGCCAAGGTCATTGGGCGACCACCTCGGGTGCCTCTGTGATCGCGCTCAGCGCCTCGCGCAGTAGATCCGTGCCCGCGCCGGGACGATGGGCCCCTTCCGAAAGGATCTGCCGCCAGCGCCGCGCGCCGGGGCGACCATTGAAGAGGCCCATCATGTGGCGGGTCACCTGTTGCAACCGACCGCCTTCGGCCAGATGCGCCTCGATATAAGGCAGCATTGCCTGCACCACATCTTCGGCGCGCCTACTTCCGGTGGCACCGAATAACACCCGGTCGGCGGCCAGCAGCACCGAGGCCGGATCGTGATAGGCGGCGCGCCCGATCATCACCCCGTCCATCCCGCGCGCCAGATGCGCCTTCGCCTGATCCAGCGAGGCAATGCCGCCGTTGATTGACAGGTGAAGGTCGGGGAACCGGTCCTTCATGCGGTAAACGAGATCGTAATCCAGCGGCGGCACATCGCGATTCTGCTTCGGGCTAAGGCCCTGCAACCACGCCTTTCTGCCGTGGATGGCAAAGCGTCCGACGCCGGCCGCACTGACCCGTTCAAGGAAATCCGGCAGCACGATCTCGGGGTTCTGATCGTCGACCCCGATACGGCATTTGACCGTCACCTCGACCGCGCAAGCCGCGATCATCGCTGCAACACATTTCGCAACCAGCGCGGGGTTTTCCATCAGCACCGCACCGAAGCACCCCGATTGCACCCGATCAGAGGGGCAACCGATGTTGAGGTTGACCTCATCATAGCCTTCTTCCGCCGCCATGACCGCGGCTTCAGCCAGTTCCGCAGGGTCAGAGCCGCCAAGCTGTACCGCCACGGGATGTTCCGCCGGATCAAACCGCAACAGATGCCGCGCGCCGCCACGCACCAGTGCAGGGGCGGTGACCATCTCGGTATAGAGCAGCGCATGGGTCGTCATCCGCCGGTGCAGGTAGCGACAGTGGCGGTCGGTCCAATCCATCAT
>JBBKVT010000009.1:0-2970 GCA_037968535.1 Paracoccaceae bacterium
GCATCGAAAGCGCAGGATTTCGTTCATAATACGAGGCTACTACAATTAGTAATCATTTGACAACTTAATGTTTTGAGATGCAACCCAACGCATGACAAAGCTGATGTGGGCGGATCGCATAGTCAAATTGGACCGGAAAGAGTCCTGTTCACTTTTAGCAGGAAGTGCTTCTGACCCACCCCGGCTCCCACCAGTGACCACTTTCGGAGCAAAGGTACAAAAAGCCTGCCATACTGCTTGGGGCTAATTGGACTCAAACCTGCCATGCGGCGTTGCCGCGTGCTGTGCGAGACGATCAGCGCTACCGGACCGACGCGAGGCCCTTTGCAGACGCTCGACAGCGCTAGAATTCGCCAGGCTAATTTCGCCAAACCCGCCATTCGTGCGGTGCGCCACAATTTGGGGCGCCGGATTTCATAATGCGGAGCAATGCAGCCATGCGCCAGCGCCAATTAGGTGTCGGAACTTGGTAATCAGCAACGCCAGGGTATACCTCAACGCGATGTCGTTCGCTTTGCAAAAACTCGCAGGTCAACCACGACCTTGATGGTCGCCGCGAGGACCAGCGCGCAGAGCGCCGCCTTCGACAACGTCTCCATCGTTCCCTCGATCAGCATCGCGTGGACGACGCTCCCCGGCACGATCACTGCCGCGAGGGCCGTGTGACCTAGCCGCCACGTGCGCACTCGCAGGCGCAACTGCCGACGTAGCGCGGCCAGAAGCGCTGTGGCGAAGATTGCCCACATGGCGACCACGCCCCAAACAGAGAAGGGGGTGGGCGATGCGAATAGAAGGGCGTCGATCACGTCCGGTGGACTGGTTATCCAAAGGCCCGCGACATGGGCCACCACCGCCATGACCAGAAGGCTTCCAGTCACGCGATGAACGCGCCGCCCGCGCCGTGCGAGCAGGCCCGGCAAGTATCCACCCGCAAGCAAAGGTTGCACGAGCAAAAGAGCCATCGCAGCAACACCTGCGAAGCCGGCCGCTATGTAGACCGGATCGCGCCATGCGAGCAGCGGACTTCCCGCGGCGGCCGCGAAAGGCACAGCAAGCGCCGCCGCGAGAGCCGCCCAGATCAAGGTCGCGCGGGCTCGGCTCATCCTCGTCGATCAGGCCGGCTGAAGGACGAAATGCGCCTCTAGGCTGGTATCATTTGCGCTTGGCATAACTGGCCGCAGGAAGACAGTTTCAAAGTCATCTTCGTCATAGGCGAGATGGCCATGTGGTTGACCGAATGCCGGGACGATTTGCGGCATCTCAAGGCGGAACACCCCGTTCGTGTCGGTCAGCGTGGCACCATGGCTCTGCGGATCACGCTCGTGGCCTTCGGTGGTGTGTGCCCAGATCTGAATGCGTTGGCCCGCAAGCGGTGCGGCATCACCGGCGCGGCGTACGGTACCGATCATCCAAAAGCCCCCGCCGCCGATTCTATCCACGATCGGCGCGCCGGGGCGGTAGTTGTTGGACCCGCCCCGCATCGAGGGCGTCGGTGCAAGACTCTGAGCGCGCGCAGGCACAATCAGACCGGAAACTCCCGTAGATACGACAGCGGCGCCTGCGGCCAAGACGGTTCTGCGAGTGAGAAGTTTGGAAATCATCTGGATGCCTCCTGATCGGATGTGCGGTTTCTCGACGAAGTAAAGAAACCAAACGAGACGCACGCCGAACGCCGCGTTTATGTAGCAAATTAGAGTAGCAAGCGCATGTGACAAACCGTACGCACGGCTTCGTGATCTGGCGAGAACGGCCCATAGCCGGCTTTTGCCGGCCATTTGGGTGCAGCATTGCGGCGTTCGCATTTCTGCCGTTCGTCGATTGCGCAGCATCTTCGACGGCCTGAAGGCGGCAGTGCGGATAAAGTGAACGATGCGCCAGCCTAACGATAAGTGGCATTCGCAGGCTCCAGCGGGGACCCTCGCTACAGCGAGTCGAGAAAATCTCTGAGCGCGGCATTCATCACATCGGGGTTTTCAAGAAATGGTAAGTGGGCCATGCTTGGCAGGCTGCGATACTCGGCATGGCGCATGCGGGCGGCCAAGTCCTTTCCCAGATCCTGCATGTAGGGAAAGTCCAGCTCACAGCAAATGATCCGGACTGGCGCTTTGATTGTCTGGACCCGGTCCCAGGCACTGTCGGGCTGGCGTTCCTCGGTCAGTTCCGCATGTTCAAGTGCCTTGCCGTTCATTTCGATGAACAGGTCCCGCGCCGGGCCGATGACACGACCGGCTCTCGATCGCGGCCCGTCTAGCCAGGCCTGCACTTCTAGTTCGTTGATGCGCCGCAGATCCTCGACCTCGTAGGCCTGGTCGATCGCTTCATCAAGCGTTTGCAGATCGGGTGGTAGGCTCGGCGGAGGCATTCCGCTTACGACCGGCGCGACAAGAAACAGTCCGGTCACGATTTCCGGGTGCGTGAGCGCGAAATCAATGGCGATGCGTCCCCCCTGCGAGCTGCCCAACAGAACGGCGGTATCGACCTTACAGGCCGCCAGCACCCTCTCAAGGTCGTCGACATGTGCAAATGACTCATTCGGTGCTGTTGTCAGCCCAAAACCTCGTCGGTCAAACGAGATGACCCTTGCGGTTTTGGCAAGCCCCGAATGTTGCGCATCGTACATCCGGTGATCTGCCACACCCGCATGCAAGCAAACCAACGCGGGTCCAGATCCGCATTCACGTACAAAGATCCGGGCCTCTCCTGAGGCAATGCTGGTCGTTTTGGCTTCCTTCATCTTGCCATGCATATCATGTCGGGGGCGTCGACGAAAATTTGCTGCGAAAGAGGGTACTCCGGGGCACGAAGCCGTCATCTGACGTGCGGCAACTGCTTCCCGATGGTGACCAACAGACTGTGGTTCCGGCCCATTCCTGCCTTTCATCCGATAACCATTGCTGCAGTTCAGCTTCCCCAGAGCAGAAATTCGTGCACCTGCAGCATTTAGTTTTTCAAAACGTCGGTCAGCGGCCG
>JBBKVT010000010.1:0-3592 GCA_037968535.1 Paracoccaceae bacterium
AATCCGATCAGCGGCGATCGCAGCACCGCCGCAAGCGACAGGTCGTCGTCTGGTGTCGAGAGAAACGCGAGCAGCGCGGTCAGGTCGCGCACCGCGAGTTCCGCACCGACCTTCAGCCGGTCAGCCCCAGCGACGTCAAGACCGCGCGCCTTGCAGGCGCGGATCACCTCGTGGAACAATTGTGACCGACGCTGCACCAGGATCAGGATATCGCCGGGTGTGATCTTGCGAAAACCACCACTTTCGCCTGGAACAGAGCCGCTTTCGATCATCCTGCCGATCTCTTCCGCGATGCGATCCGCCAGAACGACGCGGCAGTCGTTGGCCGCCAGCTTGTCGGTGGAATCATACCACTCTCGGTCCTCGGCCGCGTCCGATTTTGGCACGATAGGCCACAGATCGGTGCGCCCCGGCCGGGTGCTGTGAAATGCCAGATGCAGCGGCTCGCCGCCGAGACCAATGCCGCCCGCTGCGCGGTATGTCGCATCGACCAGCGTCAGGATTGCAGACGAGGAGCGGAACGAATAGTCAAGCGACTGGCGTTGCAGCGTGGCACCGACGGCACTTAGGCCCTGATCGAAATGGCTGCGCATTTCCTCGAAGGCACGCGGGTCGGCGCCCTGGAACGAGTAGATCGACTGCTTCAGATCGCCAACCACGAAGATCGTCCGCTCCGTGCCATCGCGCGCACCTTTGCCGGTGGTGAATTCCTGTGCCAGAAGCCGGATCACGCGCCATTGTTCGGGGCTGGTGTCCTGCGCCTCGTCAACCAGGATGTGGTCGATCCCGCCGTCCAGCCGGTAAAGCACCCAAGCCGCGACGGACGGATCCGTCAGAAGGTTGCGGGCGCCGATTATCAGGTCATCGAAATCAAGCCAGCCTCGCTGTTCCTTGCGCGCGGCATACTCTGGCAGAAAGACCGCGGCGAATTCGTGCAACGCCTTGCTGCGTTCCGCCGCATAAAGCCGCATCTCGGCGTCTCGTGCGGCGGCGACCCGGTCCATGAAGTCGTGGAACGGGCCTAGCAGATCCGCCAGCGCCGCTTGGACTTTCTTGGTCGGAACACTTGTCTTCTTTGCTTCGGCCGCGTCGCCGCTGGAATAGAGAAACAGAGAACAGAGAGTTCGGAAATCCGCAAGGGTGGGGACCGTCGGATCAATGTCGGCCAGCGCCTCGGCCAGCGTGACCATGGTCGGCGGGCCGGCGGCAATGATCGGCAGGCAATGCCGCAACATTTCGGCTTCCGTCCTTTCGAACGCCAGTCCCACGACGTCATCCAAGCCAAATCCATTTGGCAGATCGAATGACGCCCAGATCGCCGCCACGTCTTGCGTCGGAATGAACGCCTCTCTCAGCCGGACGATTTCAGCTGTCAGACCATCGAAGTCTTCGCCGGTGTAATGTGTCGCCAAGGCCTCGATCACCGGAAGATGGGGGCCGCTGGCTAGATCCTCGACAACTTCTTCGCGCAGCAGCTTGGCCGAGCGATCGTCGATCTCGCGGAAGAATGGCGAAACACCCGCCTCCATCGGGAACCGCCGTAGCAGTGACGCGCAGAACGAGTGAATCGTCTGAATTTTCAGGCCGCCCGGCGTCTCGATCGCCCGAGCGAAGAGCGTGCGGGCATGAGCCAGATCATCGGATCCCAGCGCGTCTTCGACACCGAGATCGCGCAATTCAGTTCGCAGATGGTCGTCGCTCTTCATAGCCCATTCGCCGAGCCGGCGGAACAGGCGGTTCTGCATCTCGGTGGCGGCGGCCTTGGTATAGGTCAGGCAAAGAATGTTCTGCGGCGAGACGCGTTTCAGCAACAGTCGTGCGACCCGGTCGGTCAGCACCCGCGTCTTGCCGGAACCGGCATTCGCCGACAGCCACGTCGACGCCGCCGGATCGGCGGCCGAGATTTGGCGGAGGGTCGCGTCGTCGGCCGTCATGGCCCCACCTTCAAGCCGACGGGGGGCAAAGAGTCATCCCATTCGCCATATCGCGCAAGATGATCGTAATCGCCGCTTTGCCGCATCTCGGCCATCGCGCGCCGCGAGGCATAGCCGCGGTCGCGCTGCTGATATCCGCCAATCAGGCGGACGAATTGGGCCCGTACCTCGGCAGTCTGACCGGGAACCAAAGTGACGGGTTCGAACACCGGTTTAGCGCCCAGTCCGATATGCGCGACGTGCGACACCGGGGCCGCCGCGACGCCGTCGAACCCGCCCGCCTCGGCAATCACGGCTTCCAACAACAGCTGCTTGTCGAACTGTTCCGACTGCTTTTTCGAAGGCACGGTCCCGGTCTTGTAGTCATAGATCATCAGCGAGCCGTCATCGGCAAGGTCGATCCGGTCCGCGGTCGCATTCAAGGTGAAGTCGAGATCGGGAAAATAAAGCGCGCCCTTGATCTCGGTTTCCACCTCTGTCGCCCAGGATTGGCGGATGATCTCGTCAGCCAGAAACTTGTCTGCAACCCGGGCCAGCTTGGATTTCCACAAGATCCGCGCCGCCGGCCACGGGGCATCTGTCTGCAAAATCTGATCGGTGATCCGCAGCAGCAATCGCTTTGCCTCTTCAAGACCCAACGAGAGGTCAAGTTCGTTGATGAAAGTCTCCATCACCTTGTGCAGCACGATCCCGCGCAACGGTGCATCGGCGACATGATGCAACGGGTCCAGCGGCCGCAGCCGCAAAATCTCGCGGGCGTAAATGGCGTAAGGATCGCGGATCAGCCGGGCGATAGCGGTGACCGACAACGAACGGGGACGCGCCTCGGAGGGCGGTTGTGGCGCGGGCCGGGGTGCGGCGGGAACACCTGAGGTCGGCGTTTCCATCCGGTCGACCAGGTCGAGCCAAGCCTGACCCCTTTGTTGCATCGCCGCGTAAGCTGTTCGGCCCTCATCGGGCATGCCCTGCATAAGATTGCCCAAGCGATTCAGCCAGCGCGACGCTACGGTTTCCGCTTCGTCGCTGCGAACCGAACGTGTCAGCACGACCTCTTTGGCGGCGACGGCCTGCTGGAAGTCGTGTGCCGACAGGCCGACCCGGCGTTCAGGCAGCAACAGACCCGCCGCAAGCCGCATCTCTCGGTTGAGCCAAGGGTCCGGGGCGGGCAGTTCCGGCCATGTGCCGTCATTCAGTCCGCCGAGAATGACAAGGTCGGCGCCCTGCACCCGCGCCTCGAGCGTGCCCCAGATCATGACGCCGGTATGCGGACGCACCGGATCGCGGACTTCGCCCTGCGCCAGCACCGTCAGTACCAGTTGCCGGTAATCTGCGGGTGACAGGGCGCCGGCGTGGTGCGAGACGGCGGTAAATTCCCGAAACAGTCGTTCGGCGACGCGGCCGTTTTCGGTGGCCCAGAGGGTACCGGCATCAGCGCCACCTGGCCCTTCGACCAGCCCGTGCGCCAAGGTCAGATGCTGGGCCAGATGGTCGGGCGCCGGGCGGGTGGAAATAGTGTCGAGTCCGTCCAGAAGGCCTGCCAGCCAGGCGGCCCAAACGGTGCGGCCATCGTCGGAATGATGACGCGACGCCCATGCCAGAAGATCGTCGGGTTTCGGAAACGGCGGACCGGATCGCCGCAACCGCAGTTCCAGATCAAA
>JBBKVT010000011.1:0-5367 GCA_037968535.1 Paracoccaceae bacterium
GGCTGGTTCGACACCTGATGCGTCCCGAGATTCGATCTTGGCGGAAGTCTGTCCATAATAGCCCCTCCGGTTGCTGAAGGCACAAACTTGCAACACTCTCAAAGATAGCCGATTTTCTGCCAGATTCGCAGAATTCAAGATTCACAGGCGCGACGGGATGTGACATTGTCCCCGAAAGCCGCGATTGAAGACGGCAGGCGAGGCACGATGAGCGGTCCCGGAACAAACCCAACCTATGGCGCGGTCCTGTATTTCGCGACCTGTTTCATGCTGGCAACCTATTTCACCTTCGCCAGCGTGCAGGGTGATCTCGGTCTGTTTCAACGAATTCAGATCGAAGCAGAGGCCGAGGCACTTTCCGCCGACCGCGAGCGGTTGATCGCTGAGGTCGCAATGATGCGCAACAAGACCCGCCGCCTTTCCGACGAGTTCCTCGATCTGGACCTTCTAGACGAGCAGGCCCGCGACGTGTTGGGGCTGGTGCGCATGGACGAAGTCGTCATCCGCTGAACCTGCGCGCCGTTCGACTCATTCCCCGGTTGCATATCCGTTCTTCCTGACGCAGGCTAAGATTTAAGTCGCAATTCATTCAGGGCTGCGGTAATGGATAGTTTAGTATTAAACTATCGCCGCGACACGGAGGAGGACGCCGCATGGCCGCCGCAAAAAGCGCATCCAAACCAAACGTCTCCAAGAAAGATCTGCTGAAGTATTACCGCGAGATGTTGCTCATCCGCCGGTTTGAAGAGAAGGCCGGCCAACTTTACGGCATGGGCCTGATCGGCGGCTTTTGCCATCTCTACATCGGACAGGAAGCGGTCGTCGTCGGACTGGAAGCCGCAGCAGAGGAAGGCGACAAGCGCGTCACCTCGTATCGCGACCACGGCCACATGTTGGCCTGCGGCATGGACCCCAAGGGTGTCATGGCCGAACTGACGGGACGCGAGGGCGGCTATTCCAAGGGGAAGGGCGGCTCGATGCACATGTTTTCGAAGGAAAAGCACTTCTACGGCGGCCACGGCATCGTCGCGGCCCAGGTGCCGATCGGTGCAGGTCTGGCCTTCGCAGACAAGTATCTCGACAACAAGCGCGTGACGTTTACCTATTTCGGCGATGGAGCCGCAAACCAGGGGCAGGTCTACGAGACCTACAACATGGCAGAGCTTTGGGACCTGCCGGTCGTTTTCGTGATCGAGAACAATCAATATGCGATGGGAACCAGCGTCAAGCGCTCCACGAAATCGCCCAGCCTGTGGGAACGCGGCGCCGCCTATGGAATTCCGGGCGAAGAAGTCGACGGCATGGATGTTCTGGCGGTCAAGGCAGCCGGCGAAAAAGCAGTGGCCCACTGCCGCGCGGGCAAAGGCCCCTACATTCTCGAGGTCAAGACCTACCGCTACCGCGGTCACTCGATGTCCGACCCGGCCAAGTATCGAACCCGCGAGGAAGTTCAGAAGATGCGCGAAGAACGCGATGCGATCGAGCATGTTCGCACGATGCTTCTGACCGGCAAACACGCAACCGAGGACGATCTCAAGTCAATCGACAAAGAGATCAAGGACGTGGTCAACGAAGCCGCAGAATTCGCCAAAGAAAGCCCCGAGCCGTCACTCGACGAGCTTTGGACCGACATCTACGCAGAAGCCTGAGGGAGGAACGACAATGGCGACAGAAGTACTCATGCCCGCGCTTTCCCCCACGATGGAAGAAGGCACGCTTGCGAAATGGCTGGTTAAGGAAGGCGATACGGTAACGTCCGGTGATATCTTGGCCGAAATCGAAACCGACAAGGCAACGATGGAATTCGAAGCCGTAGATGAAGGCATCGTGGGGAAGATCCTGATCGCCGAAGGAACCGAAGGTGTCAAAGTTAACACGCCCATCGCGGTCTTAGTCGAGGAGGGTGAAGACGCGTCGGCCGTGCAATCATCCGCGCCCGACCAAGGTGCCGACACCAAGAAGGGCGCTGAGGCCCCACCCAAAGACGAACCGGCTGCCGAGAAATCCGCGCCATCCGCCCCGGCTCAGCCAAAGAAGGCGCAAGTTCGGGCTGAAGCGGAGTTTCCTGAGGGCACCGAAATGAAATCCACCACCGTCCGCGAAGCTCTGCGGGATGCAATGGCCGAAGAGATGCGGCGCGATGAAACCGTGTTTCTGATGGGGGAAGAGGTCGCCGAATATCAGGGAGCCTACAAGATCAGTCAGGGCTTGCTGGACGAATTCGGTGCCAAGCGTGTCATCGACACTCCGATTACCGAGCACGGCTTTGCCGGCATCGCAGTCGGTGCCGCATTCGGAGGGCTGCGCCCGATCGTCGAATTCATGACTTTCAATTTCGCGATGCAGGCCATTGACCATATCATCAACTCTGCTGCGAAGACCCGCTACATGTCCGGCGGCCAGATGGGCGCGCCCATGGTGTTTCGCGGGCCCAACGGGGCGGCGGCCCGTGTCGGCGCTCAGCACAGCCAGGACTATGCTGCTTGGTACTCGATGATCCCCGGTCTGCGCGTCGTGATGCCCTACTCTGCCGCCGATGCGAAAGGCCTACTCAAGACCGCGATCCGCGATCCAAACCCGGTGATTTTTCTCGAGAATGAAATTCTCTACGGACGTTCATTCGATGTCCCAGTCATGGATGATTTTACGGTCCCGTTTGGCAAAGCCAAGATCTGGCGCCAGGGCAATGACGTGACCATCGTCAGCTTCGGCATCGGCATGACCTACGCCCTCGAAGCGGCCGAAGCGCTCGCCAAGGACGGCATCGAGGCAGAGGTTATCGACCAGCTCACCCTGCGACCGCTCGACTACGATACCGTCATCCAGTCGGTCCAGAAAACCAACCGCTGTGTGACGGTCGAAGAAGGCTTCCCCGTGGGCGCAATCGGCAACCATTTGTCAGCCTACATCATGACCCACGCCTTCGACTACCTAGACGCTCCGGTCCTGAACTGCACTGGCAAGGATGTTCCGATGCCCTATGCCGCCAATCTGGAAAAATTGGCCCTGCTGACCACGAAAGAGGTCATCGACGCGGTCAAATCCGTCACCTACCGGTAAGGGAGAGAACAGATGCCGATAGAAGTATTGATGCCCGCACTTTCCCCGACGATGGAAGAAGGCACTTTGGCAAAATGGCTGGTGAAGGAAGGCGACACTGTTGCCTCAGGCGATCTTTTGGCTGAGATCGAAACTGACAAGGCGACGATGGAATTTGAAGCCGTCGATGAAGGTGTCATCGGCAAACTTTTGGTTGCCGAAGGAACCGAAGGTGTCAAAGTGAACAGCCCGATTGCTGTAATGCTGGCAGAGGGTGAAAGCAAAGACGATATCGGCGCGACGAAACCGAAGCCCGAGAAAGCAAGCAAAGCCGAAGCCCCAGAAAAAGCGCCAGAACCACCCGCAGCAGACAACGCATCACAAGTCACTCCAACTCCGTCCGCTAGCAAACACGCTAACGGGGAACGCATTTTCGCCTCGCCACTTGCAAGACGCATTGCTGCCGATAAGGGATTGAACTTGGCGTCGATTCAGGGATCTGGTCCGCACGGCCGTATTGTGAAGACCGATGTGGAAGCGGCGAAACCCGAGGCCAAAGCCGCGGCGACTTCCACCCCCGCATCAGCAGGAACGACGACTCAGATCACATCCACCGGACCGTCCGCGGACACCGTAATGAAAATGTATGAAGGCCGCGAATACGAAGAGGTGAAGCTCGATGGAATGCGTAAGATCATCGCCGCCCGACTGACCGAAGCCAAACAGACGATCCCGCATTTCTACCTTCGCCGCGATATTCTTCTGGACGCCCTGCTAGCTTTCCGCGGCACGCTCAACAAGCAGCTTGCGGCGCGAGACGTAAAGCTTTCAGTGAATGACTTCATCATCAAGGCCTGTGCCATCGCGCTGCAGCAGGTGCCCGACGCGAACGCCGTCTGGGCCGGCGACCGGATCCTCCGCCTAAAACCATCCGATGTTGCCGTCGCCGTCGCCGTCGAAGGCGGACTCTTTACTCCGGTCCTGAAGGACGCAGACAAGAAGTCTCTCTCAACACTCAGTGCCGAAATGAAAGACTTGGCCGCTCGCGCCCGCGACCGGAAACTTGCGCCACAAGAATACCAGGGCGGAACATTTGCGGTTTCCAACCTCGGCATGTTCGGCATCGACAATTTCGATGCCGTCATCAACCCGCCACACGGGGCGATCCTCGCCGTGGGCGCCGGTGTCAAGAAGCCCATTGTTGACAAGGACGGCCAATTGACGGCCGCAACTGTGATGTCCGTGACACTCTCAGTCGATCACCGGGTGATTGACGGGGCATTGGGAGCTCAACTGCTTCAGGCGATCAAAGACAATCTCGAACATCCTGTCGCAATGTTGGCCTGACCTTGTCGCAGCCCCGGTCGTTAACCGGGGCTCCTTCAGGCAAGACTAATCAGTGCTGTCGCTTAGCAACTGATCCATCATCACTGATGGCTGATCGCATCCTGCTTCTCCGACAATCTTCGCGGGCACACCGGCAACCGTCTTGCATGGCGGAACCTCGTGCAGAACCACCGATCCCGCAGCAATGCGGCTGCAATGGCCGACCTTGATATTTCCCAGAATCTTGGCACCGGCCCCGATCATTACGCCGTCACCTATCTTTGGATGCCTATCGTCGTTCTGCTTGCCAGTCCCACCGAGTGTGACGGAATGCAGCATGGAAACATTGTCTCCGACAACCGCAGTCTCTCCAATTACAATAGAATGCGCGTGATCGATCATGATGCCTTTGCCAAGCCGGGCTGCAGGATGAATATCTACGCCGAAATGCTCTGAAACCCGCATCTGCACGAAATACGACAGATCCTTTCGTCCGGTCTGCCACAGCCAATGTGCCACCCGGTAGGCCTGAATTGCCTGGAATCCCTTGAAGAAAAGAAGCGGTTGCAAGAAGCGATGGCACGCGGGGTCACGCTCGTAAACCGCAACGATATCAGCGCGCGCCTTTTGACCCAGCGAGATGTCAGATCGATACGCGGAATCAGCAATCTCTCGCATCAATTGCTCCGACATTTCCGCAGAGGCGAGCTTCTGCGCCATCCGGTAAGCAAGCGCTGATTCCAAGCCGCCGTGGTGAAGGATGCAGGCATGAACCAAGCCACCTAGCAGGGGTTCGTCGCGAACAGCATCACGCGCTTCGGACGTAATTCGTTGCCAAACAGGATCAACCTCGGCAAGTCTTGTGCGAGTCTCCGCCATCGAAAAGTTCCTTCAATTTGTCGCTTACTACAACAAATAGGGAGAATTTTTCAAACGCAAAGCCATGATCGGTTATATTCTTTTGAGACGAGCATCTCGAACACTGCAGATTTTCGCAGCAGG
>JBBKVT010000012.1:0-9937 GCA_037968535.1 Paracoccaceae bacterium
CGTCCACAAATGACAGCACCGTAGCTGCGGCCAGGTCTGAGACCTCAACTCCCGCGTGCGCCGTAGTCGCGCACGCTACCCAGTGCAGCCCCAAAGGTTGCGTGCCACTCGGCAGGCGCCTCGCCCGGCTCTACAGTCCGCCCCCTTCGGGGGATATCCAGCGTTTCCCCCACGCCATCCGCGGCAAGGGCGGCCGTTCCAAGCGCCGTCAGTTCCGCTTCGCCCGATATCAGGATCTCGCGGCCCAATGCGGAGGCAAGGAAGCGACAGAAGTATCCGTTCCGGCTCATCCCGCCATCAATCGATACCGGCCTGCTGACGGGCTGAAGCTTATCGATTGCGGCAAAGACTTCGGCCATGCGGAAAGCCACGCCTTCGAACAACGCCTGCATCATGTCGGATTTCGTGGTATCCAGCGTCAGGCCCATCCACGCCCCCGCCGCCCGCCTGTCCCAGTGTGGGCAGGCCAGCCCTGCAAGGGCCGGAACAAACGCCAGCCCGCGCGAAATCGCCGGGGGCGCCTCAAAATCCTGAACTTCACGAAAATCCGAGAAAAGGCCCAGAGACTGTGCCCAGTTCACCGCCGAAGCCGCAGCATAGACTCCGCCATCCAACGCGAATACCGGCGGCTTGCCCGCGCGCGCCCAGGCCACCGTCGGCAACAGTCCCGCACCGATGTCGGGCCGTTCGCTGCCCGTTATGGCAAGCGCAAAGGCACCTGTGCCAAAGGTGATCTTGGCATCGCCGGGCACGCGGCAACCATGACCGTAAACCGCCGCCTGCTGGTCAACGACGCTGGCGCTAAGGGGCACCTTGCGTACCGCGATGCGCACCTGACCCAGATCACCTGTCGTCGGCGTGATCGCGGGCAGCGCGTCCTGCGGCACACCAAAGAGATCGCAAAGACCGCTATCCCATTCACATCTGTCCAGGGCCATCAGAGAAGTGCGCGAAGCCGTGGTAACATCCGTTTCGCAGCGCCCGGTCAACACGTGGCGGAAATAGGCGTCAGTTGTCCCCAGCCTTAGTTTCCCGGTAAGGGCAAGCGCCTTGACCTCCGGAATGTTCTCCAACAGCCAGGCCAGCTTAGATGCTGAAAAATAAGGGTCCAGCGGCAAGCCCGCGCAGGCCAGCGTCATTGCCTCGTGCCCACCGGCCTTCATTCTGGCAATCCTGGTCTCGGTGCGAGCGTCTTGCCAGACAATAACCGGGCCCACCGGGCGCAAGGTTTCAGCGTTCCACGCCAGGCAGCTTTCACCCTGATTGGCGATGCCGACAGCCCGCAAGTCTTCTATATCCTTCGCAGCATCCAGGCAGGCATGCAGGTTCGCGATCAGCTCGTCCGGATCATGTTCGACCCAGCCCTGCTGCGGATAGATCTGGTGATGGCTGATCGACAAAAGCGGCAGAGATGTCCCATCTGCGCTGACAGCAAATGCGCGGGTGCTGGTGGTGCCCTGGTCGATGGCAAGGTAGGTCACGTGCGCTCCGTCAGGGTCACTGCCAGCGAGACTGCGGCGGCGGGCAAGGGCAAGCCTATCCGCCGTTCGGGCAGGGCGGCAAGCCTGCGAACTGCGGTTTCCTGTCCGTCTGCAGTTGTTGCAAGCTGTGCATCGACGGCCTGGTCCACCCGCAGTTGCAGGCTGTCGAATGCTGGTCGAGGTCCGCCTGCGATCCGCTGCGGCAGGGCGTATTTCAGGCCCGCACCCGCAAGCGTGATCCGCGTTCCGCCCGGCGAGGGCAAATCGCCTGACAAGGCCCGCACGATCTGGCGCGCCACGGCGCGACCTTCTGCCCAACTCCACCCGGCGGTCTCAACGGCGCGCAACACGTTTCCGGCCGCAAAGAAATCCGGGTCCGAGCAGCGCCCGAATTCGTCGATCTCGGGGCCTCCGGTGGCAGGGTCCACAACCAGATGGCCAGCGCGCGCCAATGTTGCCTCAGGGCGAAACATTCCAGTCAGCAACAGACCATCCGCCGCGATCCGTCTAGTGCCCGACGGGCCTGAGACGACCACGGCTTCGACCCGATCGCGGCCCTCGACCGACACGACAGAGGTGTTGAACTCAAGCGGTATCCCCAGAAGGAGCGGGAACAGGCCCGTCGGGAAACGCGCGGTTGTGCGTGGTCCGGGCTCGAGCATGGCGACCGGGCGGATACCAGCCAGCCGGCATGTCACAAGCGCCGAGAAACTGACAAGTTCCGTGCCGACGACGACCGGGGCGTGAAACGGGCGCAGGCCTCGCAGCGTGACCAGATCCTGGAGTGCCCCGGTGTTCATGACGCCGCCCGGCTTGGCGCCCCCGATAAGGCGCGCTGCGCGGCTGGACTCGCGCGCGCCGGTGGCCAGAAGGACATGGCGGGCGGCAATCGTCTTTATACCATCCGGGGTGGCAACAGTCAGGGATGGGCCAGGATGAAGGGCCGTTACCGAGACACCCGTGTAAACTCTTGCCCCGGCCGCAATTGCGCGCTCAGTCAGTCGGCGGGCGTATATTCTGCCATTAAGAATGCGCCGGAACTCTCTCATTCCGAACGGAGAATGCCCGCATTGTCGCGGTATGCCGCCAGCCTCGTACTCACGATCCAGAACCAGTACCGATCCGATCCCAGCCGAGCCAAGCTCGGCTGCGGCAGCAAGGCCTGCGGGGCCCGCACCCACGATGATGACGTCGGCATGAGATGGCAGGTCACTCATCTGCCGGCTCGGCCATGCCGGTGACCAGACGGCCTTCGGTGATCTCTGCCAGCGCACCTGAACAGTAGAATCCCTGGCAACGCCCCATCGTCACGCGTGTGCGCCGCTTCAGGCCCGCAAGCGTCCTGGCGGCCAGCGGCCCACCCAGGGCCGCCTCGACCTCGCGCCGGGTGACAAGTTCGCAGTGGCAGACAATGCCGCCATTGCCAGGGCTTTGCCAGTCGCGCGGCGAGGCCTCGCTGATGTTGGGCTGCTTCGGCCAGGGCGGATCAGAAGGTGCCGTCCAATCTGCCCCCAGACCGACAGCCAGCCTGAACACATGCCGGGCCGTTCCAAGCGCCGAACTCAGCCCGGTCGAGCGGATGCCGCCTACAGTGATGTAGTTCTGACCGTCGTGAGCCTTGATCTGATAGTCCTTGTGCTCGCTGGCAGGGCGCAGGCCCGCGTAGACTGCGGTAATCTCGTGATGTTTCAGGGCTGGCAGTATTTCTTCTCCCCGCGCGCGCAGGGCCTTCAGGGCATCGGTGGTCACATCGGCGCGGGCGCGGTCGTCCTGTTCCTCGGCAGTCGGGCCGACCAGCAGGTTGCCATAGGCGGTCCGGCAAATGACCACGCCCTTGGTAATCTTGGTGGGTACGGGCAGCAGGATATGTCGGGTCAGCGCGGCGGCGGTCTTGTCATAGACCACGAATTGTCCCTTGCGGGGGCGGATTGAGAATGAAGATTGCCCGACAAGGCGTTGATCCAGAATGTCGCCATAGAGGCCAGCCGCATTGATGACCAATCCGGCGCGCACCTTGCCCGCGGTTGTCTCAAGGTGCCAGACATTGCCGTCGAATTGCCCGCCAGTTACCTCGGCCGACCGGATGACCTCGGCTCCCAGCGCTATGGCCTGCGCCAGATAAGCCAGCGGTGCGGACCACGGGTCTATCAGGTATTCACGCGGAACCTTGAACGCGGCGCGTGCCTCGGGCGACAGGTTGGGTTCCAGTGCCCGCGCCTCGGCGCCCGTCATGAGCGTAACGTCGTCGACGCCGTTGTCGCGGGCCTGAGCCATCAAGGCGGGCAGGGCGGCCTCCTGGTCCTCGCTCCATGCAATGACAAGTGCGCCCGAATGGATCAGAGGCAGGCCAAGGCGTTCCTGAATCTCAAGGTATTCGGCGTAGCCCTCGGCAATGCAGGAAGCTTCCAGTGAACCCGGCGGCGCGTCGAAGCCTGTGTGCAAGATCGCGCTGTTGCCCTTCGAGGCTCCATCCAGAATGTCATCGGCCTTTTCCAGCACGCAGACCGAGGCGCCCTCAAGCGCGAGGCGCCGAGCGATGGCACAGCCGATGACGCCGGCGCCAATCACCGCAACATCGAAGGTTCGCGCTTTGGGGGCTGACACGGTGGCTGGCACTCCTTTTCTCGGGGCCTTGGGCACGTAGTGGTGCGCAGACGATATCTGGCACGGGATGCCCGTTCAGTCAATTTCTGTGCGGCAATGCGACCGAAAGCGCCGGAAGCGACGCCAATGAGTGTTGACATGGTCAGTCGTGCCGCGATTAGGTGAAAGCACAACGGGGGATGTCTTGAAGCCAGCACAGCGCCAGGGCCGGATACTTGAAGTCGTCGGGCTGCGCGGCGAAACCACCGTTGAGGCGCTGGCTGAAGAATTCCGGGTTTCCGCCGAAACGATCCGCCGTGACCTTGCCCGGCTGGCGGGGTCAGGGGCGTTGATGAAGGTGCACGGCGGCGCGCGCAGGATGCGCCTGCACTCCGAGAGCAGCTTTCAGGATCGAATGGAAGACCATGCCGAGGCAAAGGCTGTAATCGCGCGCAAGTTGGCAGCCCTGGTCGTGCCAGGAGATACGCTTTTCATGGATACCGGAACGACCACGCTGGCCTGCGCCGAGGTTCTGGCCGGACATCAGCGACTGACGGTTGTTACGAATTCCCTCAGAATCGCTCAGGTTCTGGGCAAAACGGATAGCCACGTGGTGTATCTGTTGGGCGGCCGTTTCAGTTCGGACAACTCCCAGACAGCGGGCGCGATGGCGCTTGAGTCGGTCGGGCAATTCCAGGCTGACCATGCGATCCTGACGGTTTCGGCCCTCGATCGTGAGGTCGGAGCGATGGATGCCGACTTTGACGAGGCTCAGGTTGCCCGCGAAATGATCCGTCATGCCCGCAATACTATCGTTTTGGCCCATCTTGAGAAGTTGGATCGACGTGCGGCGTTTCGCGTCTGTCGACTCGATGAAATCGATGTGCTTGTGTGCGATCAGAGACCTGACGAGGCGTTCGCCGAGGCGCTGGCCGCCAGGAAAGTCGAGGTGAGATGATCCGCGCCGCTAAAACAGTGCCACCGGGGTTCTTGCCAGCGGGAAATGGAGCGGAATGCCAAAGGCAATAAAGGCTTATGTGCGGATCATGGACCGCCTGTCCGACTGGGTCGGACTTGTGGCGATGTATCTGATCTTTGTGATGGTGGCTGTCTTGCTGCTTGATGCGGTCACCCGCAATGTCATCGACATTCCACTGCATTGGTGCATCGAATTCGCGCAGTTCACACTCGCCGCCTACTACTTCATGGGCGGGGCTGCGACGATCAAGAACAACGAACACGTCCGCATGGATCTTTTCTATGACAGCCTGTCTGAGCGCGGCAAGGCACGCATGGACCTGATCACCATCGGCTGCCTGATCTTTTACCTGTCCGTCATGCTGTTCGGCTCGGTCTCATCGCTCGAATACGCTATCCAGACCGGCGAGACGCGGTTCTCGATGTGGAACCCGTCGATGATCCCGATCAAGGCGCTTATGACCTTCTGCCTCACGCTGATGTTGCTGCAGGCGGTGTCGATGATCTTCAAGCACATCGCCACCCTGCGCGGGGAGGAGATCGCGTGAGTTACGAGCTTATCGCGCTCCTCATGTTCGCCTCGATGATGGTGCTGCTGATGACCGGTCAGCGGGTCTTTGCAGCCATCGGTTTCGTCGCCTCCGGTGCAGTTCTGATGCTCTACGGCACAGGCGGTATCGAGATCCCGTTCAGCCAGGCTTTCAAGTTGTTCAACTGGTTCCCGATGCTGACGCTGCCCCTGTTCATCTACATGGGCTACATCCTGTCCGAGAGCGGTATCGCGGACGACCTCTACCGGATGTTGCATGTCTGGTTTGGAAGGGTGCGGGGGGGCCTTGCGATCGGCACGATCTTCCTGATGGTCATCATCTCGGCGATGAACGGTCTTTCGGTGGCTGGAATGGCCATCGGTGCCACCATCGCGCTGCCCGAGATGCTGCGGCGAGGCTATGACAAGGTGCTCATAACGGGCGTTGTGCAGGGTGGGTCCTCGCTGGGCATCCTTGTGCCGCCTTCGGTGGTGCTGGTGCTGTACGGGATGATCGCACGTGCGCCGGTCAGCCAGTTGTGGCTTGCGGGGATTTTTCCGGGCCTTCTGATGGCGACGATGTTCGTGATCTACGTCTACGTTCGCTGCCGCATCAACCCTGATCTTGCGCCGACCGTGTCCGAAGAAGAACTTAACATGCCGATGTCAGAGAAGCTCAAGCTTCTGCGTGCCGGCATCCTGCCGTTCCTGATCTTCTTCACGATGACCGGGCTGTTCGTGATGGGGTACACCAGCCTGGTGGAAAGCTCGGCCGTGGGTGCCACCTCGGCCACGCTGGCCGCGATCATCAAGGGTCGCATGTCGATGCGCCTTCTGCATGAGACTGCGCGCAAGACCATGGCGATCTCGTGCATGTTCTTGTGGCTGATCCTTGCGGCGCTGGCCTTCGGTGCGGTCTTCGACGGGATCGGCGCTGTCCGCGCCGTAGAGAACCTGTTCATCAACAACTGGGAACTGACCCCCTGGCAGGTCATCATCATGATGCAGATCAGCTTCATCGTGATGGGCATGTTCCTGGACGACACCGCGATGCTCGTGATCGTGGCGCCCCTTTACGTGCCGCTGGTCAAGGTGCTTGATCTGGGCTTCGACAACCAGCTTATCTGGTTCGGCATCCTCTACACGATGACCTGCCAGATTGCCTATATCACGCCGCCGTTCGGCTATAACCTGTTTCTGATGCGCGCGCTAGCGCCCCCTGAAATCAAGCTGCTCGATATCTATCGCTCGATATGGCCATTTGTGATCATGATGGTTCTGACGATCGCCCTTGTGATGATCTTTCCTCAGATCGCGCTCTGGCTGCCGGACTATGTGCAAAACCGATAATCCGTACCACCCATCGAGGCCCGTCAAAAGGCCATTTCCAACCAAAGGAGAGACTTATGGCAGACCTGATCAAACCGCAAAGCCCGTCCGAGCGCATCCTAGCGTCCCGACGCAAATTCATGACCGCGACCGCCTTCGGCGGGGCGGCCGCCTTGGCGGCTCCGTCGATCGTTAGGGCCCAGGCCCCGATCCGCTGGCGGCTCCAGAGCTATTCCGGTGCACCACTTGGCGTCCACGTCATCAAGCCGCAGATAGACGCCTTCAATGCAGCGGCCAATGGCGAGATGGAAATTGAACTCTACTATTCCGACCAGCTAGTGCCCACCAGCGAGCTGTTCCGCGCGATGCAGAACGGCACCATCGACGCGGTGCAGTCGGACGACGCGACGATGGCCTCGCCGGTCGATATCTCGGTCTTCGGCGGCTACTTCCCCTTCGCCACGCGCTACAGCCTCGATGTGCCGGCGCTGTTCCACTACTATGGTCTGAACGAGATCTGGGCCGAAGCCTATGGCGAGGTCGAGAACGTGACCTGGCTTTCGACGGGCGCCTGGGACCCGCTGCACGTTTTTACCGTCGATAAGCCGATCCGAAGCATTGCTGACATGAATGGATTGCGCGTTTTCGGGGTGCCGACGGCCGGCAAGTTCATGTCACAGTATGGCTTGATCCCCGTGACAATCCCGTGGGCCGACGTCGAGGTCGCCTTGCAGACCGGGGAACTGGACGGTGTCGCTTGGTGCGGATTCACGGAGTGCTATGAGGTTGGCTGGGCCGACATCTGCAACTATGCGTTGTCCAACTCGATCACCGGCGCCTGGTTCGGAAGCTACTTCGCCAATACCGAAAGCTGGAACAAAGTGCCGCCGCATCTGCAGCAGCTCTACCGTTCAACAATCGACCAGTCCCATTACTATCGGGACCTCTGGTATTGGGGCGGTGAGGCAAAGCTCCGGGTCGAAGGCGAAAAGCTGGAAATGACCTCACTTCCCGACGAGGAATGGGAACAGATCCTCTCTGACTCCGATGCTTTCTGGGACGAGATCGCAGCGTCGAGTCCGCGCTCGGCCAAGGTCGTGCAAGCGTTTAAGGACTACAAGGCCAACATGGAAAAGGCGGGCTACCCCTACCGCTGAGCCATCCATTGCGATATGGCCGGGGCGCGCGCGTGAACCGTTGTGCCCCGGCCTTGCGCGGCCCGATCCCGCCAGGCCCGTGGCCCGCCTGACCCGTTACCGAGAAAGCCAGAATCATGCCTGCGAACCTGACCTTTGACGCCCTCAAAGCCGCCGTCGCCTCGGGCGAGATCGATACGGTTCTTACCTGTATCGTCGACATGCAGGGCCGCCTGATGGGCAAGCGGTTCCACGCCCAGCATTTCGTGAACGGGGGCTACGAGGAAACCCACGGCTGCAACTGGACTTGTCAGAGGAAACTAGTTTGATAAGCTGATGTTGGCTCGATTGTTGATTTCCGCGGCGTTCTGCAAGGCATTTCCCCTTACAGCATTGATAATTGCGTCCTCCCCTCAGCGTAGAGGCCGGCGGAAGGCGGCGGTGGTCGATTCCTCTAACAGTGCCAAAGTTGGGACTGAACGACTACCGGCTGTTGTCGGTAAGTTCATTCATTATTGATAGATCTGCCTCCATCTGCTCCTCAGCCGTCCGAATGAACTGTTCGGCTGGCATGTTAGGCGGGATCAGAGGCAGATACAAAACAGTGACTGTCCCACTACGTTTACTGTATGCGCCGTTTCGGCCCCATTGATTTGACAGGTTTCGGGCCAGTGCTTGGTTTGGGATGATCCTCCAGAGTTTTGATTGGAGGGTGTGATGGCGGATGGTGGTGAAGGCTTTGGCGGACGATGCGAGGTGGTGGAGCGGCCGCGTGGGAATCGGCGCTGGCCGAATGATGTGAAGGCGCGGATCGTGGCCGAGAGCTTTCAGCCCGGAGTTCGCGTCGTTGATGTCGCGCGGCTTTACCAGATCATTCCTCATCAGCTATCAGATTGGCGTCGGCAGGCACGCGAGGGTCTTCTGGTGCTGCCCGCGGAAGTGATGGGTCAGGCTGGCGCGGCGCGAGTATCGAATTTTGTGCCTGTCACAGTTGAAGCTGAGGCTGCGGCACCGCCCGAGCGGCACGATGCTGCGGATGGCATCATCGACATCCAGATTGGCGATGACATCGTGATGCGTGTGCCTGGCGCGGTTGCGGTGGATCGGGCAGTTGCCTTGGTGCGCGCGCTGCGTGGTGGGGCAGCATGATCATCGCGGGCCAGCGCCTGCCGATCGTGATCGCGACACGCCCTGTTGACTTCCGGCGTGGACATGACGGTTTGGCGGCGACGGTGCAAAGCGAGCTGGGGCTTGATCCGCATTCCGGGCTGACGGTGATCTTCCGCTCGAAACGCGGCGACAGATTGAAGATCCTGGTCTGGGATGGCACCGGATTGGTGCTGGTTTACAAACGGCTCGAGCATGGCAGCTTTGCCTGGCCGAAGGTTCAGGACGGGGTGATGCGTCTGTCGCGGGCGCAGTTTGAGGCTCTGTTTGAGGGTCTGGATTGGCGGCGCGTGATGGCACAAAAGATGGTTCCGCCCGCTGCGGCAGGATGACTCATACGACCATATTTTACGTTGTTTTGTTGGGCTTTCCTGAGGCGATCGAGTATGAAGACGTATGTCGCAGCCCTTCGATCTCAGCCAGTTTCCGGACCTTCCGCCCGAGGTGATAAACGCCTTTGCGGCGGCGCAGTTCGAGCTGTCAGTGGAACGCGCGGCCCGCATCCATGAGCAGGCGGCGGTGGCCGAAAAGACCCTCTTGATTGCTGATCTCAAGGCGTTGGTGGCGAAGCTGGAGGGCCAGGTTGCCCAGCACAAGCGCGCCATGTTCGGGCCGAAATCGGAAAAGCTCGACCCTGCGCAATTGCAGTTGGCGCTGGAGGATATCGAGACCGCCATCGCTGAAACGCAGGAAGAAATCGCAAAGGTTGAAGAGAAGATCGACAATCTGGACGA
>JBBKVT010000013.1:0-3715 GCA_037968535.1 Paracoccaceae bacterium
ACGTATTTGTCGTAGGTCTCGCCGATGGGCGCACCGGTCAATTCAGAAAACCGCTTGTCGATCTCGACCCACATGTCTGTCCCGACGATGCCGGGACAGTAGGCATTCACGGTGATGCCGTCACTGGCATATTCCTTGGCGGCGGCCTGTGTCAGCGCGCGCACGGCGAACTTCGTCGCCGAATAGACGCCCAGCATCGCAAAGCCATCGTGCCCGGCAATCGAAGACGCATTGATGATTTTACCCTTACGGTCCAAGGATTTGAATTTCGCAGCGGCAGCCTGGATCCCCCAGAGAACACCTTGGATATTGATTTTCAGGATGAGCTCTACGTCCTCAGGTGTGACTTCTGCGATCGGATCGACCTGCGCGATACCGGCATTGTTGACCATGATCTCGAACCCGCCGAGCGTCTTTTCGGCATGCTCTACCGCAGCATAGACCTCCGCACGGTTGCTTACGTCGGCCTTAAATGTTGTGGCCTTGTGGCCAAGCTCTTCAATTTCGGCAGCGACTTCGGCCATCTTGTCGGTATTGATGTCGACAATAGCGATATCGGCGCCATCTTTTGCCAGGCGCAAGGCAATGCCACGTCCGATCCCTTGCGCCGCACCGGTCACAAGCGCCACTTTTCCATTGAGTGTCATTGGGGAATTCCTTTTGCTTCTGCGAACCGAGCTAGTGGGCCGTGATCGCCTAACGCCATTTGATCGTAAAAGAGGCTCCCTGGTGCTAACTCGGATCAGCACCAGGTCGCGAAACTTGTCTTAAGCGAAGACCCAGCACGAAAGCCGTTTCCTTGACCAACCCGCAGATCCTGATCTTCGCAATTCTCGCTGCCATGATGGGGCTGTTCCTGTGGGGGCGGTTTCGCCATGACGTGGTCGCGTTAGCGGCCCTTTTGGCCTGCGTCATCGCAGGGCTGGTTCCATTAGACACGGCCTTCGCAGGCTTCGGCCAGACCCAGCAACACCCCCAAACTCTAACCTCCATAATGACTACCGTGTCTTCGAGCAGGCTTCGACGGGTCCAATGACCGCTAACAGGAGCCGCGCCTTTTCTTTTTCACCCGCAGCGCAGGCCTTCTCTTCGCCAGCCTTGTTGGAAAGGAAAGTCGCGACATGCGGATAGCTACCGTTCGTGAGTAAGCAGCGGAGTTTCGCGACGGCACGGCGCAAGAATGGTTGTTCGGAGTGAACAGGCTGTCGCCAAATCGGGTGAGACCTGTGCCTATCGCCGGATCAACATCCCGCTACATGTTGGCTTCATAATGCCAAGCGCCCGTCTTGAAAACATTCTTCGGGTCGTGCTTCGTCTTAAGCGCCCGCAGACGCTTCATGGTGTCTTCGGGGAACACTCCCAACATCTCTGAATCGCTCTCTGGCATGGCATTGTTCAGGTACGTGGTCACATGATACGGGCTGAGTTTTTGGACGAAATCGTCGCACCATTTCTTGCTTGCCGCGCGCTTTGAGACGTCGTCGTCTGACCAGCTTATTATGGCGGTGCACCAGAGGCGACCATCGCGCGCTGCGAACGAGGTGGATGCGAGATCGGCTTTTCCGACCGCCCCGCTGACCTCCATGAACAAAAGAAACGTGGCGGTCTTCGAAGCGAAGTCGGGCTTTTCGTTCCAATGCTGTATCGCCGTATCAATGATGCTGTTGATCGCATTGCCGTCATTGGTATCCCAGTTGATGAACACCCCCTTGTCCCAATAGTTAGTGTCGTGCGGAAGAAGGTCATCCAGCGCGGCCTGCAGCGCTGTGTAAGGTAGCTGGGTGTCTTGTCGTACCATCGCCCCGCCACCATAGGCCGCCACCTCATCGCACACAGCCTTGGCGGCGGCTTCGGTCTCTCCAACGATCAGCGGGACCACACCACAAACCGGATGACCATCCGGCGAGTGCAGGAACGCAAATTGCAGTGTTTCGGTTTCTTTGCGTCCGACACGCACAATGCGGCCCATCCAGGGGGTCATCACTTCTTTTGCCTTTTCGGCGGGCCACAAGATGGGGGCGCCACGGATGATCCCCTTATTGGGCATGTCCTTGAGCTGGAGAACAAACTCCGTCACGATTCCAAAGCTACCGCCGTTCCCGCGCATGCCCCAGAAAAGCTCCGGGTCCTTGGCTGCGTCAACGCGGATGACTTCTCCCGCGGCCGTGACCATCTCGTAGCCGACAATGCTATCAACAACGGCCCCCAGCCAGCGGCTCAAATGGCCAATGCCGCCTCCCAGCGCGACACCCGCAAAACCGGTGTGCGAGACAGAGCCTGTCAGACAAATGAGGTTGTACAGAGCCGTCTCGTGGTCAACATCGCCGCCCACGGCGCCCGCCTGAATGTAAGCCAACTTCTTCTTGGGGTCGACCCGGACCGCATCCATCTTCTTGAGGTCGATAACAAGCGCGTCATTCGCCATTCCGTAAGGCGAATGGGTGCCCTTACCGCGTACCGTGATTGGCGTATTGTTCGAACGGCAAAAATTCACCGTCGTAACAATGTCGCGGACGCCAGAGGCGATCACGAAGCCCAGAGGGTTCGCTCGTGCATTCAGATCATGATTCCATCCACTAAAGCGCGCAGCGTTGAATGCCTGCTCGTCGGCATGAGTGATCAATTCTCCGCGGAGGACCGCTTGAAGGTCAGAAAGTGCGATGTTGGTCATTTTGCATCCTTTGAAATGCGAGTCCAAACGACTCGGCGATTTTCGAAGTTGGATCCCGCAAAACTAGAGGAAGCTGTGCAATAAGCGAGAAAAACCGGCCGTTGGACCGGTTTTTCAACCCTGAGAAGATGTTAGATCCACCTTCGCTATCGCGCAACAGATGGTGGATCGACCTGTTGTCTCCACACCGGCCAGAGACACTCGCTCACATCGAGCACGTCACTTTTGGCGGTGCTGGCAGACCAATTCGAACTCGTCTCAGCCAGGACAATAAAGCTGCCCCTTATGGCGCGCAGAGACCCCGCCACTTTGCAAGAGCGGCGGCGCGGTCGGTCTTGAAGATGTCCCGGCTAGAGAGGCTGCGTTCCTGCTTGACGTGATTGAAGACAGAGGCGTGAACGGTGACAAATTTCTGCAGACCTCGTATTTGTCGAAAGCGCAGCATGGCCCGTTCTCGTCGCCGAAACGGAAGGCGCGAATTCTGGGCACGATTGTTGAGCCAGCGTCCTGTTTCCTGGCGATCGGCGTTGCCGATGACTTTCATAGCAGCGCCATAGGACCGAATTTTGTCCGTCACGATGATTTCAGGCTGAGCACAGCGTTTCATTGATATTCTTATGTATTTCAACGCCGCTTTGCGGTCACGGCGCTTTGTCACATAGCTTTCCAGCACTTCGCCTTCGTAATCGACGGCCCGTCAACGATAGCGCGTGTCTCCATTGATCTTCATGAAGGCCACATCCAGATGCCACTGCCGTTCGAACAGGCATGCATTCGACTGGCCCGGTTCCTCCGGATCTCGGATGCAAACATCGGCCCGAACCGCTTCCACCAGAAGCGAGCGGTCTCGTTGCTCACATCGATGCCGCATTGGTGCAGCAGGTCCTCTACATTTCGGAGCGACAGTGGAAACCGGACCTAGAGCATCACGGCAAGACGCATGACCTCGGGGCTCGTCTTGAAGTACCGAAAGGGGCTGTGTTTTGTCATCCAACGAAGTTAGGCGGCTGCCCTGCCCGGCTCAAACAGGTTTGTTCTGACAAA
>JBBKVT010000014.1:0-3362 GCA_037968535.1 Paracoccaceae bacterium
GTCATTGAACAGCGATTCGCCGGCGATCTGGGTTTCCAGCGAGGGCCGCAGATCGGCCTGACGCAGCACGCCCAGGACCGCCACCGGATCGGTCGGCGAAATCAGCGCACCGAAGACCAGCGCGATCAGAAGCGGCATGCCGGAGAACCAGCTGAACCCGAAGCCGACGACCGTCGTTGAAAGCCCGACGCCGATCGTGGCCATCAGGAACACCACGACCCACTGTTCGCGCAGGTCCGACAGCTTCACATGCAGTGCCCCGGCAAACAGCAAAAGACCAAGCATGCCTTCCAGCAAGGCCTCGGAAAATTCCAGGTCATCGACGATGCGGCGGGTTTCATCGACCATGCCAAGCGACGGAAACACCAAGTCCAGACCGATCACCACCAAGGACGCGAGCAGGGCCACGACGAGGATGCCGATTGCGGAGGGCAATTTCAGGAACAGGTAGTTGATGGCACCGAAAGCGCCGGCCAGCACGATCAGCAGCGACGCGATCTGAAGGAATGTCATTGGCAGGATCCTGTTTTCTGCATCCCTAGCATGGCCCGGCCGGGGTGCAAACGCGCTTGACAGCTTTGAACACAGAGGGTCCGGTGCCGCGATGGAACGCAAGGATCACATCGACACGTTCGGGGCAGGCTCGCTGATCGCGTTCGCGCTGTTGCTGGCGTTCAATCAGGTGGTGATCAAGGTAGTGAACGAGGGGCTGCAACCGGCGTTCTTTGCAGGGCTGCGTTCTGCGGGCGCAGCGCTGGTGGTCTGGGGCTGGATCAGGCTGCGCGGTCGAAACCTGACGGTCCCGCCCGGAACGGCGCCGTGGGGTATCCTGATCGGCGTGCTTTTTTCGATTGAATTCATCGGGTTGTTTCTGGCTCTTGATCTGACGACGGTAACCCGCACATCGGTGATCTTCTACTCGATGCCGGTCTGGCTGACCTTGGCGGCGCATCTGCTGATCCCCGGCGACCGGATCGACACGCGCAAGGCCCTGGGTCTGGCGTTGGCTTTTGCGGGTGTGGCCTGGGCGATCATCGACCGCGATGCGGGTGCTGCCGGTCAGGCCAGCGTGTGGGGCGATATCGCGGCGCTGATCGGAGCTTTCGGCTGGGCCGCGGTCGCGCTGATCGTGCGGGTGTCACCGCTGAAGCAGGCCCGGCCCGAGATGCAGAACTTCTGGCAACTGGCTGTTTCCGCACCGATTTTACTTGGTGCCGCAATGTTCTTCGGGCCGCTGATCCGCGATTTGCAACCAATTCACCTTTGGGGCCTGGCATTCCAGATTGTCGTTGTCGCGGGCGCGGGGTTTCTGTTCTGGATCTGGCTGTTGTCGATCTACCCGACGTCCAGCGTCGCATCGTTCAGTTTCCTGTCACCGATTTTCGGCATTCTACTTGGCTGGCTGTTGCTGGGCGAACAGGCGGGCGCGTCGATCTTCGCGGCAGGCGGACTGGTGGCCGCCGGGATCGTGCTGATCAACCGGCCAAGGCCGCGTCAGGTGCCGCAAAAGGTTCGCTGAACCACTTCGTCGGGCTCGGGCGGGGCTTGCAGATCTGCGGCGTCGGGCTGGTCGGTGAACGCATTCGCCAGCACCTTGTTGAGCCGGTGGAACGGGGCCAGATCGCCGGCAATGGCGGCCTGGATCGCCTGTTCGATCCGGTGGTTTCGCGGGATGAAAGCGGGGTTGGCATTTGCCATGATCCGGGCTGCGTCGCCATCCTGGCGATCGTGCAAGCGGGCTTTCCAAACCGACAATTCATCAGGCACAAGATCGCGCGACAAGCGCCGGAAAGTATTGGTGAAATCAGCGCTGGAGGCGGTCATCCAATCGAGCAGTTCCTGGATCAGTTCGGCGTCGCCATCCTGGGCGCCCGTCAATCCCATCTTGGCTCGGAAGACCGCCAGATACTGGGCTGCGTATAGGTCGGGAAAGCTGTGCACGGCTTGCGTCGCGGCGGCGATGGCCGCGTCTTTCTCGCCCATCAAGGGCAACAGGCAAGAGGCCAGTTGCGCGAGATTCCAGACTGCGATCTCGGGCTGGCGGAAATAGGCATAGCGACCGTAGCTGTCGATCGAGGAGTAGACGGTTTCGGGGTGGTAGCTGTCCATGAACGCGCAGGGGCCGTAGTCGATGGTTTCGCCTGAAACGGCCATGTTGTCGGTGTTCATCACGCCGTGAATGAAGCCGACGCCCATCCATTGCGCGATCAGTGCGGCCTGACGGGCGATGACGGCGTTCAGCAGGTCGAGCGGAGATTTCGCGTCGGGATAGTGGCGCGCGATGACGTGGTCAGTGAGCGCCTGCAAGGCGTCGGTGTCTTGCCGGGCGGCGAAATACTGGAAGGTGCCAACGCGGATATGGCTGGCGGCAACCCGGGTCAGGACCGCGCCGGGCAAGGCGGTTTCGCGCAGAACCTGCTGGCCGGTGGTAACCGCCGCCAGCGCGCGCGTTGTGGGGATGCCGAATGCGTGCATCGCCTCGGACACGATGTATTCGCGCAGGACCGGGCCAAGCCAGGCGCGCCCGTCGCCACCGCGGGAATAGGGCGTGCGCCCGGCGCCCTTCAGCTGGATGTCGCGCCGTTGCCCAGCCTTATCAATGACTTCGCCCAACAGCACGGCACGGCCATCGCCAAGACGTGGAACCCATCCGGCGAATTGGTGGCCGGCATAGACTTGCGCCAAGGGCGAGGCACCCTCGGGGATCCGATTGCCGGCCAGCACGTCGATGCCGTCGGGGCTGCGCAACTCGGCGGGATCAAGACCAAGGTCGCGGGCAAGCGGGTCATTGACCGCGATCAGCCCGGGTTCGGCGACCGGCGAGGGGTTCTGCGGCGTGTAGAACGTGTCCGGCAGACGGGCATAGGAATTGTCGAAAGGGATGTGAACGGTCATGCGATCAATCTAGGTATGCTTCGTCATCAGGCAATAGCCATCGCGCATCCGAAACCCGGCGCGGGCATAAAGCCGTTGGGTCCGCGCATTGTCGTGGCTGGTTTGCAGGTGCAAAGCCTTGACGCCGTGGTCGCCGAGCGCATGCAACAGCGTGGCAAGCGCCTCGGTGCCCATGCCGCGACCCCTGACGTTTTCGCGGATGAAAAATTCGTCAATGAAACCGTCGATGCCGCCGAGTGCCACTGAATAGCCAAAGCTGATGACGATATAGCCGACCGGCGCGCGGCGAATCCCGATGAGGTATACGACACCGTGGGGTGTGCCTTTCAACAGCGGCGTCAGCGCGGCGCGCCGCTTTTCTTCTGTCGTGTCAATGGCTTCGAAGGCGTGATAGCTGGCGACCATCGGTTCCAGCTTGTCCAGATCGTCCGCGGTCGCCAGATGCAGGGCTGCGCTCATAGCCGCGC
>JBBKVT010000015.1:0-14970 GCA_037968535.1 Paracoccaceae bacterium
CCTGCCCCGCCGGTTTAAGGCCCATCCGGGCGCGCAACCAGTCGGGTGCGATCTGTGCCTCGCGTTGGACAAGGGCATACCGATAAAGCTGTCCTTGCTCTTCGATCTCTTTCCGCACGATGGGGATGTCGAACCGCGCCTGTCGGATCGGGGCCATCCTGACCCGTGTCCCGGCCTTGCGCTTTCGCTCGACCAGGCCTTCGTCGGCCAGTTCCCGCATCGCACGGTTCACCGTGGCGCGGGCCGATCCATATTGTTCTGCCAAGTCAAGTTCAGTCGGGATCAGCCCGCCCGGCTTCCAGTCGCCTTGCGTGATCTTGCGCAGAATATCCGCCTTGATGTCCCGGTAGGTTGCGGTCACTGCCTGTCTTCCTCCTTCCGACCATCGACGACGGACGAGAACGCCGCTACGAAGCAGTCGGCGGACTTGCTTCAGCGTGGACTAAGGTAGCCGCCCTGCCGAATATCAATAGACATAATTACCGCCAAGTCCAGACAAAATGCCGGATTATCCAACGCCGGCGCAGCTCAGGCAGCTTTCGATTTGCCCTTCACGATCAGATGCTCTGGCCCGTAAGGGAAACCGGTGATATTGCGGCCGTCCATCTCTTCGATCACGATGATATCATGCTCTCGGTAGCCACCAGCGCCGGGCAGATGATCGGGAATGGTGATCATCGGCTCCATCGAGACGACCATGCCCTTTTCAAGGACGGTATCGCAGTCTTCGCGCAGTTCCAGCCCTGCCTCGCGACCGTAATAGTGGCACAGGACGCCAAACGAATGGCCGTAGCCAAAGCTGCGATATTGCAACAGGTCGTTTTCGGCATACATCTCGTTCAGTTCCCTGGCGATATCAGAGCATTTTGCACCGGGAACCAGCAATTCCTTGCCCCGATCGTGCACGTCGCAATTGAACTGCCACAAACGCAGGTGCGCGTCGCTGGCGGTTTCGGCGAACAGCGTCCGCTCCAGCGCAACGTAATATCCGGCGACCATCGGGAAACAGTTCAACGACAGGATGTCCCCGCGCTCGACGTTGCGGCTGGTGACGGGATTATGTGCGCCATCGGTGTTGATACCCGATTGAAACCAGGTCCAGGTATCAAGCAACTCGCCGTCCGGCCAGACTTTCGCAATCTCACGCACCATCGTCGCGGTTGAATGAAGCGCGATCTCGTGCTCTGGGGCGCCGACGACAGTCGCATCGACACAAGCCGCCCCGCCGATATCGGCGATGCGGGTCATCTTTTCGATATGGGCAACCTCTTCGGCCGACTTGATCATCCTGAGCCGCATCGACGGCGCCGCGATATCGACGAACTCCATGTCGGGAAATTCGGATTTCAGCAGATTGAGCGTGTCGATATTAACGTGATCGAACTCGATCCCCAGACGCGTCACACCGCCCGTCAGGGTCCGGATGGCATGAAAATAGTTATCCTTTTGCCAGTCCGTGTAGGTGACATTCCGACCACCAAAGGTCCTGCGCCATGGTTGCCCGCCATCGATGCCTGCGCTGATCGAGGTGGCGACAGTGTGGTCGATCAGAAATCCGTAGCGACGGCCGAATTGGCAGTAGAGGAAGTCAGAATAGTAATTGATGCAGTGATAAGAGGTGAACAAGGCAGCGTCGATGTCCGCTTTTGCCATATGCGCGCGGATACCGTCAGTCCGGCGCTGCATTTCCGCCGCCGAGAAAGTCGCGGTTACCTTCTCGCCGTTTCCGACATAGTCCTGAAGACGTTCGCGCTGCATGGCCTGTTCCCTTCGCGATCAAATTTGGCGTGGATGGATCACCGCTAAGTTGCGCTTCGGGCGCGCGCTTGTCAAAAGACGGTTTTTCATGTTTCCTATTAGATAATCTCATGCCGGAAAGCCGATTGTCCCAGCCGCCGCTCAACGCCCTTCGCGCATTCGAGGCCGTCGCCCGCCTCGGCAGTTTCAATGCAGCGGTCGATGCACTGTTCGTCACGCAGTCGGCAGAGAGTCATCAGGTGCGGCACCTGGAGGAATGGTTGGGTCACCCGCTTTTCGATCGGCGCGGCGGACGTTCCCGGCTTTTGCCGCATGGCGCGGAATTGGCCCGCGGCCTGTCGCTTGCGCTGGCCGAGATCGAAGCGGCTTGCGAACGTGCAAGCCTTAGCGGCGCACCGCGGCCGCTGGTCATTGCGGCCATTCCGTCGGTGGCTATCTGCTGGCTGATCCCACGCCTTTCGATGTTCCGCACCGCCCGTCCCGACATTGATATTCGTGTGGTCTACGCGATCCACGGGCATGGGATCGACTTTCGCGACGTCGACCTCGCGTTTGTGTTTTCCGAGGGCCCGCCGACGCTGCCCGGCGTGCGAGCCGATCATTTCTTGCCGGGGATCAGCGTACCCGTCAGCAGCCCCGGATTAGTGCCGGTCCCCCGCGGCAAAGCGGCAGAGGCAACTGATTTCATCACCGCCGGACTTCTGCACGATGCCGACACCTCTGCATGGCGTGTCTGGCTGGATCGCGCCGGCGCAAAAGCGTCGGGACCGCTCGCTGGTCCGGTATTCGAGGATTTCAATCTGCTTCGTGCAGCCGCCCTTGTCGGGCAAGGCGTTGCCCTCTGCCCGATTGCGATGATCAAGGACGACCTCAATCAAGGGCATCTGGTGCAGCTTTCCGAGGTGAGCGTGTTGGAACAGATGAATTATTACCTGCTGTCATCCGAGACTATAGATCCCGCCAAACGGGATGCGGCCGATGCCTTTCGCGACTGGGCGTTCGCTTCCCGCGAGACCTGAGCACGTATCAACTGGCTGCATCGCAATCAGCGGTGACTTGTTCGAGCGAACTGCAGAATTTCTGCCGAACTGCTTCGAAGGCACTTGTCAACTAGAACTATCCATCTATACACCATCCACACAGATGGAGAATGGATGATGGGCAATGTTCGGTCACTCAGAGACAAATCCCCCGACAACGAGAAAATCACGATCAATCTCGGCTACGTGGATCTCGGTCGCATCGATCTTCTGGTGCAGGAAGGATTCTATTCCAATCGGAGCGATTTCATCCGCACCGCGATCCGCAATCATCTTGTCACCCATTCCGACGCAGTCACCCAATCCATCGAGCGTCACACGATGGAGTTGGGGCTGCGTGATTTCACCGTGGCCGATCTGGAAGCAGTCCGGTCGCGCAATGAAGTCCTGCACATCAAGGTGGTCGGTCTGGCCAGAATTGCCGCCGACGTGACCCCCGACCTTGCAATGTCCACAATAGCCTCGATCACCGTGCTGGGCGCACTTCAGGCCAGCGATGCAGTCAAGAACGCGCTCGGAACCCGCATCCAGTAGAATTCAACTACCTTCAATCAAGGATCAAACCATGAAAACGCCGTTTGCCGAGGCCATGCGCCAGGCGACCAATTCCGTGCGGGCCGGTGATACCGCGTCCGCGATGCAGACCATTCAGGCGGCTCTGTCGGCCCAACCGCCAAGTGATGCGCCCTCCGCCGGCTCGAACTCATTGCCGCAGGGTCTTGCTGATCCAGCCAAAATCCTGGGGAGCAGGCAGCCGCTCAGCAAAACTCTGACGCTGCTCAAGTCGGTTTTTCCGAAGAATGCTGCAAAGCTGAATGGTGGTTTGCGCGCACCAACCCAAATGCCGCCTTTACCGGACGGCGCGCGGTTTGATGTCGCGACCTATTCGTGCGCAGCAGGCCAGCGGGATTATCGCCTTTACGTGCCAAAATCCGCCGCGGAACAACCAACAGGGCTGATCATGATGTTGCACGGCTGCACGCAAACGCCCGAGGATTTTGCGGTCGGAACGGGAATGAACAGTATCGCGGACCAACAAGGTCTGATCATTGTTTACCCGGCTCAATCTCGGTCAGCCAACATGCAGTCGTGCTGGAACTGGTTCGGTCCAAACGACCAGATGCGCGATCGCGGCGAACCGGCCATCCTTGCCGGTTTGGCACAGGATCTGGCCAAAAATCATAATGTGCGGGCTCAAGCTGTCTTTGTCGCCGGACTGTCGGCGGGTGCGGCCATGGCGGTGATCCTCGGTCGCACATATCCGGACGTTTTCATGGCGGTCGGCGCACATTCGGGACTGCCCTTCAAATCCGCAAGTGACGTCCCGTCGGCCTTTACGGCAATGCGCGGCGTTCCGAACCAGCCAACCGGCGCGGCACCGAGCATAGATACGTCGACCCGCACCATCGTTATCCACGGAACCGCCGACGCGACTGTCAATCTGTCGAACGGGCACCGGATCGCGACAGAGGCGCGTGTTTCCGACAACGCGTCAGAGACAGAGTTGGTCGACACCGGGCACGTCAAAGGGCGGGGCTTCAAGAGGACGTCAGTCGTGTCCCACACCGGGCGCTCGAACTTGGAACTGTGGGAAGTGACCGGTCTTGGACATGCCTGGTCGGGCGGCAGCACTGCCGGATCATATGCCGACCCCCAGGGGCCGGATGCCAGCGCGGAAATGGTCCGGTTTTTTCTTCAACCCAGCGTCGGAGATCTGTGACATGCCACCTCTTTCCCTAAGGTTCGATGCAGTTAATGAGGCAGAGGCCGGCCCGAAGTGGTCTGCACGCTGGGACCGTTCCTGGCCCGCTTATGAAGCGTGGTTCATTGCCAGGGGTGGCGATAGCGGCCCCAGCCGGGCAGATTGCGAAGGCGCACTGGCCACCTTCATGCCGGAACTGGTACCGCTTTGGCGCCGTCTTCTGCGGCTCGCCGGTGGATCCGACCGCGCTGCAAGGTTCCTCTCGACATGGTGCCCCCCGGCCTATCTCGGTGGCTGTTCGATTGCCGCGGCATCGGATGCCGACGCTGTTCGGCTGGTCCGCAACTACGATCTTTCGCCAGATCTGAACGAGGGACTGCTGCTGCGATCCGAGTGGCTGGGACGGCCCGTAATGGGGATGGTGGAATTCCTGTGGGGTCTGTCGGACGGCATCAATGGCGCCGGGCTTTCAGTGGCCCTAGCATATGGCGGCCGCCAGGAAACCGCCCCGGGCTTCGGGGTGACGACGATTCTTCGCTACATCATGGAGACCTGCGACACCGTTCCAGCCGCGATCAAGGTATTGCAACGGGTTCCCTCGCATATGGCCTACAACATCGTGCTGGCCGACGCCGCGGGACACGTCGCGAGTGTGCAACTGTCGCCGGGCGGTGGTGTCACGATCATGTCCTCGGCTGTTGCGACAAACCATCAGGCTGGCCCTACCCGGTCGGACCGGCCGGAATTTACCCGCACCCACGCCCGCCACGATCATCTGACGGATGTTCTTGCCAAGGGAGTCGCGCCAAGCGACCTGAGCAACGTGTTCCTCGCGTCCCCGTTGCACCAGACTCGCTTTGCCGAGGGGTTCGGAACGCTCTTCACCGCGGAATACGATCCGCTTGCTCGTGGCATGACGCTGCATTGGCCCGATCACCGCTGGTCGCAAACTCTGAGCGCTTTCCAGGAACGGAGCCATACGGCTGTTTATGCGCTGCTGCCGCAAGCGACAGCGGAAACTAGCGATCCAACGAAAGGCTTCGACTGGGCTGCCTTGCAACCGTCATCGGACGGGGCTTGGCAGGATTGGGTGGCTTTCGGCTTGCAACAGGCCAGAAGCACCGATTGTGGTGGCAGATGCGTCTGGAATTCGTGACGGCCAACGGTGCGCTTGGAGTCGCGTCAGATGTAGCGGTTGATCAGGTTCTCCAGCCGTTCCTGCCGGCCTGAGCGCGGTTCGGGGTTGATCCCTTCGGCTTCGACCCGTGCTGCGATGCTGGCCAGATCGCCTTCTTCCAGCATCGCGCGGTTCGCCTCGTCATCCCAACCGGCATAGCGCGCGGCGCGCGCCTCTTCCAACTTGCCGTCCTCCAGCATCCTCGCCGCCGCTTTGAGGCCGCGGGCGCAGATGTCCATGCCGCCGACATGGGCAAGGATAAGGTCTGCCGGATCAAGGCTTTGGCGGCGGATCTTCGCGTCGAAATTGGTGCCGCCGGTGGTGAAACCACCCATTTGCAGAACCTCGTAGTAGGCCAGCATGATCTCGGATGCATTATTCGGGAACTGGTCGGTGTCCCAGCCCGACTGATAGTCATTCCGGTTCATGTCGATAGAGCCCAAAATGCCAAGTGAACGGGCCAGCCCCAGTTCATGCTCGAACGAATGCCCGGCAAGGATCGCGTGGCCCTGCTCGATATTGACCTTGACCTCCTTGTCCAAATCGAACCGCTTGAGAAAGCCATAAACCGTGGCGACATCATAATCATATTGGTGTTTCGAGGGTTCCTGTGGCTTCGGCTCGATCAGGATGGTGCCTTTGAAGCCGATCTTGTGCTTGTACTCGACGACCATCTGCAGGAACCGGCCCGCCTGCTCGGCCTCCCGCGACAGGTCAGTGTTGATCAAGGTCTCGTAACCCTCGCGCCCGCCCCACAGAACGTAGTTCGCGCCGCCCAGCTTCATGGTGGCATCCATGCAGGATTTTACTGTCGCGGCGGCATAGGCAAAAACATCCGGATCGGGGTTGGTCGCGGCACCGGACATCCAGCGGCGGTGGCTGAACATATTGGCGGTACCCCACAGCAGCTTGGTGCGGATTTTCTCCATCTTTTCAGCGAGGTAGTCGACGATCTCTTCGAGGTTCGCACGACTTTCGGCAAACGTCTTTCCCTCGGGTCGGACGTCGGCATCGTGGAAGCAGAAGAATGGCGCGTTCAGGATGTCGAACATCTCGAAGGCCACGTCTGCTTTCAGCTTGGCCAGTTTCATCGTGTCGCCGAACCAGGGCCGCTCGAACGTCTGGCCGCCGAACGGGTCGCCGCCGGGCCAGGCGAAGCTGTGCCAGTAGGCGACGGCAAAGCGAAGGTGGTCCTCCATCCGCTTGCCCATCACGATTTCATCGGGGTTGTAGTGGCGAAACGCGAATTCGTCGTCGCTGTCCGGACCTTCATATTTGATCTTCGGGATGCCCTTGAAAAAGCCAGTCATGTCAGCGCTCCGATTGCGTTTCTTGCCGCGACGTAGCGGGCGTGGCCCGCGTCGAACTCGGCCGTCAGGGACGTATCCGGGTCGATCGAGTGGTCGATCTTCGGCTGGGTCGCGACCTCGGCGCCTGCCCCAGTTGCGGCCATCAGCCCAAGCCGTGCGGCACCGTAAGCCCCGCCGAAATCGCCCGCGACAGGGACATCGACGGGGATGTTCAGCGCCGTGGCGATGGCCGCCAGCCAGTAGTCGGATTTGCTGCCGCCGCCGACCGCCAGAAGCCGGTCGATCCGTGTGCCGGTCGCGGCCAGCGCATCGCGGCAATCGCGCACCGCGAAGGTGACGCCTTCCAGCACCGCGCGAGTGGCCGCGGCGGCGTCGGTCGCATGATCCAGCCCGGTGAATGCGCCCCGGATCGCGGCATTGTTCAGGGGTGTACGCTCTCCGCCCAGATAGGGCAGGAATGTCGTGCCTGCAGGGGGCTGAAGCGGCCCAAGGTCAGCGGTCAGGTCGGTGGCGGATCGGCCGGTGATCCGCGCGAACCAGTTGAGCGCATCTGTGGCCGCAAGGATCACACCCATCTGGTGCCATGTGTCTGGTAGTGCGTGGCAAAACGTGTGAACGGCGGTTTCCGGGTCCGGGTGATAGCCGTCGTTGGCGGCGAAAAGCACACCAGACGTGCCGAGCGAGACAAAGGCATGCCCCGCTGTCACCACCCCCACGCCGATGGCCGAAGCCGCGTTGTCGCCACCGCCACCCGCCACGACGACCCCCTTGGGCAGACCCCACCGCGTTGCAAGGTCAGCGCGCAGGCTGCCAGAAACCTCGGACCCTTCGACAAGCCGCGGCATGCGGTCGCGATCCAGATCGGTCGCGGCGAGCAGCGCGTCAGACCAGTCGCGCTTGCCTGTGTCCAGCCAACTTGTACCGGCCGCGTCGGACATTTCGGCCACGTGTTCACCCGTCAGCCAGAGGCGAAGATAATCCTTTGGCAACAACACTTTGGCCACCTTCGTGAATGTCGCAGGTTCGTTGTTCTTCACCCAGGCCAGTTTCGGGGCAGTAAAGCCGGGAAACACGATATTGCCGGTTATCGCGCGAAACTGCGGATCGGCGTCGAGGGCTGCGGCTTCGGCGTGGCTGCGGGTGTCGTTCCACAAGATGCAGGGCCGCAGCACCTGATCGGAGGCGTCGAGCAGGGTCGCGCCGTGCATCTGGCCCGACAGGCCGATCGCGCGCACCGCGCCCAGCCCGGCCGCGGCCAATGCATCGAACACCGCTTCTGCAGCCGCCAGCCAGTCGGCGGGGGCCTGCTCTGACCAACCCGATTGCGGGCGCGACACGTTTAGCGGCGCGGTAGCTTCGGCCAGGATCGACTGGTTCTCGTCGATCAAAATTCCTTTAAGCCCTGATGTTCCGAGATCGAGCCCGATGTACATCACGCCGCCTTTGTTGGCTGTTTTCCGAGGATGATCATGCCCAGAAGGTCATCCTCTGTCACGTCGTCGACCCTCACAGTGCCCACAAGCTGGCCGTTTTTCATCACGCTCGCGCGGTCGCAAAGGTTCTTGACCTGATGAATGTCGTGGTCGATCAGGAATATCCCCAGCCCCTGCCGTTTCAACTCGTCGATAAGCTCTGCGACCATCTGGGTTTCGTGCGGGCCGAGTGCCGCGGTGGGTTCGTCCATGATCAGGATGCGGGCGTTGAAATAGACCGCGCGGGCGATGGCCACGGATTGGCGCTGTCCGCCGGACAGGGACGAAACCGGATCGGCAAACTTTTTGAAGTTCGGGTTCAGCCGCCCCATGATCTTGCGGGTCTCGGCCTCCATGGTGGCTTCATCGACGAATCCCAGCGGCGTGGTCAGTTCGCGGCCCAGAAAAAGGTTTGAAGCCGCATCCAGATTGTCGGCCAGCGCGAGGGTCTGGTAAATCGTCTCGATGTTATGAGTGCGGGCATCGCGGGGGTTGTTGATGGTGACCTTCTTGCCATCGACAAAGATTTCTCCGGCATCGGCGTGATAGGCGCCGGACAGGCATTTGATCAGTGTCGACTTCCCGGCCCCGTTATGACCCAGAAGGCCGACGACTTCGCCGGGGTAGAGATCGACGGTGACGTGATCAACGGCCTTGATGCCGCCAAAGGCGATCGAGATGTCGCGCATCTCGACCAAAGGCGTTCCGGTATTGGTTGCGGACATGAGCGGCCCCCTATTTCGATTTGCGGCGGTAGACAATGTCGAGATAGACCGCGAGCACCAGCACCGATCCGACAACGATCTGTTGGAGTGCCGCGTCAAAGCCGATCAGCACCATGCCGGTCTGAAGGCTTTGCATCACCAGCGCGCCGATGATCGCCCCGTAGATCGTGCCGATCCCACCACCCAGTGACGTGCCGCCAATCACCGCGGCGGCGATGACGTAAAGCTCATCCAGCGTTCCAAGGGCGTTGGTGGCAGAGTTCAGACGGGCGCTGGCGACAACAGCGGAAAGTCCCGCCAAAGAACCCATGAGCGCGAATATCTTGACGATCACAAGCCGCGTGTTGATACCGGCCAGTTCGGCGGCCTCGGGGTTGCCGCCGATGGCGAAGACGTAGCGGCCAAAGCGGGTGCGGGTCATCAGGACGGTCATCAGGATGCCGACTACGATCAGGATCAGCACCGGAATCGCGAAGCCGTGCGAGATGAACAACCCGCCTTCCGGCACCTCGATATTGTTGGCGGCCGCATATTGGGCGACAATGCCCCGCGGCCAGGGATAGGCGTTGACCAGCAGCACCGCTCCAATCACCACAGCACAGCCGACGATGGCTAGAAACGCCTCGGCCCAAACCGGGCGCAGCGCGAAGCCGTGGGTCCGGCGTTGCCTGCGGCCGCTGAAGACCAGCAACACGATGCCGGCGCAGGCTAGAATTCCGACGATCCAGCTACCCGTCGCACCGATGGCGCCGTAGGGTCCGCCGCCCAACAGGGCGAATGTGCTGTCGACCGGCGAAATCGTCTCACCTCGCGCTACTAGGAAGGCGGCACCGCGCCAGACCAGAAGGCCGCCGAGGGTGACGATGAACGCGGGAATGCGCCGGTAAGAAATCAGCCAGCCGTGGATTGCGCCGATGATGCAGCCGGTCACGATGCCGGTGATGACCGCGATGATCCACAACATAGGATGGCCGAGGCCAAGGAACTGCGGCAGGATGTTGACTTGCATCACCCCCATGACGATGGCGCAGAAGCCAAGGATCGAGCCCACTGACAAGTCAATGTTGCGGGTCACAATCACCAGAACCATGCCGGTTGACATGATCCCGATCGAGGCGGTCTGTACCGAAAGGTTCCACAGGTTGCGCGGTGTCAGGAAGGCGCCGAAGCCCTTGAAGAACACCCCGTAAAAGTGAAAGCCGACCCAGATCAGCAACAGTGCACCGACCATGCCCAGAAGCCGGGTGTCGATCTCGGTGGCACGCAGGAACCACGCAACCGGTTTCTCGTGTGGTTGTCGGGTGAGAGAACCGGAAATCGGGGCAGGTTCAGGCGTTGCGGTGGTTTCGGTCATGACTTCATCCGGCATTGTTGGTGCGGTTGCAGTGAACAGTGATCCCAAAAGATCGATGGTCCGGTATCGTCAACGGTCACGCTTCGGGGCCACGCGGTCGGGGGGCTTTCAACTGCGGCCCGGTCACAGCGGGATCAACGAGCAAGTCCGGCGCCGACATATTGGGTGACGGCGCCGGGTTTCAGATCAGCCTAACAGCCGTTCACGCCGTCCATGGCGCCTTCGCATGCCTGCTCTTTGGAAATATGGCCCGCCTCGATGGCAGCGCCGATATTGTCCTTGGTGATCGGGGTCGGAGCAAGGAAGATTGCGTCCATCTCGACGCCATTCGCGCCGCCCGACCATTTTTCCGCACCCTCGATCGTGTCCATCGCAGCGCCATCAGCCAGAGCGGCGGCAATTTCAGCCGCAGCCTTGCCAAGCTGGCGCGAGTCCTTCCAGACGGAAACTGTCTGCGTCCCGCGGGCAACGCGGTTGATCGCAGCAAGGTCACCATCCTGTCCGCCGACCGGAATCGTCAGGCCCTGCGCCGACAGGGCTGCGATTACGCCACCCGCCATACCGTCGTTTTCGGCCAGAACGGCGTCAACGGCGTTGTTGTTGGCTGTCAGGATCTGCTCCATGTTCTTCTGGGCGTTGTCGGGCTTCCAGCCGTCGGTGAAGGCTTCGCCGACGATCTTGATCGTGCCCGCATTCACCGCGTCGCCGATCACTTCCATCATGCCTTCCAGAAGGAATGCCGCGTTCGGATCACCCTTGTCGCCCTTGATGATGGCAAAATTGCCGTCAGGCTGGACCTTGGTAACTTCCTCGGCGATGATTTTGCCCACGCCCTTGTTGTCGAAGGTCAGGTAGAACGCGCGGTTGTCTTCGATCAGACGGTCGTAGCCGACCACCGGGATGCCTTCGGCAGCGGCCTGGTCAACGGCTGGTCCGACGGCGTCCTTGTCCACCGACAGGATGATCAGTGCATTGGCGCCTTGCGCTATCAGCGCCTCGACATCGGTCAGCTGCTTGGCAGCAGAGTTCTGAGCGTCGGACGAAATGTAGGTGTCGCCAGCGGCCTCAAGGGCTGCCTTGATAGCGGCCTCGTCGGTCTTCCATCGCTCTTCCTGAAAATTCGACCAGCTAACGCCGACGGTTTTGCCTTCGGCAAATGCGTAGCTGGAAACGGACGCCGCCAGAACGGCGGCGAGTGTGAGCGTCTTGCGCATCGTAATCCTCCCAAATGGTCATGCCCTCTGAATGGGGCGGCCAGCGGTTTCCGCCGGGCAATCATAATTCTGCCACATTAAATTCAGTTGTCAAATTTAATTTCGGTGTATTATTCTGACTTGGCGGAAATCCATCCGCTTCCAACACTCCGTGACCAGTCTGTCGGCGGACGATGTGGTAATGCGGGCTGTATTACTTCGGAGAGTGAAATAATTGAACCTGCGTGAAACAGGGTCGGAGTTCGGCGGGGCCGCCATCGGATGCGGGCCCTTGATGCCTGCGCCGACGGCTCCCGGGCGGGCGCTAAAACAGCAGGTTTTTGATTGCGTGCGCGCAGCGGGACTGATCCCGCGGGTCGATGTCGCTCGGCAACTGGCAATCAGTCCGGGATCAGTCACCGCGCTGACCGCTGAACTGATTGAGGCCGGGCTCATTCGTGAAACCAACGCGCCACGACGCGACGCTGCCAGCAGCAGGGGGCGCCCACCGGTTGCGTTGGGGGTGCGGGCCGATGCCCTATTCGTGGCCGGGATCAAGCTGTCGGATCACCGGCATACGGCCGTGGTGCTGGATTTCGCAGGCAACCGCATCGGACACGCCAGTATCGATAGCGCCAGTCTGCAACACGGTTTCAACGAAATCATCGACATTGCCGAGGGCGTGCTGCGCGCGGCGCTTGAAAGCTGCGCCCTGCCCTTGGGAAAGCTGACCGCGGTCGGCCTGGGGTTGCCGGGCTTTGTCGACCACCAGACCGGCATGGTGCCATGGTCGCCGCTGATCCGCGAACGCGACGTCGCGTTGCGCGAAACCTTTGCCGCACGGATCGGCTGCCCCGTTGCCGTCGACAACGACGCCAACATGGTGACACTCGCCGAACTGTGGTTCGGCGCCGGTCGCGCGCTTCCCGATTTTGCCTCGGTGACCATCGAACACGGCGTTGGAATGGGTCTGGTGCTGAACCACCGGCTGTATCGAGGATCGCGCGGGCTTGGCACCGAACTGGGCCACACCAAGGTGCAGTTGGACGGCGCGCTCTGCCGGTGCGGCCAGCGCGGCTGCCTCGAGGCCTACGTCGCCGACTACGCGCTTGTGCGCGAGGCCTCGACGGCGCTGAACTGGGGTAATCGAGGCGTCGCCACGACACCGCAGGTCATGCTGGAAAGCCTGTATGATCATGCCAAGGCGGGCAACGAGGCGGCACGCGCGATCTTCCACCGTGCCGGGCGCTATCTGGCGCTGGGACTTGCCAATATCGTGAACCTCTTCGACCCCTCGCTGATCCTTCTGTCCGGCGAAAGAATGCGCTACGACTATCTGTATGCCGAGGAGGTGCTGACCGAGATGTCCAACCTGACGCTGCAGACCGGGCGCCCGCTGCCGAAGATCGAAATCCACGCCTGGGGCGACCTGCTATGGGCACAGGGCGCGGCGGCGCTGGCCTTGGAAATGGCCACCGACGCGGCAATCAGCGCCGAGGGCGTGGCGCTGGTATGACGCGTCTGTTGCTGGTCCTCGTCTGTCTTTACGGCGGTCCGCTGCAGGCGGATCCGTTGTTCATCGACCATTCGGACGCCCTGCCCGCCCCCCATGTCTACGATGGAGGATGGGAGCATTACGTGGGCGGCGGTGTAGCGGTCTTCGATTGCAACGGCGACGCATTCCCCGACATCTTCGCGGCAGGCGGCGCGAACCCGGCGCAGCTTTATGAAAACCTGATCGGACCGACCGGATGGCGGTTTCGCGACGCCGGGTTTGAGCCTTTGACCGGCGTAACCGGCGCTTATCCGCTGGATGTGGACAATGACGGCCTCACCGACCTTGCGGTGCTGCGGGTCGGCGCGAACCAACTTTATCGCGGACTCGGGGCCTGTCGCTTCGAGCGCGCCGATGCCGCCTGGGGCTTCGCCTCTGCCGACCGATGGACCACCGCCTTCAGTGCGACCTGGGAAGCCGGTTTCGACTGGCCTACGCTGGCATTCGGCAATTATGTCGACCGCACCAATCCCGACGGGCCGTTCGGCGCGTGCGATGTGAACGAAATCTACCGGCCGCGCGGCGCGGGTTACAGCGCTCCCGACGATCTGGAACCCGGCTACTGCGCACTCTCGATGCTGTTTTCCGATTGGTCGCGGCGGGGCACCGCCGACCTGCGCATCTCGAATGACAGGCACTACTATGTCGTCGGCGGGTCCGAGCAGATGTTCCGCCCCGACGAAGACCGCTTTCTTGGACCAGAGGATGGTTGGCAACCGATCTCGATCTGGGGCATGGGGATCGCCAGCCAGGATATCACCGGCGACGGCCGACCCGATGTGGTGCTGACCTCGATGGCCGACCAATTGATGCAACTGTCGACCGAGACCGGCTTTACCCCCGCGCCCTTCACAATCGGCACCTATGCGCAGCGCCCGTTCATCGGTGATGACGGTCGTCCCTCGACCGGCTGGCACGCTGAATTCGCCGATATCGACAATGACGGCCGGTCTGACCTGTTCATCGCCAAGGGCAATGTCGACCAAATGCCCTCGAACGCGATGCGGGATCCGAACAACCTCTTGATGCAGCAACCCGACGGCACTTTCAGCGAAAAGAGCGATGTCGCAGGGATCGCCACGACAGAGCGGTCGCGCGGTGCCGCCCTGGCCGATTTCGACAATGACGGCCGGTTGGATCTGGTGGTGATCAACCGCCGCGCCCCGATGGAGCTATATCAGAATGCGACCCCCGATACCGGCAACTGGCTGAGCCTCACGCCGCGACAGGATCAGACCAATACCTTCGCCATCGGCGGCTGGATCGAGCTTCGCGACTCCGCTGGTTATGTCCGCACCAAAGAACTGACGATCGGCGGTGGCCATGCAAGTGGTCAAGCCGGGCCGGTTCATTTCGGTCTGGGGACCGAGCCGGAGACCGAGGTGCGGATTCTGTGGCCTGATGGCGGGACGTCGGACTGGATCACGCTGCCTGCCAACGACCATGCGGTGTTGTGGCGCAAGCCGTTTGGCGGCGTGCATGTGCTGCAGGCTAAATGATCGCTATCGATCGATCGCGAGGCCACTTGGCACGGTGTCCGGGACGCCAAGACGTCCCTTCAGGGCAACAGGATCCGAGAGCGCCTCCAGAAACGCGGTGAGGCCAAGAATGTCCGCCTCGCTCAGCGCCACTGACCGGCCAGCCGCCGCGGTTCCGATCGCCGCAGCCTCTGCCGGATCATCGA
>JBBKVT010000016.1:0-4052 GCA_037968535.1 Paracoccaceae bacterium
CTGATTGTCGGCGTTGTCCTCGGCGTGATTGCCTTCGTCATGATGGGCAAGGGCCTCAACGATCTGAAACTCTCAAGCCTCGCACCAACGCGGACAGTCAAGAATGTCCAGCGTGATGCAGAAGCCGTAAAGGAAGCCTACAATGACAAATGAAACCCGAAGCCCAAAGGAAATCGAGCGCGAGATTGAAACGCAGCGCTCGGAGTTGACGTCGAATCTTGAAGACTTGCAGGACAAGTTTTCGATCGACACGCTGGTCCGTCAGATCGGCGATCAGTTCCGCGAGCATGGTGGTGATATGGGGCGCTCGATCTCGGATCAGGTCAAAGGGAATCCGATCCCGCTGGCGCTGACGGGGATCGGGTTGGCATGGATGATATTTGGCAATTCTCAGAAGCCGGCCCCGGCCAGCGGCTTCAGTCGCGCCGAGGACGATTACCGCCGGTCCACGCTTGCCTCTGGTCGTCCCTATACCCCCCCTGCCAGTGCGACCCCTTCCTACGACAACAGCCCATCCTGGTCGCATGATGAGCCTGACGATAACGCGCCTTCGGCTACGGACCGTCTGTCTGCCGGCGCTGCGAATGCCAAGGACAAGGTCAATTCGGGCGTTGAGTCTGCAAAGTCCGGCGTGGCCTCGGCCGCGTCCTCTGCCATATCCGCCATCGCCAGCGGTGCGGAATCGGTGCAAAGCAGCGTGAGTGCGGCAGGCAACCGGATTTCGGAGGGGACCGAGAGCCTGACAGAAGAAGGCCGCAAACGCGTGATCGCCGCCCGTCAAAAGGCTGTCGAGATGAAACGCTCCGCCATGCGTTCGGTTAGCGATGGTGCGGATGTCGCGACTGATTTTTATGACAACCAACCTCTGGTCATCGGCGCCCTGGCTCTTGCGGTTGGGGCGGCACTAGGCGGGGCCTTGCCGCGGACCAAGGTCGAGGATGATCTTATGGGCGATCAGAGCGATACGCTCTATGACGAAGCCGAAAGTATCTTCGAGGAAGAGAAAGCCAAGGCGATGAAGGTCGCCGAATCCGTCAAGGATGAGGTCAAGGATATCGCTGCCGAAACCAAAGCCGATCTCGACAACGGCGCGCCGGTCGAAAAAAACGCGGCGCAGGCGGTGGGCGACAAGGCGAAATCAATGGCAAACCGGGTGGCAGAGGCCGCCAAAACGACCGCTAAGGACGAGGATCTTGGCAAACCGAAGACCTGATACTCAATAAAGGGGCTCCTTTGCGGGCCCCGTCTTTTTCTGGAAGGAAAGCACATGTCGCGTGGCCGCGATGCCAAAACGCCGGTTGAAATTCCGGCCTTGGGCTGGAAGGATGTGGCGTTCCGTATGAAAGCCGCGATTTCCAAGGATCGCGTAGGTCTGGTTGCTGCAGGCGTGGCCTTCTACGGCCTGCTTGCGCTGTTTCCGGCCATCACGGCACTGATCGCAATCAGTGGCCTGCTGATTGATCCGAGCGAGATTGTCACGCAACTCAACAGCCTGTCTGGTCTGGTGCCGGATGAAGTGATCACCATCATCTCGGAACAGGCCACCGCGGTTGCGGGATCCCGTGAAGGCGGCCTCAGATTCGCTGCGCTGATCGGCCTGTTGTTCGCGTTCTATTCAGCATCGAGAGGCGTCGCCAGCCTGATCGAGGGGATCAACGTCGCCTATGACGAAGACGAGAAGCGCGGCTTCATCAAACGGATATTGGTGACGTTTGCCCTGACGATCGTATTGATTGTCGGCCTGTTGATCGCGTTTGCTGCAATGCTTGCCGCGCCGACCATCATAGCAATCCTGAACCTGGGGCCAATCGTTTCCTTGTTGATCAACGCCGCACTTCTGGTTGGATTGGTCGTTTTGACGATGGTCGGGCTATCGGTCCTCTACCGCTTTGCGCCTTCTCGAACATCACCAGAATGGAAATGGGCCTCGGTTGGGGCGATTGTCGGCTGTGTGATATTGATATTGGCCTCGGCCGGTTTTGCATTCTACGTCAGCAGATTCGGTTCCTACAATGAAAGCTTTGGCACGCTGGCAGGCGTTATCGTACTTTTGATGTGGTTCTGGATATCTGCCTTTATCATTCTGATGGGGGCCGAATTGAACGGCGAAATGGAAGCGCAGACCCGCGTGGACACGACCGCGGGAACTGACAAGCCAAAGGGCGAGCGGGGCGCGGTGAAAGCCGACAACCTGGGCGCGGCGGCCGGTGAATGAACAATGACCTTGGCCCATCCAAGGCTGAAGTTGACGATGCTGGCAATTTCGTCCAGGCGGACACCCGGCGGTGGATGATACCGAATAGGCTGGCGATACCCATTTTCGGGATATTCAGCATTCTGCTTTTGCAGTCGCTTGTCTGGGCAAGCAACTTCCTGATCCCGGTCACCACGGCGATCCTTGGATATTTCGTACTCAATCGCCCAAGGCGCTGGCTGGAATGCATCGGAGTGCGCCCTGTCGTATCGGCGACGATTTTCACATCCATTCTGAGCTTGCTGATCGCGCTTCTGCTGGTTCAACTGAGTACGCCGACGGCGCAATTCATCGAAGACCTGCCGTCACTCATGGAGCAGATCAAGGAAAAGCTCTCCTCTGCCGGCGGTACGATGGAAGCGATCAACGATGCGGCAGTCGCGGCAGAAGGAATCGTCGCACAGACGGACGAGGAGACGGTCCAGGTCGAAGTGATATCGCATACCGGAATTGCTGCCACATTGCTCAGCTTGGCCCCAGGATTCCTAAGTCGCATTCTTTTCGCACTGATCCTGTTGTTTTTCCTCGTCGCCTCCGGCGACATGTTCCTGACCAAGACGGTTCAGAGCTTTGATCGGTTCAGCGACAAGCGTCGTGCCGTCGAGGTGCTTCATTCTGTCGAAGACAGGTTGGGTTACTATCTGGGCGGAATCACCCTCATCAACCTTGGCCTTGGCGCGTGTATCGCGCTCGCCATGTCGCTATGGGGTCTCCCCAGTGCGCTGGTCCTCGGCTTCATGGCATTCGGCCTGAACTTTGTGCCGTTTCTGGGAGGGCTATTTGGGGCGACGATCGCCGCGGCGCTCGCCTTTGTCAGTCTGGACGGCGTCTGGCCCGCAGCCGGAGTTTTTCTCACATATGTTGCGCTTACCTCGATAGAAGGACAGTTCATCACACCGCTGCTCATATCGCGGCGGATGCGACTGAACACGACGGTGGTGTTCCTTTCGGTCGCCTTCTTTGCGTGGATTTGGTCGGTGATGGGAATGATCGTGGCATTGCCGATCCTGATCGTCGTCAAGATCGCCTGTGACGAGACGCAATCCTTGCGCACGATCGGCCGGTTTCTGGGTGATATCGAGGGTGACGCACCGACCGAGACCTAGTTTCTCGGGACCTGCCAGCCGAATCCTGCGACGCGGCTGGCGGGTCTGCGTTCAGGTCTTGCGACGGATCATGCGCACGACTGCAATCAGAAGACATGCGCCCGCTGCCGCAACGATTAGCTGGCCGATCCAGCCACCCAGAGTCGTGCCGACAATGGTGAACAGCAACCAGTTCAGGACCAATACGCCAAGGATGCCGAGCACGATGTTCATCAACAGACCCTGGTCCGTCTTCATGATCTTTTCGGCGATCCAACCCGCCAGCGCGTCGATGATGAGTGAACCGATCCAGCCAATTCCAGTCATTGTTGCTTACCTTTGTAAAGTTGCGTTCGCCGCAGTCTACTTTGCCTTGTTGACCGTCTCGACCGCCATGCTCGTCAGTTTGGCATTTGCGGCCTTCTCCATGTCGAGGATTTCGGTCAGAAGGTCGTGGGCTTCGCTGTAGCCAAGCACCTTGGCCCATTCGCGCAAGGTGCCGTAAGCGGGCGATCTCATAGTGCTCCACCGCCTGCGCGGCGGCGATCAACGCAGCGTCGAGTACCACTCCGCTGGCTTCCTTGATGATGCCCTCGGAGATGGGCCCGGTCGTCGCGCTGCTTTTCAACGCCGCCCTTTGGATCGGGTTGATCGCGCTGACGATAGTGGGGCTATCGGTTCTTTATCGTTTTGCACCGTCGCGCGACACGCCG
>JBBKVT010000017.1:0-14992 GCA_037968535.1 Paracoccaceae bacterium
TGAACTGGTGGCTTTGCGGTGCTCCGGGCGCCATTCTGGCGCGTCAGGGTTACTACATGTCGGTGACCGAACCCTTGCGAGATGCCCTGACACCTGCAGAGTGGGCTTACTGGTATGAAGGCGCCGCCGCCTCGGCCCCGCTGCCCGGCCCAGACGGCCGTATATCCGTGAGTATTGGCGACCGGCGGGCGGGTGGCAGCTATCAGGACCGGATGTCGGCGATCGCATTCTGGAGCACGATCATGGAAGAAAGCAACTATCTGCAGCGGAAGTGGCTCGAATTTGTGAGTTGAGCGAGTGGTGTCAGACAATTGCCAACCAGTCTCCGACAGGCCAGCGAGCCGGCCCCTTGTGCCGCACGAAGGGCACTAGGCAGCAATTCCAGCCATTGATTACGCCAAAGCAAATGGCGCAATACATGATCATGGCTCAACAAGCGAAACATCATGCATCGATCAATTCTTAACGCCTTCGCCACGAACTCTTTGGCAAGTCGTCCATGTATCTCAGGGCGCCAACTCACGAGGGGCGCTGGCCTTGGTTGAACGAATAGACCAGCGAAACGCCGAATGTGTTGTCGGTGCTTTTGAACCCGGGCTCGGGATCGGTGTGGTATTCGGTCAGAAGGTGCTGGCAGACTAATTCGAACCAGTCTCTGCAAGGACAATGAAGCTGCCGATTACGCCACGCCGAGTTGGCGCCACTTGGCGAGAGCAGCGGCTCGGTTGGCCTTGAAATTGTCTCTGCTGTAGAGCGCGCGCTACTGATTGAAATGGTTGCAGACGGAGGATTGAACGGCGGCGAATTTCTGCAAACATCGCATGCTGCGGAACCGTTGCATGGCCCGTTCTCGTCGTCGAAATGGCAGGTGCGAATTCCCCGCCCGATTATTCAGCCAGCGGCCCGTTTCCTGCTTGTTGGCATTGCCGACGACTTTCATCGCAGCGATATAAGATCGCAATTTGTCCGTCACTAGGGTTTTCGGCGATCTATGGCGGCGCATTGTTTTCTTTAGAAATTTCAATGCAGCTTTGCGATCTCGTGTCTTCGTTACGAAGCTCTCCAGAACTTCGCCTTCATGATCCACGGCCCGCCAAAGGTAGTGCCGCTCGCTGTTAATCTTTACGAAAATCTCGTCCAGATGCCATTGCCAGTTCGAGTGCGCACGCATCCGGCTAATCCGCTTTCTGCGGATCTCGGCGGCAAACATCGGACCAAATCTATTCCACCAATATCGAACCGTTTCGTGGCTGATGTCGATGCCACGCTCATGCAGCCGATCCTCCACATTCCGGAGCGATAGGGGAAATCTCACATACAGCATAACCGCCAGGCGTATGACCTCGAGGCTGCTGTGAAAGTACTTGAACGGGTCGCTTTTTGTCATGAGTGAAGGCTAAGAGACCACCCTGCCCGCCTCAACGAAAATCCTTCTGACAAGACCAGGGTGTGCACTGATGCGAACTTTTTTAGACTCTGCGACTGTCTGAACCGCAAAGTTGCCCGTAACCTCGGGACTCGTTTTGAACTAGCGAAAGGGACTGCGATTTGTCATCCGGCGAAACTACGAAACCGCCCTGTTTGGCTCAAGTCGGTTTTGTTTGACAGAGCCTCGGGTGACGATCGGGGGCACGTCTCACCTCAGATCAGAATTCCGGCACATTCAGCGGTGTTCCTGATATGCTGTTCCATTGCTGAGGCTGCGGCTGAGTGATCACGCTCTCGCATCGCAACCTCTACTTTTCGATGCTCTGCAATCGAAGCGCGCATTCGGTCTGGCTGAGTTCTCGGAATTGGCTGACGTTGGGTCTCTGCCAAGAAACTCTGAACCGTTTCATACAGGGTGCGGAGCATTAAGTTGGGGCATGCCTCGGCCAATGTTTTGTGGAACAAGACGTCGGCTTCGACATTTGCAAGAAGATCCCCGGTATCCCAAAAACGCTCCATGTCGTTGGTGGCGATCCTCATTACGTCAAGGTCGTCGGGCGTGATGGCCGAAGTAGCCTGTTTGGCAATTTGGGCTTCCAGCATCAACCGAGTCTCAAAAACGTCCTTCATCGGGAAGTTATCCGAATATCGCCATTTCAATGCAGAGCCAGTTTCTGAGGGTTTTCCCGAACTGACATAAGTTCCACGTCCTGGTTCGGTCTTGATCATGCCCAGAGTTTCGAGCGTGAGAAGAGCTTCGCGCAGAGAGGCCCGGCTGACGTTGAACTCTTCGGACAGGACCCTCTGAGACGGAATCCGTTCGCCCGCTTTCCATTCCCCATCCAGAATCAGCTTCTGCAAGCGACGAGCCACGACTTGCGGCAAAGGGGTCCAGACTGACGCCGGCAGATCCATCCGAGATATCATTCGCTTCCCTTCTATGCGGTTCGACCAGGCTTCCTGATTGCCCAGATTCAGCCTTGCATTCCAGAAGGCAAGGTGCTTGCATCGGCCTGACCGGTCTGACCAGTTGGGCCGCGATCTTATAAAATCAACAGGGAAAGGACCAGAGAGATGATCAGAAGAGTTTTCTTGGCGGCAACCGCAGTCAGCGCCGCGATGTCGTTTGCTACCATGGCTTCGGCTGAGGATCTGACCGTGGGTGCCAACATCGGAAACGTTCCGTGGGAATTCCAGGATGACAGCGGCGCCTTTGTCGGTTTCGAGGTCGATCTTGCCATGGAAATTGGCAAACGCCTTGGCCGCGACGTAAAGATCGAGAATATCCCGTTCAACGGCTTGTTCTCGGCCGTGCAGTCGGGCCGCATCGATATGGCGATGTCGTCCATTACGATCACACAGAAACGTCTCGCCGAAGTTAGCTTCGCGCAACCCTACTACGACAGCGACCAGTCGCTGACGGTCACGGCAGCCAGTGGCCTGAAGGGGCTTGGTGACATGTCCGGCAAGGTGATTGGCGTTGATACCGGATCGACTGGTGACATGTGGGCGACAGAAAATCAGACGACCGACGGCTTCGCCGACATCCGCCGGTTTGAAGGCCTTTCCCCGGCCATGCTTGACCTCGGAAATGGGCGGATCGACGGCTACATCAGCGACATTCCCGCGCTGCAGTACTACGTCAAAGACAAGCCGGAATTCGCGGTTGTCGAGCGTATCCCCACAGGCGAGCAGTACTCGATGATGTTTGCCAAGGACGCACCGCTGGCGAAAGAAGTCAGCGACATTCTGACTGCTTTGAAGGAAGAGGGATTTGTGGCGGCGACCCACAAAAAGTGGTTCGGCGCTGATCCGGACGCCTCGACGTCCACCGCGACTGTTATGGATATGCCCGCTCTTAAGTAAATCGACCAAGGGGCGGCGGTTTCAACACCGCCGCCTGTCACCAAACCAGAAAGTCGGTTTCCGCATCCAATGGATATATTTGATACCTTCTTCAACGTGCCGGTCCTGATCCGCACGTTCCCACTCTTGATGTCCGGACTGTGGATCACATTGCAGATCGGCGTTGTCAGTATCATCGCAGGGCTGGTGATCGGACTCTTGCTGGCATTGGTCCGTCTTTACGCAGCCAACTGGCTGCAAGTCATCGCCAAGATTTACATAAATTTCATGCGCTCGATCCCGCTCTTGGTTCTGTTGATCATCATTTACTACGCACTACCGTTCGTCGGCATTCGACTGTCGCCGTTCATGTCTGCGGTTTCGGCGCTTTCGCTGGTGTCGGCAGCCTACACCGCCGAGATATTCCGGGCCGGGATCGAGGCCATACCGAAGGGGCAATTTGAGGCCTCCGCCGCGCTCGGCCTTGGTTACCGCAACACGATGGTTGACGTGATCCTGCCGCAGGCGATCCGGATCGTCATTCCGCCGCTGACCAACAATTGCATCAACGTGATGAAAGACACCGCTTTGGCCTCTGTCGTGGCGATGCCGGATCTTTTGAAACAGGCAACGCAGGCGCAGGCACTGGCAGCCAACCCGAGTCCGCTGATCGGAGCCGCAATCATCTATGTCGCCTTCCTGTGGCCGCTGGTGGCCGCTGTCTCGAAGCTGGAGCGCAGCTACGCAAAGGCGGACCAGTGATGGAAGGTTACATCTCCATCCGCAACCTGCGGAAGCAGTTTGGCAACTTCACAGCCCTGCATGACGTCGAACTTGAAATTGCCGAGGGCGAGGTGGTGTGCGTAATCGGGCCATCGGGGTCGGGCAAGTCGACATTGATCCGGTGCATCAACCTGCTTGAACCGTTTCAGCCCGAAAGCACGATCACAGTAGGTGGCACCAAGGTCGAAGCCGGACGAAACCTTGAAAAAGTGCGTGCCGACGTGGGTATGGTGTTTCAGTCTTTCAATCTGTTTCCGCACCTGACCGTTCTGCGCAATGTCATGCTGGCGCCGATGCGGGTGCGCGGCCTGTCTGTGCCCGATGCCGAAAAACGGGCCCGAGACCTGCTGACGCGCGTCGGCATTGGTGAACAGGCCGATAAATACCCCGGAAAACTGTCGGGCGGTCAGCAGCAGCGCGTGGCCATCGCCCGCGCCTTGGCGATGGACCCCAAGGTGATGTTGTTCGACGAACCGACCAGCGCGCTTGACCCCGAAATGGTCGGAGAGGTTTTGGATGTGATGAAATCGCTCGCCGGCACCGGCGTCACCATGGTCGTGGTCACACATGAGATGGGCTTTGCCCGCCAAGTGGCCGATCGGGTGATTTTCATGGACGGCGGTCGCGTCGTCGAGATCGGGACACCCACGCAGATATTCGACACACCGCAGGAACAACGGACGCGCAATTTCCTTGGCGCGGTCCTGAACCACTGACCCTTACCCGGAGACCAGAATGACCCGACCCACACTTGATCTTGCGCAGGTGCGCAGCAATTTTCCCGGTCTGGCGCGGGGCTGGACGCTGTTTGACAATGCCGGAGGGTCGCAGATTCTGAAAGGCGCCGTCGACAGGATGACAGAGTTCCTGTTTGAAAAGAACGTGCAGATCGGCGGCACCTACGAGGTTTCGCTGGCCGCTGCCGATGCGCTCAACCAGGCCCGCGATGCCGCGGCGATGCTGATGAATGCAAGTCGGCGCGAAGAGATCGTCTTCGGTCCCTCGACCACGGTCTTGCTTCAAAACCTGTCACGCGCGATGCGCAGCCAGCTTTCCGCCGGTGACGAGGTGATCGTCACAGTTGCGGACCATGAATCCAACATCGGCCCCTGGGTTTCCTTGCAAGAGGTCGGGATCAAGCTGAAGTTCTGGCCGCTCAACCATGACACGTTAAGCCTTGATCTGGCCGATCTTGCGCCGCTGATGACGGACCGGACCAAGCTGGTATGCGTCACCCATGTCTCCAACATCCTCGGGCAGGTGAACCCGATCGCGGATATCGCGCGCTTTGTGCATGATCACGGTGCGCGGATCTGCGTCGACGCCGTCGCGTACGCGCCACACCGTGCCATCGACGTGCAGGCCTGGGATGTCGATTACTACGCGTTCAGCCTCTACAAGACCTATGGGCCGCATTATGCGGTGATGTACGGCAAGTACGACCTGCTTCTCGAGCTCGACACGCTTTACCACTATTTCTACGGCAAGGACAAAGTCCCCGGCAAACTGGAGCCGGGGAATCCCAGCTATGAATGCGCCTATTCCACAGTGGCGATCCGCGATTATTTCTCTGGGCTTGGGCAGGCCGCCAACGGAACCCGCGCCAGTATCGAAGCGGGGTTTGCGGCAGTCACGGCCCAAGAAGATGCGCTGGTCGAGAAGGTGCTTTCTTACCTGACGTCTCGCAACGACTGCCGCGTGTTCGGTGCCACCCGCAACGACAACTCCAACCGCATCCCGACGATTGCCTTCCGTTTCGACGGTCGCGATTCTGGTGCGGTTTCGAAAGAAATGGACGCTTCCAAGATCGCAATCCGCCACGGGGATTTCCACTCTCGTCGCTTGGTCGAGGATCTTGGCGAAACCGGCGACGGCGGTCTTTTGCGGGTTTCGATGGTTCATTACAACACGCTCGAAGAGGTGGACAGCCTGTGCACCGCCTTTGACACAATCCTGCGAAAGGCAAGCTGAAAGATGTTCGATCTGGTCATCCGCAACGGCACGATCGTCACAGCGGCGGATATCACGCGCTGCGATGTTGGAATCTGTGACGGCAGGATCACAATGCTGGGAGAGGCTTTGCCAAAGGGCAAGACCGAAGTGGATGCAATGGGCCTGTATGTCTTGCCGGGCGGTATCGACAGCCATGTTCACCTGTCGCAACCCTCTGGCGACGGAATTGTCATGGCGGACGATTTCGAAAGCGGCACCCGTTCGGCGCTGTTCGGCGGAAACACCACTGTACTGCCGTTCTGTTTGCAGCAAAAAGGCCAGACATTGAGAGAGGCGCTGACTGCCTATCACGCCCTTGCCGAAGGCCGTTGCCTGACGATGTGAGCTTTCACCTGATCGTAACGAACCCGACCCCAAATGTTCTGGGACAAGAGATTCCGGCACTGGTCGACGATGGCTACACATCGCTCAAGGTGTTCATGACCTACGAGGGCCTGCGTCTGCGCGATGATGAAATCCTTGCCACGCTCGACGCGGCCCGAACATCGGGCGCGCTTGTCATGGTGCATTGCGAGAACGAGGACGCGATCCGCTTTCTGATCGGCAAGCACGAGCAGGCGGGTGATCTTGCCCCAAAGGGTCACGCCTCCTCTCGGCCCGTCGCGGCAGAGCGTGAAGCCACACACCGCGCGCTGTCGCTGGCGGAAATCGTGGGCGTGCCGATAGTTATTTTGCATGTCTCGAACCGAGAGGCTATGGAGGAAATTGACCGTGCGCGCAAACGCGGCGCGCTTGTGGTGGGTGAGACTTGCCCGCAATACCTGATGCTCACGGCAGACGATCTGGACCGCGATGGCTGGGAAGGTGCGAAATTCGTCTGCTCGCCGCCGCCACGCGACGTTGAAAGCCAAGCCGCGTGCTGGCAGGGGCTGGAACAGGGGATTTTCGATCTGTACTCGTCAGACCACTGCCCGTTCCGGTTCGATGACCCCGAGGGCAAGTTGAACGACCGCGGCAAGACAAGTTTCCGCTGGATACCGAACGGCATACCGGGGATAGAGACCCGCCTGCCGATCCTGTTTTCAGAAGGTGTCGTTAAAGGGCGCATCGACTTGTCCCGATTTGTCGCACTGACATCGACGAACCATGCAAAGCTTTATGGTCTTTACCCGCGTAAGGGCACCATCGCGGTCGGTTCTGATGCCGACCTGACGTTGTGGGATCCGACACAGACGCGAACCATTACGAACAGCGACCTGCATCATGGGGCAGACTATGCACCCTATGAAGGGCTCGACGTCATCGGATGGCCGGTGACGGTGGTCCTTCGCGGGCAGGTTGCAATCGATCGCGGCAATCTGGTTGCCGCCCCAGGTTGCGGCGCTTATCTTCGCCGCGACCGCAGTAATCTTGCTGACAGGCATTATCAGAGCAAACGGGATTGAAGATGGAAGGGCGATTTTCTAGGATTTGGCAATGACAAAAAGTCCCCATCCCAATAACTCCAGACTAGCTCGGCGGTCCAAACGCTATTGCACGAAACCGCCCTGCCCGCCACAAGTCGGTTTTGTCTGACAAAACCTGGCTGCGAGATCATCGCGCTTTTTCGCGTTCGATGCGATGTAGTGCGGCGGAAGATCGAATTGATCGGCGTTGCAATTCCGACTTCCTGACCAAACCGCTCGATGGCGCCGTTCATCACGTCGACTTCGGTGCGCCGGCGCGCTTCCAGGTCTAAACACATGGATGAACGATGTTCGTAGCTGTGCGCGTCGGTTGCCTGACACACGTAGCTTTCAGAACAATGACCAGCAGGCAGTCGGATTCCCCTTGCGCGTGCAACCTTGATTGCTTCGGCGCAGCAAGCGTTCATCGCCTCTCTCATCGCTGGTATGTCTCCAGCGACTCGGTTCAAGGACCGGATCAGTTGTGTTGTCCAGAGTAAGCCGTTCCCGTTACGATCTGGTTTCCACCCTCTCGGCACGCGAATAAGTAGCGTCCAGAAATTCCCAACATAGGAAGTAGCATATTGGAAATGATGCATCGTTGAAATTTATAGGCGCCTTCGCAGCCCTCTGCGCAGCGGGCGGTCATGTTCATACGGATGGTTAAAGGTTTCTCGCACTTACATAATCAAAGCGAGGCTCTCAGATAAAAACATTTCCGTCAAATAGCTTACGCGCGGTCCTCATCACTCCTGCTTCTGTAACAGCACCCTCGCTGTCGCGGCGCAAAACTACCTCCATGCTGCCCGACGGATGCTCGATCCTCAGTGTGACCTCCCTGCCACAAGGCGTTTTTGCGAGGCGTGCCGCAGGTCCTTCAGGCAAAAGGCAACCGGTCGCCACACTGACTGCACCCAGGACGCCAATCGACTTGTGGCAGCTATGAGGAATGAACGAGCGGGTCGAAATCGCGCCTCCCGCACGCGAAGCGGACAACAGCACCATCTTTGGAACCGACTCCTGCGAGACGTCCCCAAGGTTCATTAGTGGGCCACAGGCGGCACGCAACGTTTCCAGTCGGTCGCGCAGAAACTTGTCGGCCTCCAGGTTGGACGGGTCTTCGTCCCCTCGCACATTCAGGTCTGAAGCATCGATCAGGACGGAAGGCATTCCGTTGTCGATCAATGTGACATCCAGTCCCTCGACACGGTCCACGGCGTTGCCCGTGGGCAGCAAGGTGCCGCATTTCGATCCCGCAATTCCCGTGAAGATCAGCGGAATCGGCGAGGCGCTGCCAGGCACGCCGTCGATGTGCGTCGCTCCACTATAGATAGGTCTGCCGTTTTCTGTCGGTACGCCGGCGCGGACGATCTGTCCGGTATTGAGGTTACGGATGTTCACCACGGTGATCTTTCCGGCAGGGACGACCAGTCCCCGTTCGATAGCGAAAGGACCCACACCGGCCAGGATATTTCCGCAGGTCTGTGCATCCGAAACTGTGGCCACCTCGACGAAGATCTGAAGGAAAAGATACTCGACGTCGATTCCCTCTTCGGAGGAACGCGATATCACGGCCACCTTTGAAGTGAGCGGTGAGGCGCCTCCCATGCCGTCGATCTGGTATTGATCCGGGGATCCCATGACGCGCAGCAACAGTGCATCGCGGGTGTTGATTTCGTCGGGCAAATCACTCCCGAGGAAATAGCCGCCTTTCGATGTACCGCCGCGCATCCACATACAGGGTATTCCCCGGTTTGATGACACCGCTGACGTACCGCATGCAGCCGATTCGGAAACTGTTTCACTCATTGCCCAGGTCCTTCGCGACCAGAAATTCGTATATGCCGTAGCGGTCCGGTCCCAAGCTCCAATCGGCGGCGTGAGCGGAAATCACCAGCGCTGTGAGTTTGTTTCATTGCTGTTCCTTTTCACTTTCGACTTCAAGGGTTCGATCTGCGGCGCTCTCACGAATGAATGGCGCTAGTGTGTGATGATCCGCGACAGGAATTCTTTCGCACGCTCAGTTTCGGGAGCTGAGAAAAATGCCTCGGTCGGGCGATCCTCGACAATTCGTCCGCCGTCCATGAACACGACCCGCGTGGCCACTTTGCGCGCGAAGCCCATTTCGTGCGTAACGACAACCATGGTCATGCCGTCGCGCGCCAGTCTCGTCATTACATCCAGTACTTCGTTGATCATTTCGGGATCCAGCGCAGATGTCGGTTCGTCGAAAAGCATGACATCGGGATCCAGCGCCAGCGCGCGGGCGATCGCCACCCGTTGTTGCTGGCCGCCCGACAGATTGGCGGGATAGGCGCTCGCATGTTCAGCCAGGCCGACGCGATCCAGCAACTGCATACTGCGTGATATTGCCTCCGACTTGGATCGCCCCAGCACATGGATCTGGGCAAGCATGACATTCCGCAGCGCTGTCATGTGGGGGTAGAGTTCGAAACTCTGGAACACCATTCCAATGCGGCTGCGAAGTTGGGGCAGGTCGGTTTTGGCGCCTCCCACTTCAATTCCTTCAAAGGTGAGCGAACCTTTCTGATACGGTTCCAGCCCGTTTATGCACTTGATCAGAGTGCTCTTGCCCGACCCGGACGGACCACACACGACAACAATTTCGCCCTGGCCTACATCGATGCTGCAATCGTGCAGAACCTCAGTCGCCCCGTAGGATTTCGAAAGGCTCCGAATGGCTATCTTGGGGGATTGTGACACTGGATCTGCCTCTAGGTACGGATTTGCAGCTGCGCATAAAGCACACGTCCGATGAATGACAGGATCGAACAAATGACGAGATAAGTCAGAGCAGTCATGGTCAGAATGATCACCGGTTCGAACTCGCGCGCGTTGACTAAAAGAGCGCTGCCGGTCAGTTCCGACACGCCGATAACGGAAGCCACAGAGGTGAATTTCAGCAGACGCACATACTGGCTGAACACTGGCGGCACCGAACGGCGCAACGCCTGAGGCAGAATGATCAGGCGAAACACTTGGGCGGGTCGTAGTCCGGTGGCCAGACCCGCCTGCTCCAGCCCCGTGCGAATTGACCGCAGGCCGCTGCGAAATTCTTCGGCCAGATAGGCCGCGATAAACAGGACGAACCCGAGCGCGGATGCCTGAAAGGCCCCGGACCGGTAGCCGAAAAGCGCAGGCAGCGCGAAATAGCATATGAACAGCATCACCAGCAACGGGATCCCCCGCACAATCTCGGTATACAACAATGCGACCCTTCCGAGTACTGGCACCCGCAGATGACGCAGAATCGCGAGGATCAACCCTGTCGCCGTCCCCCCCACGATGCCGATGAATGCAAGCAGCAGCGTGTTTCCCAGGCCGGACATCAAAAACGGCAGATTCTTGAGGATGACATCAGGCATCGGCAGCGACCCTCGGAGCATGGCGCATTCCGGGCAGAGCAAGGATTCCCCGACTCACGCAAAGAACCAGAGCCAGATAGAGAAGAGCAATGGTGATGTAGACTTCGAAAGTGCGGAAGGTCTGACCTTCGATCGCGCCTGCCTGGTAGGTGAGTTCGCCAACGGCAATGACCGAAGCCAGGGAGGAATCTTTAATCAACTGCGATGAAAGGCTTGCGAGAGATGGTGCGATATTGCGCAGTGCCTGCGGATAGACGATCAGGAACCGGACTTTCAAAGGGCTCAGTCCCGTGGCCTGCGCTGCCTGCGTTTGTCCCCGCGAGACGCCACCGATGCCCGCGCGCACAACCTCGGCGACATATGCACTGGAATAAAGTGTTAGTCCGAGCACTGCGCAACTGAACGCAGGAAGACGCAGAAAGGCGAGCGCCATGTACCAGAAATACATATGGATAAGCAGAGGCACATTGCGCATGCACTCCACGAAAACTCCGGCCACCAGACGGCCGATCCGTGACTTGGACGCTGACACGGTTCCGACCAGAACACCGACAACGAGAGCAAAGACGAGGGCTACGAGCGAAAGCGCGATCGTGATGAGCAGACCTTCCGCGATCAGATCGCGATTGTTCCAGATCGGGGACCAGTCAAAAGTGTAGTCCATGCGCCCTCTCGTTTCCAACGGGTCTGGTCCGAAAACCTAAGTGGAGCGGGTGGTCTGCACCTGACCCGCTCCGATCAGCTTAAGGCCACAGTTCGATCGGCGCGCGCGGCTCTTCGCCGAACCATTTTGCATAGATCGTCTGGTATTCACCCGATCGCCATAGCTCCTGAAGCGTTTCGTTGACTAGATCGCGAAGCTCGGAATCTCCCTGCTTGACGCCCATACCGAATGGTTCGGTGCTGAACATCTCGCCGACAATGACGTAATCTGAGTTATCCTTGGCGAAGCCCTGCAGGATGTTCAGGCTTCCCGTCAGGGCATCCGCCCGTCCCTGGACAAGGGCAAGCCACGCGCTGTTGTAATCCTTGAATGCGAGAAGTTCGGCGTCAGGTGCCGCCTCAGCAAGATTTTTTTCAAGGGTTGTGCCCTGTTGGACAGCTACGGTTTTGCCGGCAAGGTCGCCAGTGCTGCCAATATCGCTGCCGGACTTCACCATCAACGCCTGTCCGCCGGTGTAATAGGTAATGGAGAAGTCGATGGCCTTGTCCCGCTCGATTGTGTGGGTCATCGATGCGGCCACAAGGTCGACGTTGCCACTTACCAGAAGCGGAATGCGGGTGGGCGAAGTGACTTTGGTGAACTCGACCGGAACGCCGATCTTTTCGGCGACCTTGGTTACAAGATCCAGATCGAAGCCGACGGGCTCGTTGGATTCGTCAAGGAAACCGAATGGCGGTGTATCGAACTTAACTCCGGCAACCAGCATCCCGCGATCTTTGATTGCCTGCAGGCCCGAGCCGGATTCCTGCGCCAGCGCAGTGCCACCAAACGCGAGTAGCGCAACTGCAACGGCCCCGAGACCGGTGGCTCTTCGTCTTGAAATAATCATATCTTGTCCTCTCTTGTTGGTTAGTTTCATTTTGGCAGTCCGACCCGCTTAATCCGGTCGAGTGCCTCTTTCAGATCCGCGTCCGAACAGGTCACAGACAACCGCAGATGCCTCCGTCCGGCCACTCCAAAGGATGAGCCGGGCAATACGGCAACGTCGATTTCGTCCAGCCATCGCTTTGCCGTTTCGACATCGTCCGCTTCGATGGAGGGGAAAAGATAGAAAGTAGCTGCGGGCGCAGAGCACCGGATTCCATCGATCGAATCCAGAGCCCTCGCTGCCATGTCCAGTCGACGCCGAAACATTTCGCGATAGGCGGGCACGATCTCGTCATGGAGCTGTAGTGCGCGCAATCCTGCCGTCTGAACGAAACCCGGCACGCAGTAGATGGAGTGTTGCATGAATTTCAGGATCGTCTTGGCGACCCGGGGCGGTAGCGCGAGATATCCTAGACGCCATCCGGTCATCCCGAACGTCTTGGACGTGCTGTCGACGATGATTGTCTGCGGCCGTACGTTTTCGATGGCCTGCAGGTACGGGAAGTTGCCGTCATACAGCAAATCCGAATAGACTTGGTCGAAGACTACCCAGAGGCCGTGCCTGACGGCCAGATCGGCGACAGCCTTCAAATCTTCGGCCGACAGGACTCTGCCGGTCGGATTGACCGGGGAGTTCAGAATTATTGCCCGGGTTCTGGGTGTAATTACCGCGGCCAGCGCCTCGGAATCGACCCGGTCGAGCATATTCAAACTGATGGGCGTCCCCCCGCAGAGTCGCACGCAGGGCTCGTAGCTTACCCACCCAGGTGCCGGCACTATCACTTCGTCGCCCGGTTCGACCGTCGCCATGAGCGCCGTCAACAAGGCGAATTTTCCTCCGGGTGTGACAAGAACGTTTGCGGGATCCCACTCCACCCCCGCGTGACGGCTTTCCCGTTCGCAAATTGCCTCGCGCAACTCGAGCATCCCAGCAGATGGCCCGTAGTGGGTATCGCCCGATTTCATCGCAATCTCGGCGGCCTCAATGATGCGGGGATCTGTATCCAGGTTCGGATCCCCGCTGGACAGTCCGATAATCGCCCTTCCTTCGCCGCGAGCGGCACGCACTCGTTCTGTCAGTTCGATCGTTGCTGAAGGCTTCAGAGTCGCCACTCGGGATGCAAGAGGTGCGGAAAAGCTCATCGTTGAACTTCAGAGATGGTAGAAGCGGGAGCTATCACGGCTGTCGATCGCTGCGCGGCCGCTGCACGAAATCCAGCGGCGGAAAAGCGGATCAATTCATCTACCGCCTCGTTTGCGTTTGATGGATCGCACAGACCACCCGAAAGGATCTGGATACGCCCTGGGTTGGCCGCTGTATAGTATTGAGCACCCAGCAAAAAGTGGAACCGCCAGAAGAAATCTTCATCGCAAAGCTGGTCGAGTTCCGCGCGCAGGGCTTCGACAAATTTGCCGCTAACCTGATTGAAGTGCCGGGCAACCAACTCTTGCGATAACTCGGCATGCTCGTTTGCGATCGTCGCACGCAGTCTCATAAAGCGTCGGGCTTTCTGATCGCCTTCCTCTGGCACAAGAGCCGGCCAGAGATATGCATGCAAAATTTGCTCTAACACTGGAGGAGCGCCCGAACGAAGTCGGCACTCATCCAGTAGTCTCAAACGCTCTGCGTTTATCGCCGAACAGCGCAATTCGAAAATTCGCTCCAGAACCTTCTCCTTCGATCCGAAGTGGTAATGGACGGCGGCCATGTTGGCGTTCGAAGCCTTCGTGATCGAGCGAAGAGAGACCGCCCGGTATCCCGATTCCGAAAACATCTCTTCGGCAGTTTCCAGCAGTCGCGAAGGAGTATCCATATCGATCAATCAAGTGTTTCAAGCACCTGATTTAATTTCATGGCTGTACGTTGCTGTCAACCAAACTTTAGCCACGCCGAGTGAGGTGTCGTTCGCGGGATTCCTGTAGTGCAGGATTCATTTTGAACTGATATTTTTCTTTAGGGGTTGCGACGCCCGCGACGATCCGGGTCGGCTTGTGCCCTGGAAATGACCCCACCCAAAAGACCCGTTCTGACGCCGGTGACCACGGCCAATAATTACCGAGGTAGCACCGACGATCAGAAAACGGCGCGAACAGAAAGGCCTGCAGCACCGAGCCTTGCCATCTCAGAAATTCTCACGACAAAACATCAAAACTGAGCGATAGAGCGATCCCATCCCGCCATTCGTCTTGGCCCAGACGCAGATGTTCTTCAGAGCGTCGTAGGCTGCACGTCCTGCCGTCAGAAGTTCATAAAGATGCGCCCAGTCCATACAGACGTAATGAATTGAGCCGTCGCTGCTGAACTCCGCCAGATTGCCCAGCACATCTGTCAGAAACCCCGTGAACTGGTCTTCACTCATCTCACCCGACGCCATCGCAAATTCACGATGTTTTGTTGCCCCGAGCCCCGAGACGTGCCCGTCGATACGCACGTTGTAAGGCAAACTTCAGATGGGGACTGCACGATGGCAACACCGCGGATTCTCACGACCCCGGGACTTACGTCACGCGCCAGATGATCTTCATGGCGCACACGCATCGTAGTTTCCTGACGATGATCA
>JBBKVT010000018.1:0-5234 GCA_037968535.1 Paracoccaceae bacterium
GTCCATGTCTATGTCGCCGACGCACAGCAGGATCGGGTCATTGGATATGTGCATGTCAGGTCTGCGCCCCTGCCCGCCTCAACCCGGTTTTTTCTGACAGAGCCGCGATGACTCCTCAAAGTCAAATTGCCATCTGTCTCAAACTATTTGATGACAGACAGTGCAGCCACTCCGGCTGCACAACCCCGGACATCCGTCGATCATCCAACTGAGGAGGGCTTAAACGCGTGCAAAGCTCGCAGCAGAGGCAATACCGACCAGCCAACCGCCAAGATGCGCTTCCCATGCTAATCCACCGCTCAAGACAAAAAACAAAAGGAGGTTTGCGAAAACCAGTGCAAACACAGAGTTTAAGACGGGCGTTACCCGAAGGTTGCGCCGTCTCCGTATGCTGAAATCCCAAACCTGCCAAACCCCGATTAACCCGAAAACAACTCCCGATGCTCCGATCATGGGACCGTTGCTCGTTGAAATCAGTCCAAACGCTGTACCGCCCCCGATGGCTGAGAAGAGAAGGATCATCAGGGTCTTTCTGGTGCCGACGCGGTTAGCAATGCTTTTACCAATCGCAAGCAGGATGGCGCTGTTCATTGCAAGGTGCAAAAGACTTCCATGCAGGAACGCATGAGATATCAACATCGTGACAACTTGGCCCGAGAACACCGATGCCATCTCTCCAGAAAAGATCGGCCGCCAGAATGCACCGTAGGAAAATGCAATCCATCGCCATTCAGACGATCCAATTGCACCAGCGTCTGCAGCGCTGAGCACGATCTCAATCAACGCCATCACTCCAACGAGCCACCAGAGAAAAACTGGAGCGCCAATTTGCTGTGGAGAAAGGTGATAGCGATTTGGCGAGTTGGTACGGGGCTGCATCCTCAAAGAAGTAATCCATTCAAGCGATGGTGAAAATAACCCATTTGGAAATGCGTGTTCAGACCCGACTGGAGTGGCCCAATAGCCTTTGAGTGGGGTCTAAGATCATTGACCCTGCGTGTGGATCAGGCGGCATGTTCGTGCAATCGGCGCATTTCGTTGAAGCGATGAAAACCAAAGCGCCGCGCTGCTCGTCTCAAGCCAGTTTCCTCAGGGCGGATTTCGCCGGACTAGCGGAGGCGATGGCGCGCTAGGCCCGCTCGGCAATCTGGTCGGCGAAGCTGTGGTTCTTGTCGCGGTGGCCCGCTTCGTCGTCACGAACCACGATGACGACATCGCGCAGGGTCGCGTCCTGCGGCAGCTTCCAGTAGTCGATGGCGACTTGCGGGGCCGGCACGTTTTCCTGCTGCCCGGCATCGATTTGGGCAAGGTATTCGGTGTAGCTGGCGACCGCTTCCTCCTCGAGATAGCCGACGACGCGATGGGCGGTTTTCGGGGCAAAGAGATACAGGAAGAAATAGAGGTTATAAAACACTGCCTGAGTGATCGTCACTAGGAAGCGCTCAAAGGCGGTCGGTTCGGCAATTTTGATGAAAGTCATCAGGTGCATCCGCTCGTTCTCGGCCTCGTCGAGCAGTTCCCGTATCCAGCCCTCGTCGTCGCGAATCTGGCGCAGCGCCTTGAGGTGCTGGAGCAACCCGCCAACCATGCCGGGAACCGCGGCCACGGTTTCCAGTACGACGGCCCGGTGGCCATAGCGTTTGGCAAATAAGGCGTCGGCGAAGAGGAGCATGAATTTCACCAGACCGAGGGCGAAGCGGTCATGGATATCGTCGGGCTCTTTGTGAACGGTCAGATCGTTCGGAACGCTCTCGTCATTGCTGGACATCGTGCGTTCCCTTCGATTTAAACGACACTCCCCAAGTAGAATGCCATCTTCTGGATATTGCGGCTGTTTTGTGCTCCGATCAAGCCGTCGGTGCGAGTCGTGCGGTTGTTGTAGTGTCTGGAGCGTGAACTGAGCGGGATTTTTGTCTCGGTGGCAGGTTTGCCCCGGTTTTTGGGCTGATCGTCACCCCTTGGGACAGACCGGTAGAGCCGGTTTCCTTGAGGTTTTTCTGCTGACACCGTCATGTTAATTTCGGTGGCGCACGGAGCCGGTGGATCGCCGCCGGTATGCGACAGAACAGGTCGCCACTGCCCGCAACCTCGGCCAGTTGGAATGTGACGGCACCGACATGTCGGACGACCCTCGCGCCGATCTTGATCAGCCCGGTTTTCAGGCTGGTCAGCGACCAGTCGGCCATCTCTTCGGGCAGGTCAGTGCCTTGCAGGAAGACGCCGAGATTGTAGGCCAGCGCGTGGAGTTGCAGGCGGACCTCGTTGTCGCGGAACCGCTTGCAGGAGAGCCGCGCCCAGCGGAAGGCGTCTTGCCTTCCTTGATGTGCTGTTCGGCGGTGCCACGCTGGTTGTAGAACCGGATGACCCAGTTTGGCTCCATCGGCAGGTTGGTGACTACGAAGCCGACGCGCGGAAACAACTCGCCGGGATGCCACTCGACCTTGGCGACAACACGGCGGGGTTTTCCCCAAGATGCCGCCTGATACTCGAAGTCGCCGTATATGCGCTTCACACGGTTTGGCGGTCGCCCCACCGGGCGCTTGAGCAAATGCGCGATCTTAGGATAGTCCTTCTTAACATGTGTTTTTGTCCCTTCTAATCATTAGTCTGTTAGGGACACTTCTCGCACCAGCAAAATCAGTTCAAATCAACCCTTGCACAAACGGAGTCGTCCACACATGACAGTGCCACAGCTTCCATGCTTTTAGCGCGTGTCATATGGCTCAGGCCATCAGCAACCGAAAGGAACGGCCGATCCGGTCATCCTCGAGGCCACGTCCGATGAACACGATGACATTGTCGACGTTCTCTGCGGTGACGTCGCAGGCCAGGGCGTTGGGCAGAACTTCGGGGGGCTGCACCGTGCCGCGCACCGACTGCAGCAGCAGTCGGCCCGCCGGGGCCCTTACAATTCCCTTGACGCGTACAAGGTCGTCGCCGTGGACATGCAGCACAGCGGACAGCCAGACAGAAACCGCAGCCCAACCTGCAGCGACACCGACATCGAGGCGCAGCGTGCGGATCGGCGCGGCTTCTTTCTCAGGCGGCAGGATGGCAAGCGGCTCGATCCAGCGCGTCTCGGGCAACTTCACCGCTGATCCCAAGACCGCGCCGGAGACCTCGGCGCCAGGGTTCACCACCGCCATAGTCACGGCAAGCCGGGCCAGAGCACCGGGCACGGCAACATCGACTTTGGTCAGCACGATCCGGTCTGCCGCCTCGATCTGGCGGAGCCACAGCGGCTCGGTCGCCAGTTGCGCTGCGGCGTGCAGGGCGTCGGCGACGACCACCGTCCCGACCACGCGGATACGACGCGCCAGCACCCCGTCCGCCGCGATATGTGCGGCAATGCGCGCGGGGTCGGACAGGCCGCTCGTTTCCAGCACAATGGACGCGACGCCCCTGTCGCACAGGCCGCGCATCGCCGCGACAAAGCGCGTGGCGCCGTCGCAGCAGGCGCAGCCATCCGCCAGGACGGTGAGACCTTCGGCCCCCGCCAGCAGCAGATGATCCACCGGCATCTCGGCCGCCTCGTTCACAAGCACATGCGCGCCGGAAAACGCGCCGACGTGCAGTTGATGCCGCAGCCAGCTGGACTTGCCCGCGCCAAGATAGCCGCCGAGGATTGTCAGCGGAATGCGCCCGTCTGCCTCAGCCATCACACGCCAGTGGGTCGATGGGCTGCCCTGCCATGAGCGCCGCTTCGACCCACAGCACTTCGAGGTCGGGGACAATGACGCTCGCCCCGAACCCCAACGTAAGCTGAATGCCGGGGATCACTCCGTCGTCCCGGGCGCTCAGATGGTAGGGGGCGAGAATCCGGTTTACGACCGTCATCCGCATCAGACGATTACGCAGCCTATCACCCGGCGTGACAGCGCCCGCGTCGGTCCAGTGCCCCGGAGCGGGCGGGTATCCGCAGGCGCTGCACATGCCTCAGATCAGCGCAGGACGCTCCGCGCCGCCAAAGGGATAGCGGCGGCGGAAATCGTCGGCGATGGTTTCGAATGGGGCCCACTCCACGCCCTCGTGGCCGTTGATGTATTCGATCAGTCGTTCCAGCATCAGCAAGACCTGCGGCCGCCCCGACACGTCGGGGTGAATGGTGAGGGCGAAGGTGCCATAGTCCATCTCGCGGTAGACCCAGTCGAACTGGTCCTTCCACAGCTGCTCGATCACGCGGGGGTCGACGAAACCGTGGCTGTTTGGCGATTTCTTGATGAACAGCATCGGCGGCAGGTCGTCGACATACCAGTTCGCTGAAATTTCAACGAGGTCGATCTCGCCGCCGCGCTTGAGCGGGCGCATCCATTCCTTCGCGGTCTTGGTATAGTCGATCACGTTCCACTCATCGCCTGAACGGGCGTAGTGCGGCTGAAAATCGCGATAGCTCTGGCTGTGATCGTAGGTGAAGCCGTATTTCTTCAGCAAATCGGCGGTTACACCCGACATCTCCCACCAAGGGGCGACGTAACCACGCGGGCTGTTGCCGGTCAGTCCCTCGATCAGCTCGATGGATTTGACCAGCACGTCTTCTTCCTGGCTAGGGGTCATGGCGACGGGGTTTTCGTGCAAATAGCCGTGCGCGCCGACCTCGTGGCCCGCGTCAACGATCATCTTCATCTCGTCGGGAAAGGTTTCGAGGCTGTGGCCGGGGATGAAGAACGACGTCTGCAGGTCGTATTTCTTGAACAGCCGCAGCAGGCGCGGCACGCCGACCTCGGTGGCGAAGATACCGCGCTGGATGTCTGACGGGCTGTCGCCGCCGCCATATGAGCCGATCCAGCCAGCGACGGAATCGATGTCTGTGCCGAATGCGCAATAAATCTTCTTGGTCATGATCGTATCTCCTGTGAAGGCGGCTTAAACGCCGCTGGGGATGTTCTGCGGATCGCGCTGGACAAAGCAGGGGGCGGTCCGCTCCTTCCACTTCGACAGGGCACGTGCGGCAGAGGGGAACGGCGGGCGCGGGATGTAACGGCCGCGTCCTGGGGTGGGCAGCGTGTTGCTGCCATGCGACCAGACCACCTCGCCGCGCGACAAAGTATAGCGCGGCAGGGCGCGCACCTCGAAGCCTTCGAACACGTTGTAATCGAGGATGGATTGCTGATTGGCCGCGTGGATCGTCTTGGACAGTTTAGGGTCCCAAACCACCAGATCGGCGTCGGCCCCCGGCACGATGGCGCCCTTGCGGGGATAGATGTTGAGGATGCGGGCGATATTGGTCGAGGTGA
>JBBKVT010000019.1:0-15356 GCA_037968535.1 Paracoccaceae bacterium
GAGCATTTGATCGAGGTCTTCAAGAAACGCGTGGATTCCGGCGGTATGGTACTTGTCGACAGCGACATCTATCCTGTGGAGCCGCTAAACACACAATATGCCGACATCGTCCTTCCGGCTGCTGGCTGGGGCGAGGTTGATTTCGCCCGCTGCAATGCCCAACGGCGTCTTCGCCTTTATGCAAAGTTCAACGATGCACCAGGGGAAGCAAAGCCGGACTGGTGGGCTGTCGGCCAGTTTGCACAGAAGATGGGATTCAAGGGTTTTGATTGGAAGGATTCAAACGAGATCTTTGAAGAGGCGGCTAGGTTCTCTCGGACCGGCGTGCTGAATTACTACGCCCTGGCTGTTCATGCCAAACGCGAAGGCAAGAGAGCGCACGAGAAGCTGCGTGAGCTGGGGACAACGGGATTCAGACGCCGATACGGGTGATCAATGGTGCTTTGGTCGGCAAGCCCAAACTCCATGATCCCGCCAATGAAATGGGGGGAGCTGGAAGATGTGACGACGGACCAGAATTGGCTCTATGCCTTCGGCACTCATACCGGCAAAGCCAACATCCTGAAGACGCCATGGATCAACGACAGCTGGTCGGATTTCTACGACGCCATAAAACCCCGAGCCGAAAAAGGGGAGATCTGGATCACCAATGGCCGCGTCAATGAAACCTGGCAGTCTGGGTTTGATGACCTTCGCAAACCCTACATGGCAGAGCGGTGGCCATGGCCTCACATCGTCATCCACCCCGACGACGCTGCACCCGAAGGCATTGAATCCGGCGATCTCGTCGAGGGATATAATGATTCCGTCTACGTCCAGACCGGCGAGCCAATCGGCGTCAAGGATGGGGATCTCAGCTTTGCAAAACTGATGGAGCACGGCCATATTAAGACGACGACGGGTCAGTTCGTGGCAGTTGCGATCGTCTCGGATGAAATCAGGCCAGGCGTCGCCAAAGCCGCGTTCAACTTTCCGGGCTCGATGGCAAACTCCGTCTGTCATGCCGTTCCGGATCCGGTGACCGGCAATTACCGCTACAAGCTTGGCCGCGGCGTTCTGCGCAAGATCGGAGAATCCGAATACAAGCACAGCTTCCTTGAGATGTCGCTGAAACCACGACCGTTTTCATGACGGGTGATCTCGTCGTCTGGCGGCAAAAAAAGGCACACGCCGATTTAGTAGACTGCGTTTCGGCCGTTAGCTGGCGCGAAGGGATCTACTGCGGCGGGACGGCGAGCGGAAGCAGATCCGATGGCGAAGCACCAGATGTTCGCCTGTTCAGCAATGGCTACCGAACGATAACGTGAATTGCACGTGCTTGGGCCTTGGTCAAAGATACTTGGCATGAGACACAATTCACTCATCTGCGGGATGCCGATCCTGGTGGGATGGTTCGCGCTGGTCGCGATCGTCCTTTTCATTGGCGTTGGCCCGAAGGGTGCGCAGTCCGAGCGAACAGGCGAACGGATGTCCGTCCACCATTCGATGTTGCCGGTCGATGTGGACCAAGCTGCGGGCCATGCGAACTCTTCTCATACGCTGGCCTGCGCTGTCGTTTGCGCAGGCGCGCAGCCCCCCAACGCAGTACAGACGCCCCTGCTTCGCCTCCGGCTATTGCCATCGAATGCCGAGCAAGAGGATACTGCCGAGGTCGATTTGCACAGGACCAACCCAGCGGAACGACCGCCCGAAATCAACCCGAAAGTCTAGTCGCGCACATGCGAAAGCATTGCGTAGAGATTTAAACTGACAGGGCCATACGGCCCAAACGGGTATAATGACATGACGAACTATCTTTCACGCCGCGGCTTCCTTTCCTCTTCTGCGGCAGCCGCAACCATCAACATGGTGCCGCGGATGACACGTGCGCAATCAGTGCCGTTCTCTCTGACGGCGACCACACGGACCCTCGATATCGACGGGCGGGCCGCGACCGTGTTCGGTCTGCTCAACGACTCGGGGAGACCGGGGATCATCCTCGATCCCGGACAGCGCTTTCGGGCTGAACTGACAAACAGGATTGGCGAAGAAACGATCATCCACTGGCACGGTCAAGTCCCGCCAAATGACGAGGATGGCGTGCCTGGCTTTCCGATGCCGCTTCTGACACCCGGTGAGACCCGGGTTTACGACTTCGCGCCGACACCCGGCACGCATTGGATGCACAGCCACGTCCCGATGCAAGAGATGAACCTGCTGGCGGCGCCCTTCATCGTGCACACCGCCGAAGACGTTGCCGCCGATCGCCAGGAGGTGGTGATGCTCCTGCATGACTTTTCGTTCAAGTCGCCACAAGAGGTGCTCGAAGAAATTACCTCTGGCGCGACCCATCGTAACGTGGCTGCGATGGCCGGCATGTCGGTCGACACCGCCGGGGCGATGGATCATGGCAACATGCAGATGGGAACGATGGGTTCGACAGACGAATCGGATCCGACCCAGGCGGGCGACATGCAAATGGGCGCGATGGCGATGGACCTGAACGATTTCGACTTCGATGCCTACCTGACCAATGACCGGACGTTGAACGATCCCGAGGTGATATCGGTCGAACCTGGCGGCAGGGTCCTGCTGCGTATCATCAATGCGTCGGCCGCTACATCGTTCTGGATCGACACCGGAGAGATGCAGGGCAATCTGGTTGCGGTTGACGGTCATGCCGTCGTGCCGGTGGAAGGTCGTCGATTTGGCATGGCAATGGCGCAGCGGCTTGATATCGAACTGGACCTGCCCGCAGAAGGCGGAGCCTATCCTGTGTTGGCTTTGCGAGAGGGCGCTCGCGAACGCACCGGCCTGATCCTTGCTTCCACTGGGGCGGAAGTGCGTCGAATTGGCGGGCTCGCTGAACAAGAGGCGCCGGCTTTCGATGCCGACCTGGCACAAGAATCGCGACTGCAAGCGGCGAATCCCCTGGTCGAACGGCAAGTCGACCGATCGCACATGATCATGCTGTCGGGCGTGATGCAGCCCTATGTCTGGACGATCGACGGTCAAACTTGGGGCACGCACAAACCGATTGTTGCACGCAGTGGCGAACGGGTAGCGCTGACCTTCCACAACATGTCGATGATGGGGCATCCGATGCATCTGCACGGTCATGTGTTCCAAGTGGTGAACATCAACGGCAAAGCCGTGAACGGTGCGATCCGCGATACGGTCTATGTGCCGCCGATGGCGAGGATCACCGTTTCGCTGGATGCCGGAGAAGCAGCGCGCTGGATGCTGCATTGCCATCACATGCCGCATCTTTCGACCGGGATGATGACCGAATTTGCAGTCGAACCTCGGTCCGCCTGAGTACAGGGCCGCTGACAGATCGCGACGTTTCTGTTTCCATTCTTCGTGTTGGTGCTGGCGGTTGGCCCGTATCGGGCGCCAGGACTAGAAATTTCGTCACGCTCGCGTCAGCGGCCGCTTACCGGCGGCAACGGCCTGATCTGATGGGCATGCCTTAGCCCGTCAACCCGACGGGCCGACGCAACAGGCGGCCTGGCCCGTCCGTGACGGCAGATGCTTCTGTCGCGAGCCGCATTTGCCATGCGAGCGCCTGATTGCTGCTGACAACCGGAACGCCCAATGCGGATTCGAGATCGTCAATGATGTCGAGGGTGCGCAGATTGGTGCAAGACAGAAAGACCGCGTCGACACCCGGCGCACGTCCGATTTCCAGCGCGGCCGCGCGGATCGAGGCGGGGTCGATACGGGATACCCGAGCCTCGACCTCTTCGCCGAACGAAAGCGACGCGGGAACGGCGAACCCCGCATCTTCAAAAGCCGCGCTTATGGGTTGCGCGACCGAGTCGATATAGGGTGAGACGATCCCAATGGACCGTGCGCCAAGAGCCTTGAATGCCGAAATGGCTGCGGTCAGCGGATCGGCCACGGCTTTCGTGTTGGTCGCACTTTTAATCAGGCTGGCCACGCGATCGGCGCCAATCAACGTGGTGCCGGACGTGCAGGCGTAACCCACGACATCGAATTCCGCAGCCGGAGGCCAATGGGATGCTGCATGGGGCAGGTCGATTTCCATCCGGGCAATGGTGTCGGGGTTCAATTCAGCTCCCGACGGAATACGGCTGACATAGAACGCGATGTCGGGCGACGCGAAAAGACGGCGGAAATCCTGCTCGATCGTTTCGTCAACCTGCAAGACGATTAGCCCCAGCGTTGCCTTCGTCCCGACGCTCCCGGTCAAGCTGTAGGGAAAGCTGTTCATGCGGGGATCTCCGGTATCTCGGCAGGCGCGCGCGTAGACAGAAGCTCTGGCCCATCTGCGCGCAGAACGATGTTTTCCTCGTGCACCATAATCTTGCCCGGCGCGATCTGCACGCCCGGTTCAAGCGTCAGCACCATGCCCTCGCGAAGGACTGTCATGTCCTTGGGCGTCAGTGACGGCCATTCCGTGAGTGACAGCCCCAACCCATGTCCCAGTCGCCCTCCGCCGGGTGCAGCCCCTTCGGCGCACAATGCGTCGGTCAGCAGCCGGTGAGCGTCGCAAGCAGTCATGCCAGGCCGCAGGGTGGCGAGCGCGGCATCGGTCGCCGCATAAAGCGCCGCATGGGCGCGGCGGGCTGCTTGATCTGCGCGCCCCATGGCGAAGTTGCGGTCAAAATCGCAGAAGTATCCGTCCTTCACCGCGCCAGTGTCGAGCATAAGCACATCGCCGGCTCGCAAGGGGCGCGCATCCGCGGGCGAGATTACGTCGCCATAGCCACCCGGCCCGGCCCCGCCGGCGATATAGCTGACCCAATCGGCGCCTTCACGGAGCAATGCAATCTGGAAATCGCGAAACACCTGGTCGAGCGGTGTGCCTTCGCGCGCAAATTCGGGCACGCGTTGGAAGGCGGCGTCAGCGATCCGGCAACTTGCGCGGATCTTGTCGATTTCGGCATCGGATTTGATTTCGCGAACACTTTGGACCGTCGCCGTTGCATCGACCAAACGGCGCGAGCCGATGGCCTGACCCAGGCGGGCATAATCGGCGAGCGGCATGCGAAGATGCGTCTCTAACCCCATAGGTAGGCCGATGCGACCGCGCTTTGGGGTGACGCCGCAGAGGGTATCCGACAACAGCCCCACGCCGTCATCCACCGGGTCCGGCGCGTCCCAAGTGCGGATGTCGCTGACCCATGTCCGACCCATCAGTTCCGCGCCGATGGCCGGGATCACCGCGATTGGATTTCCTCGAGCCGGCAAGACGACGAACCAGGGTCGCGCCGGGCTTTCCCAAAAACGGGTCAGAAAGCCGGTGATGTAGAACACATCGGGTGGCGTGGTCAATAAGAGCGCGTCGAGTTCCATCGCGCGCATTTCCGTCTGAAGCTTTTCGGTCCTGGATTGATATTCCTGCGCCGGAAAGATGAGCGAGGTGTCAGGCATCTTCGGGCCCTTCGCTGAGGATCGTCAGCACTCGGCTGGCTTTTCCGATCCCGGGAAGTCCCGCCAGAAGCGCTGCAAGACCGGCGCCGCCCGACGGGGTGGTGGCTATTCCGTGAGTGTCGAGTATCTCGATGCCATGCGCGGCTTCTTCCTCGCTGATCGTCACGAACAGGTCTGCATCGCGCGCCAGCCCCGCCAATGCGATCATCGACGGCCTTTTGCAATCGAGACGCCCCATCGTGGACACCGGACCCTCTGCCGTGACAAGCCGCCCCGCGCGGATGCTTTCGAACAGCGCTGCCGCCGCTGCCGGCTCGATGACGACGATGGTGGGGTCATCGCCCCAGACTGCCCGCGCATGGGCCGCAACCGCAGCGGCCAACCCGCCCACGCCTGCCTGCAACAGGATGTGGCTTGGGGCGGCATCTATCTGGGTCGCGATCTCGGCGGCCAGTTGCAGATATCCTTCCATCACCCGGTGAGGGATGTCGGTATAGTCCGGCCACGAGCTGTCGGACAGCAATGTCCAGCTTTCCCTGCTGGCTGCGGCGTCGGCTGCCGCCATGCTGTCTTCATAAGTCGCCCCGGCCCGTTCCACCCGCGCGCCCTTGGCCCGAAGACGAGTGGCGAAGGCCTCGGGCACGGTATGGGGCAGATAGATAACGGCCTGCGCGCCGAAATGACGCGCTCCTGTCGCGACGGACAGTCCGTGGTTGCCAGCACTGGCCGTGACGTAGGTGCGCCCTTTCAGCGCGAGATCCCAATCGGTGGAGGTGCGCGCGCCCGCCGCATCCTGCGCGATCGCAAAAGTCGCACCGAGCGCCTTGAAGCTGCCGAGCCCCATGCGACCACGCTCGTCCTTGGCAAAGAGACGTGCGACGCCAGCCTTGGCAGCAAGCTCGGGCAGATCGAGCAGCAGGGTGGGCGCGTGCGCTGGGAAAAGCGAAAGCAACTGCGTAACAGCGGCTGCGTCACTTTGCGGAAACACGGTAAAATCGGGCATACCCTCGCCACGATAGGGATTGCGGAAGGTATCGGGCACGGCGATCTCCAGTTCTCGATTGCGCCAACGTAACGGAACCGGCTTCATGTTTCTCGGAAATATCGGCGGTTCGCTGGCCGAATTTCCACTTTTTGTCGGGTATTTTAGCAGAAAACACGCCAATCGGAGTGAATTGAGATACCCTGGGTCTGAAAACTCGACTATCAAACTTGGATGGACCGGTTCGACGCACTTCTTCTCGATGCCCTCCAGCACGACAACCGACTGACGGCGGAGGCGCTGTCCGAACGTGTGGGGCTTTCCGCAGACGCGTGCCGAAAGCGGCTGCACCGCCTTCGCGCTGCCGGATTCATCGAGTCCGATATTTCCGTACTGTCGCCTGAAAAGCTGGGGCGAAGGCTGATGCTGGTGGTAGAGGTAACCCTGCACACAGAGCGTCCGACTGATCTGGATCGCTTCAAGACGCGTATGCGCGAGGCACCCGAGGTGATGCAATGCTACTACGTCACCGGCAATGCCGATTTCATCCTGATCCTCTCAGCCCGCGACATGGCGGACTACGAAGCCTTCACACGCCGCCATTTCTTTGCCGAGGATAACATCGCCCGTTTTCGCACCAGCGCCGTCATGGATCGTGTCAAAGTCGGGTATACGATGCCCGTTCTAGTGGGATTTGGCACCCGGGCATCTTAAGTTCTATGCCGCTATCAGCCAGCACAAATCCTCGCGACTCTCTATCGTGGACATGGATGCAAATGTGCTGCCATGTCAGCGTCAAACAGGGCGCCAATTGGCACCCGGCACAAATCCGGACTAAAAATTGCGAATGACCTTGAGGCCCACCGAATTTTTGCCTGGTTCGACATAGACAACTAGTCAGAACTCGCGGTCCGTCAGGCCACGTCGCTCACAAGATGACCCTCCGACACCTCCGTCATACCAGGACGAGCAATCACTGTTCCAACGCGATGTACCGCGTTTGGAACATCGCCGGAAATGCGCAAATCTGCCGGTCGCTTGAAATCCGGATCTGCGACCGGTACCGCCGCCATCAGGCGGCGCGTGTAGGGATGTTGTGCATTGCCGAATATCTGCGCGCGGCTGCCCATTTCGACGATCTGGCCCATTTGCATGACCGCGACCCGGTCAGAGATGTTCTCGACAACTGCCATGTCGTGGCTGATGAACAGCATCGCGATGCCAAACTCATCCTTGAGCGTTCGCAGCAGGTCCAACACTCGCGCCTGCACCGACACATCTAGCGCAGAGACACTTTCGTCCGCGATGATCAGCTTCGGCGTCAGGGCCAACGCGCGGGCAATACAGAGACGCTGGCGCTGACCACCTGAGAATTCATGCGGGAAATTGTCCAGTTGTGCGGCTGTCAGCCCGACCCTTTCCATCAGTTCGGCTGCCCGGGCACGGCGGCTGGCCTTGTCGGTCCCGCCATGAATGAGCAACGGTTCGGCAATCTGCTCGCCGACGGTCATGCGCGGATCAAGCGCCGCCATCGGGTCCTGAAACACGATCTGGGCGACGGCACTCAGCCGGCGGCGCGCAGCAGCGGTCATGGTACCGATGGTTTGGCCCGCGATGCTGATCTGGCCCGTGTGTGGAACAAGCCCGACGATGGCGCGCGCGATAGTGGATTTGCCACAACCGGATTCGCCGACCAGTGAAAACGTCTCGCCAGCGCGGATATCGAGGCTGACGCCCTCCACCGCATGCACCCTGTGTGTGACGCGGTTCAATGCACCGCCCCGGATGTCAAAGCGAACCTGCACGTCGCGCAGCTCGGCCAAGACCGGAGCCTCGGTCCGAGCACTTGGCGGGCCACCTTTGCCCATGCGCGGCACGGCGGCCAGAAGCTCGCGTGTGTAGGTCCGGCTGGGGGCGGAAAATATCTGACGGACATCCCCGGACTCTTCGATACGGCCATTGCACATGACGACAACACGGTCGGCCATTTCGGCCACGACGCCCATGTCATGCGTGATGAGCAAGATCGCGGTGCCATGTTCGCGCTGCAGGTCGCGCAAAAGCTCCAACACCTCGCGCTGAACGGTCACGTCAAGCGCGGTGGTAGGTTCGTCCGCGATAAGCACGTCGGGCTTCAGTGCCAGCGCCATGGCGATCATCACGCGCTGGCGCATTCCGCCAGAAAGTTCGTGCGGATATTGCCGCATCCGACGCGTGGGTTCGGACAAACGAACGGCCGTCAGGGCGGAAAGCGCCATATCGCGAGCCGCTTTGCGCGACAGGGGGTCGTGGGCGCGGATCGCCTCGGTCAGTTGGGTGCCAATTGTCATCACCGGATTGAGCGATGTCATCGGCTCCTGAAAGATCATTGCCACGCGATTGCCGCGCACTGCGCGCATCTCGCTTTCAGAAAGCTCGGTCAAAGTCTGAGCATTCAGCGAGATCGCGCCGCCTGTAACCCGGACGGCCGGAGGCGGCAGCAATCCCATGATCGCCAGCGACGTGATCGATTTCCCAGAGCCGCTTTCACCGGCGATTGCCAGCGTTTCACCGCGTCTCAGCTCAAAGCTGATGTTCTGGACCAGTGGTGAAAGGCCGGCATCCGTGCGGACCGACACAGTCAGATCCCGCACCGTCAAAACGGGTCGCTCCTTTGGGGCCGCGACAGCCCCAAAGATCGGTTCAGCGGAGATGCTCACTCGAAGATGCAGCGTGGGAAATAGAAGCTGACCACCCAGTTCGGCATGTCTACGATTTCCGAGATCCGCAGGTCGCCGCAGGTGCTGACAAGCATGTAGGCGTCCACCGCCGCCATGCCGCGCGTCGCGCAGAGGAAATCGACCATGCCTGCGACTGCATCACGACTGGCGGTCATCAGGTCGGGTCCTATGCCGGTCGTGACCTCGTAGCCCTTGGTATCCAGGTGCCGCGTGACGGGTCCGGGCGTGGTAAAGCGCGGAGTCTTGAGGTTGGCGCCCTTGACCAGATCAAGAGCAAGCACCACGTCCATCGGGCTTTCGATCGCGGTGCCGCAAACTTCGCCGTCGCCCTGTGCCGCATGTGTGTCGCCCACGCTGAAGAGCGCTCCCGCTACCTCGATAGGCAGATAGAGCGTGGTACCGGCCGCGAGATCGCGGATGTCCAGATTGCCGCCCACGCGACGTGGTGGCACGATCGAATGCAGGCCGGCTGTAGCCAGCGCGTTGCCAATTGTCCCAGCAAAGGGTTTCAGCGGCACCCGGCCTTCCTTGCCGAACATCGCTGGGGCCATCGTGCCCGGATCATAGGACCAGATATGCAATGCCGGATCGGTGAACTGATCCGCGAGTAGGCCGAAGCCCGGAATATTCGCGGTCCAGCCCCAGCCTTTGCCGTCCTGCACTTGCGGCGCGAAACTGTCGAGCGTGACTTTCAGCGCGTCGCCCGGCTCGGCCCCTTCGACCCAGATTGGCCCGGACACAGGATTGATCTTGCCGAAATCCAGCGCCACGACGTCCGCCAGTGTGGACGACGGGCCAAGCTGGCCCGCCGAACTGTCATGGCATTGGAACCTGATCATGGCGCCCGGTTCCACCCGCTCGGCCGGGGCAAATGAATTGTCCCAGCCGAAGTGATGTTGGGCGCCGTGAATCGTGTAATCACAAGCCTTGCACATAAAGATTACTCCGTCACGTAGACGTAGTCGTAGTTCACCGGGATCGATACGGGATCGACATAGAGGCTGTCGTCGCCGCCCATGCGTGGGGATTTCATCGTGTAGCGCTGCTCGTTGAACACCGGCACCCACGGCGCTTGTTCCATCACCTTCATGTAGACGTCGGACCACATCTGCATCCGCTCGGGTGCTGCGGGGTCCATCATGCTGTCTGCGGCAGTCGCTTCGGCGTCGATCTCGGCGTCGCAGAACTTGGACCAGTTCCATCCGCCTTCTTCTGCCCCCGCACAGCCAAGGATTGGGCCGAAAAAGTTGGATGGATCGGGAAAGTCCGCAATCCACGCCATGCCACCCGACCAGATCATCGGCGCGGTTCCAGCACCGCCGGCCTCGATTACGTTGGCCTGCGCCAATGACTGGATCGAGGCGTTGACGCCAATCGCCGCCAGATCCTGCTGGATCGCCTGCGCGATGCGCGGGTTGGGGTCGGTGTTCATCACATAAAGCTCGGTGTCAAAACCGTCAGCCAGCCCCGCGTCGGCCAGCATCTTTTTGGCCAGTTCCGGGTTGTATTCGTAGCCCGCGTAACCTTCGGTATAGCCCGGCATCGACGGCGGCAGCGGTTGCGTGGCCGGCACGGCGCGGCCGTTGATGATCTGCGTGATCCGATCCTTGTTGACCGCCATGTTGATGGCCTTGCGAACCTCGACATTGTCCAGGGGCGGAATCGTGACGTTCAGGGTGATGTAGCCGGTCTGAAGCTGACCGCCTTCGACCACGCGGGCCGCCTGATCGGGATCAGCCATCACTTCTTGAAACTTGGCGGGCGGAATGCCGTCACCGGGAACGTCAACCTCGCCGTTCTGCAGGCGCAGCAGGGCCACAATGGGCTCCTGCCCGACCTCGAAGGTGATTGTGTCCAGATAGGGCAGGCCATCGCGCCAGTAATCGGCGTTCTTTGCAAAGACGAGGCGCTGGCCAATGGTCCATTCTTCGAGCTTGAACGCGCCCGTGCCCACAGGCATCTTGCCGAAGTCGCCGCTTGCCGCTTCGACCGCCTCTTGCGGCACGACAGAGGCGAAGTTCAGCGCCATGACATGCAGGAATGTAGCGTCCGGCCGCGACAGCTTGATCTCGACGGTCTGCGGATCGATGACGGTTACGCCGATTAGCTCTGTGGCAGTACCATCGGCCATCGCGTCGTAGCCCGCAATCGCGCCAAAGAAACCGGCCCCGGGGGATTGGGTCACTGGGTTCGTGACACGGTCGAGCGAATATTTGACGTCCTCGGCGGTCATTTGACGGCTGTTGTGGAACATAACACCGCTGCGCAGATGGAAGGTGAAGGTCATGCCATCATCGGAGATGTCGTAGCTTTCCGCCAGACCGGGGCGCAGTTCGGTGGTGCCGGGAGCGTAATCCATCAGCCCATCGAACAGGGATTTGATCATCGACCAGTTCTGCCAATCATAGCCGATGGCCGGGTCCAATGTGGCGACGTCGTCCTTGTAGGTAATGACGATGTCACCCCCCGATTTGGCGTTCGGGTCCAAAGTCTCTTGCGCCAGAACAGGCAGCGCCAGGGCCGCAATCAGGGCAGTTGATGCAAGCAGTTTTTTCATTTTTTCTCTCCTGTTGGTCGGTTGGTTTCAACGAATGCGTATGCGCGGGTCGACCAGCGGTGTGATCAGATCGGCTAAGAGGTTGCCCAGCACGATGGCGCAGGCCGAGACGAGCGTGACGCCCATGATTATGGGGATGTCGACGCGCTGGATCGCCTGCCAGGCCAACTGACCGATACCGGGCCAGCCGAAGACGCCCTCGACCACGACGATGCCGCCCATGAAGATGCCGATGTCGATGCCGATCATGGCAATAACCGGCAGGATCGCATTGGGCACGGCATGGCGCACGATCACGCGCGAACGTGTCAGACCCTTGGCACGGGCGGTGCGGATAAAGTCGGTGCGCAGAACCTCGATCATGTTCGACCGCATGATGCGGGCATACCAGCCCGACCCGAGAATCCCCAAGGTCATTGCCGGCAGAACCAAATGTGCCGCGGTTCCGTAGCCGCCGATCGGAAACCATCCCAGTTTGACCGCGAAGACATAAAGCAGCAGAAGCGCCACCACGAATTGCGGTGCGGATACCGTGATAAATGACGTCATCATCAACCCGTTGTCGATCGCCCGACCCCGCCAAAGCGCCGCGATCACGCCCATCGAGAGACCTATTACCAACTCAGCGCCGATGCCCGCGGCCATCAACAGAAGCGATGCCGGAAGCCGCGCCATGATCAGCGTCGTGACGTCGGTCTTCTGCAGATAGCTTCGGCCCATATCACCTTGGAACAACCCAGCCAGATAGCGCCAGTACTGCACCACAAATGGTTGATCGAGGCCCAGTTGTTCGCGGATATTTGCCACGGTCTGCGGTGTGGCCGACCGACCTGCTATCTGGCGCACTGGATCGGCGGGCAACACATACAACAAAAAGAAGGTGATGAACGACACGCCCAGCAAGATCAGGACTGCCTGAAGAAGCCGGCGGATCACATAGCTTGCCATTAGTCGGACCCCCGCAGCGTCGGGTCAAGCACATCGCGAAGCGCATCCCCCACAAGGTTGAACGCTAGTGCCAGCATGACGATCGCGGCGCCGGGCAAGAAAACAAGCCAGGGCGCGGCCTGAAAATAGGTCTGGTTCTCGAAGATGATGTTGCCCCAGCTTGGTGTCGGCGGCTGCACACCAACCCCAAGGTATGACAGCGTCGCCTCTAGAAGCACGGTCGTCGAGATGCCCAATGTGCCCCAGACGACGATCAGCGGCACCAGATGCGGAAAGACATGCTTGAACAGAATGCGTGCAGAACTGGCGCCAAGGGTGCGTTCCGCCGCAATGAAGTCGCGGGCAGTAAGGGCGGTAGTTTCCGTATAGATCACCCGCGCCGTTTGGACCCAATTAACCATCGCGATCACGAAGGCCACGATCCAGAGCGACGGCTGAAAGATTGCCGCCAGGCAGATCGCCAACAGCAAGGCGGGAAAAGCCATCATCAGGTCGGTGAACCGCATCAGAACCGAGCCGATCCATCCCTGAAAGAAGCCTGCGGTCAATCCGATCAGCGTGCCGATGATCAGCGCGATTCCGTTGGCGACCACCCCGATGATCAACGAAGTCCGTGCGCCATAAAGCAGACGGCTCAGCAGATCGCGGCCCAGAAGGTCAGTGCCAAGCAGATAGGCCCCGCCAGGCGGCAGCGGTTCGCCAAGGAGAGTCAGACCATCGAAATGCTGCGCAAATGGATCATAGGGCGCGATCCAGGGCGCAAGGATCGCAGCGCCCACGATCAGCGCCACCAGCGCCATGCCAAGAAGCGCCAGCTTTCGCCGCAAGAGCCGGGTCCACGCTCCATCCGGGCGACGCGCGCTCGCGGTAACCGCGGCGTCTGTCATGTGACACCGCCCTTCGGTCTGCGCTCCATCGGTCCCGTCATCCGGGCCACGACGCGGGCCGCTGCCTCTTCGAGACTGATGCGGGCATCCATCGCTTCTTGCCTCAAAGCGGCATAGGCGGCGGCATCCGACCCGGTCTTCTCAATCATCAGGACAACCGCGCGGACAATCGTCTGGCGCTCTCCCACTCTTTGGCGCAGATCGGTCACTTGTGCCGATAATGCTACCCTTGCCTCAAAGGCTTTGCTGGCGATCAACAAGGCGCTGTAGACGCCGCTATCGCCCACAGGTTTTAGGATTTGGGCAGTCGCTCCGGTCGAAAGCGCCCATTCGACGCGCCCCGGCGCCTCTGACCCGATCAAGGCGATCAGCGGCATTGGCGCGGTACCTGGCGGCCAAGGGAACTGATCGTCGAACCCCATGTCAGCGTCGAAGAATACGAAATCTGCGGCCAGCGCATCGGCTTCCAACAGGGGCCAACACGTTGTCGCTCTCAGACCGACGGCCTGCAATTGCCGGATCAGTGCCGCGACGACCGGATGCGGTCGGTGTAGGACAATGGCATGCGCGCCGCCCAAATCGTCGATCCGAACGGCCCGCTTCACGAAATCACCCGCAGGTGGCGATGCGCCGTGACCGGCACCGGATGCGTCAGGTAGGGGTCGCCGGGGCGGATACCGCCGCGATGGATGACCCTGAACGCCCCGTCCTGAACCTTGGCAATCAGTACCGGCTGCGCAGTATGATGAGTGTTGGCGTCGATCCCGCTGCGCAGCCCCGCCGCGGTCAGAAGAAGTGCCGAGATGTCTTGCATGCCTGCCTCTGGCGCATTTTCCAGAAGATCGGCCAAGGCATGGACAGCACGGTCGGCCGCCGCCTCGTGGCTGCTTCCGAATGCCTGCGAACCTTCCCTGAAATAGGGGCCGGCGGCGATCAGCCCTTCTGCGGCAGCGCCAATATCCGGAAGTTCGCACTCGGTCAGATTGCACGACAGGACCGGGCAGCGCTCCGCGCTGAAACGGGGATCACTCGCGGCCAGCATCGCGTAGGCGTTCAGAAAGGCATAGGACGATGGACCGATCAACGAATTGAGGATGAAGTCCGGCGCGGTCGCGCGAACTTCGTCAATCATTCGCCCGACATCAACCGAGCCGATCGGGAGGTGCCGTTCGCCCAGAACGTCCCCTCCCGCACGATCAATGGTCTCTCGGGCGAGGCGGTTCATTTCCCAGCCCCAGATATAGTTGCTGCCGATCAGGTATCCTCGGCGTCCGTAGGTTGGAAAAGTCCAGTGCAATAGCGGAAGCAGATGTTGATTGGGGCAAGCGTGAAGATAGACGACGCGATCGGACGCCTCGAACCCCTCATAGGGGACCACGTACCACAGGGTGCCGCCGGATTTCTCCAGTGTTGGAATGACCTCCTTGCGGCTCCAGGACGTGACACATCCTAAGATGTGTCGCGCAGGCGTGTCGCGCAGGATCTCGTTGCACAGAGGTCCGTAAAGATCGACATTGCCGCCCGGATCGCGTTCGACGGATTCAAAGGCAATGGATCGAGCAGGATCCGCGTTGATACGTGCGACGGCATTCAGCGCGCCCGTACGGCAGGCTTCGCTGATTCGGACGTAGCTCCCGCTGCGCGAATAAAGAAGGCCGAGTGCGACGGTACGTTTCACCTGCCCCCCAAACAAAAAACCCCGCCCCAACGCTTCCTTCTGGAAAGGGGATTGGGTCGGGGCGCGAATGCCAGTCGGCGTCAAGCCGAATCTAAGTGGAGCATGGAGTCCGGAAGTGCTTCGGTCAAGCGAGATGAGATGGGCAAGCCATGCATTGGGGGCCATGTCACAAGCGATTTCGATCTTCGGACCGAGAATACGCTGC
>JBBKVT010000020.1:0-7086 GCA_037968535.1 Paracoccaceae bacterium
GCCTATCCGATGGCCAAGGCCGCGATCCCCGAATTGCGGATGATCGTTGTCACCGGCCCACGGCTGGATCCGGCTGGGTTCAATTTTCCCGCAGGCGTTGAAGTGCGCCGTTTCGTGCCCGATCTGGACCGCCACCTTGCGGCTTGTGATCTGGCGCTGGTGCAGGGCGGGCTGACCACCTCGATGGAACTCGTCGCCGCCGGAACGCCGTTTCTCTACTTCCCGCTGAAGAACCATTTCGAGCAGAACTACCACGTCGCTCAGCGGCTCGAACGCTACAACGCCGGCCGCAAGATGATCTACGCCGCCGCCACCCGCGAACGCATCGCCGAAGCGATGGTGCAGGAACTTGCGTCCCCGCGCATCTTCAAACCCGTAGAGGCCAATGGCGCCAAACGCGCCGCCAGAATGCTGTCCGAACTTCTCTGAGACCGGACAGAGATCGAACTTGCGACGACCACGTTCAACAAAGGAGACTGACGATGACACCCTGGAAAATTCATGGCTCTGAACTGACCAATTGCAATTGCGCATATGGCTGTCCCTGCCAGTTCAATGCACGCCCGACCAAGGGCTCTTGCGAGGCCGCACTCAGCTTTCACGTCGACAAAGGCCATTATGGCGATGTGAAACTCGACGGGCTGAACATGGCGATGGTGGTGAAATGGCCGGGTGCGATTCACGAAGGCAACGGCCACATGCAGATCATCATCGACGAACGCGCCGACCCCGCCCAGCGTGAAGCACTGGAAAAGATCGTGCGCGGCGAGGATACCGCGGAAATGGCCACCATGTGGTGGGTGTTTTCGATGATGTCGCCCAACAAGGAAGAAACTCTTTACAAGAAAATCTCCTTCGCCTCTGACATTGAAGCACGCACCGGCCATGTGACGGTCGAGGATGTGTTCGAACTGCATGCAGAGCCGATCAGGAACCCGGTCACCGGCAATCCGCACCGCGTCCGGATCGACATGATCAGCGGCTTTGGATACCGCGTCGCCGAAATGGGCAGCGGATCGGTCAAGACCTCTGGAAAGATCAATCTGCCAAACAACACCGGCACCTATGCCCAGTTCAACGAGATCCACTTTGCCAACAGCGGCATCATCGACGCGGCGGCCTGAGATCACGGCCCAGCGCCACGGCACGGTCGAGCGGCTGATGCTCCGCGACCGGCTGGTCGTCGGGCTTGCGCTGGCGACCGTGCTGGCCCTGTCGTGGGTCTGGACCCTGACCGGTGCCGGGATGCAGATGACCTCGATGCCGGCGGACATGGTCATGCCGCCAGTCGCCTGGACGGCGGGCCGAACCATCCTGATCTTCGCGATGTGGTGGGTGATGATGGTCGCCATGATGCTGCCAAGTGCCGCACCAATGATCCTGCTCTTTGCCGCCGTGAACGCCCGCGCGTCCGTGCAAGGGGCGGCCCCCGTCCCGACGACGATCTTTGCGGCCGCCTACCTGTTGGTCTGGGGCGGCTTCAGCGTTTTGGCGGTGGCGCTGCAATGGGCACTGGCAGAGCTTGCGCTCATCGATGGCATGATGCGCAGCACCAGCCTGACGCTGAATGCGGCGCTGCTGATCACCGCTGGCCTCTACCAGTTCTCGCCGCTCAAGAACGCCTGCCTGCGCCATTGCCGCTCGCCGCTGCAGTTCGTGTCGACCCAGTGGCGACCGGGCCGCATCGGCGCGCTGAAAATGGGCATGCTTCACGGCACGTTCTGCCTGGGCTGCTGCTGGTTTCTGATGGCGCTGCTGTTCTTTGGCGGCGTGATGAACCTGCTCTGGGTCGGTGGGCTGGCGCTTTTCGTGATGATCGAAAAACTCGCGCCGCGCGGCGATCTGGTTGGCAAACTGGCGGGCGTGGGTCTGGTTGTCTGGGGCATAGCGCTGCTGCTGAGCGGTTCGGGGTTTGTCTAGGAACCCACACCGGCGGAAGATCGAAGAAGCGACGGGCATTTGCCTTGTGCCGGACGCTGGACCGCCAAGAACTTTTCCGTCTAGGCTGCGCCCGAAGGCCGAAGCCAACCAAGGACCGTCGTGACCCCGAACCGCCCCGTCTTCGCCGTCTCCGTCGGCCATGCCGCCGCCGCCCGGATCGCCGCAGATGTCCTGCAAGCGGGCGGCAACGCGATCGATGCCGGGGTTGCGGCCAGCATAGCACTTGCGGTTCTGCATTCCGAACAGGTCCAGCTTGGCGGCGTCGCACCGATGCTGATCCACATCGCCGCCGAGAACCGCACCTGGGCTGTCGAGGCTGCGGGTCGCTGGCCCGCGGCAGCAAACCCCGAGTTTTTCAGCCAGCACCACGGCGGCCGGGTGCCGCAAGGAGTGCTGCGTCACGTCGTGCCCGCCGCACCGCACGGCTGGATCACCGCGCTGGCGCGATTTGGCACAATGGGATTTGCCAGCCTCGCCGAACCGGCCCGCGATCTTGCCGCCACAGGCTTTGCCGCACATGACGATCTGGTGTTCTGCACCACCCGGTTCGAACGGCTCTACCGCCAGTATCCCGAAAACACCCGGCTCTGGTTGCCCGGAAATGCGCCGCTGAAACCGGGCCAACACTTCGTTCAAAGCGATCTGGCCACAACGCTCGACCGGCTGATCCAGGCAGACCGGCGCGGTGCGGCGCATGGGGATCGTCTGGCGGGGCTGAGCGCTGTCACCGAGCTTTTCTATCGCGGCGAGATCGCCGATCAGATGGTCCGCCACGTCGCCGATCACGGCGGCTGGCTGACCGCGTCCGACCTTGCCGGCCACCAGACACCGGTCAGCCCGGCGACCCGTGCTGCGGCACTGGGCGGCGAGGTGCTGACCTGCGGGGCGTGGTCGCAAGGCCCTGCATTGTCGCAGATGCTGCAGATCCTCGACCAGGCACACCGCGCCGATCCCGCGCCGGGACCGCCCGACCCCCACAGGGTGCTCGAGGCGATGAAACTGGCGCTGGCCGACCGAGAAGCGTTTTATGGCGACCCCGATTTCGTCGACGTGCCGCTGGCCACACTCCTTGACCCCGATTATGCCGCGATGCAGGCCGCGCGGATCGACCCAAAGCGCGCGACAGCCAGACTGCCCGCCCCCGGCCTGCCGCGTCAGGGCGGTGGCGCCGGGCCGCTCAGCCTCGACGACGCTGCCGCCGCCGACACCTCGGTCGCGACGATCATCGACGCTCAGGGCAACAACTTCGCCGCGACCCCCAGCGACATGTCGTTCGACGCGCCCGCCGTGCCCGGCCTTGGCTTCGTGATCTCGACCCGCGGCGCGCAAAGCTACGTCGCACCGGGCCACACTGCCCGACTGGCCGCCGGCAAACGCCCAAGGGTCAGCGCCTGCCCGTTCCTTTTTCGCACCGAAGATGGCCGCTACATCGCTGGGGGTGGTCCCGGCGCGGATTTCCAGCTTCAGGCCGCGCTACAGGTGCTCGCCGGCCACCTGATCGGCGGTCAGAGCCTTGAGGAAGCCGTACTGGCCCCGCGCGTCTTCACCCAAAGCGCGCCAACCTCAAGCGAGCCGCACCTGGTGCTGCCCGGTCAGGTGCTGGCCGAGGACGGCCTGCCCGACGACATCATCGACACGCTGACAACGAAGGGCCACAAGGTCACCCGCGGCGCACCCAAAGGCATCAGCAATCCGTCGCTCTGCATCGTCTACCAGACGGCGGATGGCAGTCCGGCAGCGATCGGCGATCCCCGACGCGGCAGCGGCCAGATCGTCGGAACCGCCCCGCGCGCTTGATCCGGCAAACGCGACCCCGCCGGGCTCAGAACGCCCGGAACGTCAGCGTCGTCAGCGAGCGTTCGATGCCCTCGATATCCAGCAGCTTGTCATTGATGAACTTGCCGACATCCTGATCCGACGGGATGTACAGCTTCAACAGCAGGTCGTGATCGCCGCTGGTCGAATACAGCTCTGAATGGATCTCGCGCAGCATAATTTCATCGGCGACGCGGTAGGTGGTGCCGGGCTTGCAGCGCAGTTGCACGAAAACGCAGGTGCTCATGGGACTCTCTTCAGTGACTGGATGCCAGTTGACAACAACCCTCGCGCCGCCACAAGCCGCAGTCAACCATGCGTCGGCCAGACCCGGTGCTCGTCATCGATGACGAAGGCGTGGATGTGACCGGCCCCCGCGCCATGCGCCCGCAAATGCGGATGTTCGGGCGGCAGATCGGGATGCCCGTGCCGCAGGTCCAGCCCCGCCTCGCCCGGCCCGATCAATGCGTCCTGCAAATTGCCTGCCAGCGCTGCCATCGGAAGAAAAACCGCCGGCAGCCCGCATCCATCCGCTTCGGCGCAAGCTGCCAATAGCAGGTGCGTTTTTCCGCTGCCGCTCGGGCCGGACAGAAATAGCCAATCAGGACTATTGGCAACAGCGACCGCTTCCACCAGATCACGCAACGCGGTCTGGCCAACAAACGCGGCGAATTGCTGATCAGTCGGAAACTTCAGTGCAAGCGGTATTTGTGGACTCATGGGTCAGATCGCAACCCAGAATCCGAATCACCGGGCGGCGGAGTGTCAGTCGATTCGGAGCCTCTGACTTCCGTTTCAACCACTACAATCTCGGCGCCATACAAACCGCTCTTTCGATACCTTTGATGCGCGAAACGCAACATCACCATGGCCACCGCGGCAACCGGCAGGGCCAGCAGCACGCCAAGGAAACCGAACAGCGTTCCCCCCGCCATGATCGCGAAAATCACAGCAACCGGATGCAAGCCGATTCGATCGCCTACCAACCAGGGCGTCAAGATGAAACTTTCAAGGGTTTGCCCAATCGCGAAAACGGACAGAACCAGCGCCAGATGCATCAGATCCCCGTGTTGGACCAGCGAGGCCAATACGGCGATGCTGACGCCGACAAAAGCGCCCAGATAGGGCACAAAGCTGACCAGCCCCGCGACCAAGCCAATCAACAAGCCAAGGTTGAGGCCGACAAGCCACAGGCCCACCGCGTAGATTCCGCCGAGAGCCAACATCACGCTGAACTGCCCGCGCAAGAAACCACCGAGCACGTGATCCGATTCGCGCGCCAACTGCGAAACGATTGGCAGAGAGGGGCGTGGCAACAGGTTGCGCACTTCACCAAGCATCACGTCCCAGTCGCGGAGAAAATAGAAGGTCAGGACCGGAACCAGAATGATATTGGCGACAACACTGAACAGGGCCAGACCGGACGATGTCAGGTAACCCAGGATCGTCGCGGCGATACCCCCTGCTTCGTTCCAATGGCCCTGGATCACGGTGAAGATAAAACCGGGATCGACGTACTGGGCCAATTCCATGTCGAAGCGCTGCTCCATCCACGGAATAGCAACGGCGGCTACCCAGTTGGCCAGCTGGGGTACGGAATCCATCAAAGTGGCGAATTGCTCCCAGAGGAGGGGCAGCAGTACCAGCCCGAACAGTGTGAGCAGCAAGATGATCAGCAGAAAAACCAAGCCTACCGAGGTGGCGCGCGACCGCCCGGCTCGCTCGAGCTTGTCCACCAATGGATCCCCCAGCCAGCCAAGCAGCGCCGATATCACGAACGGGGTCAGAATCGGCGCCAGCTTCCAGATCAGAAAACCCGCCAGCAACAGCGCAACCAGCCATTGCCAGCGACGGGTATCGGTCGAGTTCATCGTCTGCTCCTGTAGAAACGCAGCGCCCGCAGACCATAGCGGATGACGTAGTCTGAGCCGCTGACAATCGTCGCCGCAGCCGTCGCCAACATCAAGGGCGGCACCCAGTCCTGGATCAGCTCAGTGCCCGCCAAATGCGCCAACATCAACGCAATCAGGACGATTTGCAACAGTGTGGTGACCTTGCTGATGCCGGTGGGCGCGGGCTTGAAAGTGCCGATCAGGCGCCACCAGGCGAAAGCCCCCATCAGAATGACCAAGTCGCGAAACAGAACGACGGCCACCAGCCAGCTTGGCAAATTCCCACTCCACCACAAACCAAAAAAGCACACGCTGAGCAACAATTTGTCGGCGATCGGGTCGAGGATTCCGCCGAGAGTTGATTGCCAGCCAAATCGCTTGGCGATGAGTCCGTCCAGCGCATCGGAGCCGCCTGCTACCAGCGCCAACCAGAACGCCGGTGAGTACTCTCCCATCATCAGCAACCACAGCAGCGGCAACGCCATCACCATGCGTGCAATGGTGATCGCGTTCGGGATCTGACTCGGGGTCATCGCAGGTTGAACCGCGCCGCACTTCCGGAGCCAGCTTCGGAGACAAAGATCAAGGTGTCGCCGGTGCCGACCATGGTGGCGAATCCCTTCATCCCGATAGCCAGGTCCAACTGCAGGCGCAGTTTTTCCGGCGTGGCCTGAAGCACCGTCAATTTTCGGACGACCGCCATGGATTGCAGGTAGGACATCAATCGAATGAAATCAGACTGACTGTTGACGCCAGCCACCTCGACCAGTTGAGGGCCTGCGACACCGGTGTCGAGCTTGGTGCTATCGCGCTTGGCGATAGCACTGGCACCCTCGTCGACACCGGAGGCGATTACTCGCTGCGGGTCGCTACCGGCGAAGGACCAGCGCGCAAGCTCCACCCCTGACTGGGTCAGCAGCCAATCTGCAGCCCAGCCGGGCGGCTGGCGGTAGACCTTGCCGAGCAGTTGCATATCGTTTCGATAGCGATCAGTCAGCACCTGCATCGCCGCCGCGTTCATGCTCCAGATCGAGTCGACACTTGCCAGTTCAGTGGATGTGCCGGCGGGAAGCAGATAGCGCATTCCCACCTCCAATCCTCGGCTGGCGAGCGGCTTGACCACGTTGAGCTGCTTGGACGTCACCAGGCGAGGGCCTCGCCCGTCATCGATGGCCAACCACAAGATCGGTTTCGGGCGGTCGCTGGACCAATACTTCAAGCCTGCCGCACTGATCAGCGCGTCCACGCTCTCGGGATCGAACTTCACGGACAGGAGAGTCTTGTAGACCGGCACGCCGTTGACCCGCTCCGTGTCTTGTCGGAACGAGAAGCTGGTGGCGAGCGCATCGACGTTGGCTGAAGCGCGCCGAATGACATTGTTGCTGGGGGCCTGGAAATCGCCGGTCAGACGGATGACGACCTGCCCGAGTGCTCGAGT
>JBBKVT010000021.1:0-40663 GCA_037968535.1 Paracoccaceae bacterium
GTGCGATTTTACAGAAGCCGCGGTATCCGCAATGCCGGACTTGGTGCTTTGCCACGCGCCGCTGGCGGTTTGGGTGGCTGTCGCCGCCGCGCCGGATACGCCGTCGCGCGTAGCCTGTGCAGCGTCACTAACGCTGTCACGCACCGTTCCGGCGGCAGACGAAGCCATGCTCTTGGCGTCCGACGACATAGACTTCAGTTGCGCGGCCGAACCTCCGGCACGATCGTCAAACGACCGAGAGTCCTCGGCAAATCCGCGATGCGACCGCTCACGAGCCCAATTTGGCAAATCAGATTTATAATGACTCTGGGCAGGCACGGCGCTCGTTGCTGCTCGTCTGCCGACGGGATGAGATCCATTTGAATGACCTTCGTCGTCGGAGTGATTTTGGCGGGGGTTACCAAAGATCATCCATGCTAGACCAACTCCGGTCAGCGCGAGGGCCATAGGATTGTCGCGCACGGACGTGGCGATTGTCTTGCCGAACTCACCTCCGTGTTCGCGAAGTTGTTCCGCCACCTGCCGAGACACACCTTCCAGCGAAAAGCGGTCCTGGATTTCTTCTATCGTCCCTCGAAGTTGCGCGCGCTCAATCTCGATTTCGCGCTCAATTTCGTCAGGAGTTCTTTCATCACCGGGCATCATAAGCCTCCTTCACAGCTTCTGCGTCACGTTGAACGTTCTTGGCTGTCCGTGTCGGTGCCAAGCTCGAAAGTTTCAAATCGCTAAGTCCCTTCGCCATCAGACCGAAGGCGAGGCCGGCAAAGACCACTCCGACCAAAAGGGCTGCCCATCCAGCTTCAAGCCCGGCGTCCGCCAAACCCGAAATCAACGCTGCCGCCAAAACGTTTAGCGAGGTTAACGCAATCACGGCAGCAGCAATGATCATGCCTAACGCAACGACTGCGCGTGACATGTTTTCGTGGATTTCAGCACGCGCCAAGTCGACTTCTTTGCGTACCAGTCCGCTAACATGGGTCAGCGCGTCGCCAACCATGCCAGAAGTGGATTTCGTTGTGTTTGGATCGGTGGTCATGAGAAGTCTCCTGTCATTCCACGGCTTTGACCGCTGGTTTGATGCATGCCGGAAGGTGAGCGGGCCTGCCCCGTCTCTTTCCCGCCATTTTGCGCAGCGGTCTCAACGTTTGACGTAGCCTTTGCAAACCGGGTGGCCGCAAAGCCAACCAATGCGGCACCACCAAGAAAAATCAAAGGATTGCGCCGTGCAAATCCACTAAGGTCCCGGGCAACTTCACCCAGATCCTTGTTGCGGATCGCCTCTGACGCATCCGCAAGTCCTTCGGCGATCTGACCGAAGGTGCGTTCCTGCGGTGACCCACGCTGCATTTCTCCGGCAGCAGTGCGCAGAGCAGATGCGACGCCGGATACTTCCTCGGCAACGCTGTCTTTTACAACGCCGGCGCGCGACGAAACTTCTTCACGTGCAGTATCCACAGCGTTCTTTGCAGTGGCCTTCAGCGTGTCAGCAGTATCGAACGCAACTGCGCCGGGACTCTTCGCGCCGGTTGAAGCGCCCGTAGTGGTTTTTTGATTGTCAGTCATCTTTGTTCTCCCTCTAACAGGTCAAGCGATGAGATTGATTACAGCCAGGACGACGACGACCAGGCCAATCAGGTAAAAAATGCTATGCATATCAGTCTCCATTCGTGTTGGATCGATCAGTTCGGTGAGCACTTCGTGCTTGTTGATTCAGCACTTGCTCTTGCCAGTCAAACGCAGTGATCGGGGATTGGTTCCTTGCCTGCCGCGGCTCTGCCCGACGCTTGCGCCGGCGCGTGCTTGATCAAGGCTTCTGAATTTAACGTCAGTCTCGATTCAACCCGGCCGGGAACAAAGCTCGGATACGGCGAGTTTTCTCGAGGTGGATGGTCCAGGCCAACGGCGCCCGGATGGTAAGGAGCTAGGTCATGGCAGCACGTGCACTTTGGAAAGGGCAACTTCGCCTGTCATTGGTTTCGATCCCGGTGGAACTGTTCTCTGCGACACAGCCGGGAGCGAAAGTGGCGTTTCGCCAAATCCACAAACCGTCGGGCAAGAAGGTCCGCTATGAAAAAACTGTGCCCGGCATCGGTCCCGTTGACACCGCCGACATCGTCAAAGGATACGACATTGGCAATGATGAATTCCTGCTGATCGACCCTGAAGAAGTGGATGCGATCCGACTTGAAACCAAGAAGACCTTCGAACTGGTGCAGTTCGTCGGCGCCTGCGAGATTTCTCCGATATATTATGACAAGCCGTATTATCTCGTGCCAACCGATGATCTTGCCGAAGACGCTTACCGCGTCGTGCGCGACGCTTTGCGGCAGGCCGACAAAGTCGGATTGGGTCAGATTACCTTGCGAGGCAAGGAGTACTTGGCGTCTGTTCGGCCCTGTGGCGATGGACTGTTGCTTGAGACGCTGCACTACGAAGACGAATTGCGCGATGCGGAGCCGATGTTCAGCCAGATCGAGGACCAACCTGCCGAAGAAGACCTGCTGGAGGTTGCAATCTCGCTGATCGAGCGAAAGACGGCTCCGTTCAATGCGGGCAGCTATTCTGACAGTTACGCAAAGGCTTTGCAGGATTTGCTGGAAACCAAACAGAAAAACAAGAAGACGGCTCGGGTTACCACTGATGGCGACCGCCCGCGTCCTGAAGGCGAGAATGTCGTCGATCTGCTGTCAGCGTTGAAGCAAAGCTTGAAGTCTGCCGATAAAAAACCGAGAGGCGGACGCAAGAAAGCAGCATCATGAAGACAAATTCTGCGGACAAACTTGCGGATTACAACGCAAAGCGCGACTTCAAGCGCACGGCGGAGCCGGCGGGCAAGATCGGCAAGGTTAGGGGCAAGAACTTGCGGTTTCTTGTGCAGAAGCACGACGCAAGTCGCCTTCACTATGATTTGCGACTTGAATTGGATGGTGTTTTGCTTAGTTGGGCTGTCACCAAAGGACCTAGCGCCGACCCCGGAGAAAAGCGTTTGGCTGTCAGGACCGAAGATCATCCTTTGTCTTACGCAGACTTCGAGGGAACCATTCCAAAAGGTGAATACGGCGGCGGCACTGTGATGCTCTGGGATCAGGGGCTATGGCAGCCCCAAGGCGATCCGGCTGAAGGCTTGAAGGACGGAAAGCTGAAACTCACTCTGTTCGGTCAACGCATGAAAGGCGGCTGGGCTCTTGTAAAAATGCGCGGAAAGGGGAAACGCGAGAACTGGCTACTGATAAAGGAACGCGATGACCAGGCCACGGACAAGCCCGATGTGCTGACCGATAGCGCCACGACCTCGATCAAGACCGGGCGCGACATGGTGGCGATCCGCGAGGGAGCCGTAGATCCAACGCCAAGCGAGGTCGAACGCAAGGGAAAGCGTCCGTCATTTCGAGCCGTTCAACTTGCCACCCTTTTTAAGACACCGCCCGACGGAGACGACTGGCTGCATGAGATCAAGTTCGACGGCTATCGGGCCTTGGCGGCATTGGGCAAGGGTGGTGTGCGAATTTACACCCGTTCGGGAAAGGACTGGACTGACCGGTTCCTTGCCTTGAAAACCGCATTCGATCCCGTCCCCTGCGACGCCGCCCTTATCGACGGGGAAGTCATGGCCGCAAACGTCAGCGGATCAGCATTTTCGTCGCTGCAATCAGCATTGGCTAACGGCGCACCGTTGGTCTTTTATGCCTTCGACTTGTTGTCTTTGAATGGCAAGGACATCACGGATGAGCTACAGGAAACGCGCCGTGGCACGTTGGTTGATCTTTTGGCCGGTCTGCCAAAGGATGGTCCGTTACGCCTTAGCGAACCTATTGTAGGACGCGGTCCAGATGTGTTCGCAAGGGCATGCGAGGTCGGGGCTGAAGGGATCATCTCGAAACGCATCGACGCACCCTATCGCGGCAAGCGCAGCAAGGTCTGGCGTAAGATCAAATGTTCTAAACGACAGGAATTCGTGATCGGCGGATATACTCCTTCGGACAAGCGAGGGCGACCGTTCGCGTCGCTGCTATTGGGGACATATGAGGGATCCGGCCTGCGCTATCGCGGCCGCGTGGGCACCGGGTTCGCGGGGGCCGATTTCGATGAATTGGAAAAAGCCATGACGTTCCGCAAGACGTCGCCTTTTATCGACGTGCCGGGGGATGTTGCGCGTGACGCGAAATGGGTCCGACCGGATCAAGTAGCCGAAGTTGAATACGCGGAATTCACTGCCGACGGGGCTGTTCGCCACGGCAGCTATTTGGGGCTCAGGGGCGACAAACAGGCCAAAGCGGTCCGGTTGGACCGACCGAAGGAGGATGAAATGCAGAAAACCGTACTGGGCATCACCATCACTCACCCCGGTCGCAGTGTGTTTCCCAAGTCTGAATGCACCAAGCTCGACGTGGCGCAGCATTATGCCCGTGTTGGCGAGCGAATGGTCGAACTGGTTGGGGATCGTCCGTTGTCGCTGTTTCGCTGTCCGGGCGGAATTGACGAGGACTGCTTTTTCCAGAAGCACGGTGGCACGGCGATGCCGGACGCACTGTCGCATATCGCGATCGCCGAGAAAGACCGCGAGACAGCTGATTACCTTTACGCTACTCGCGCCGAAAGTTTTGTCGCGGCAGCGCAGATGGGAACCATCGAATTCCACATTTGGGGCGCGCGCATTGACCGGCTGGAGCGTCCCGACCGGCTGGTTTTCGACCTGGATCCGGACGAGGCGCTGCCCTGGACAGACCTGCGCGATGCGTCCTTCGAGGTTCGCGACCGGTTGACGGCGCTCGGACTGAACTCGGGCACCATGGTGACCGGTGGCAAGGGAATTCACGTTTGGGTACCTCTACGGCGGACACGTGAATGGGAGACGGTGAAACTCTTCGCGAAGACCTTCGCGCATATCCTCGCGACGAAATCTCCCGATCGCTATGTCGCGACAATGTCGAAAGAGAAGCGGAAGGGCCGCATATTCATCGACTGGTTGCGAAACGAACGCGGCGCGACAGCAATCGCTCCTTACTCGCTTCGCGCCCGTGAAGGGGCGCCGGTCGCGGTGCCGGTGACGTGGAAGGAAATTAGCTCACTGGATGCGGCGAACCGGTTTCGGATGGGTGATATGAAGGCTCGGTTGCAGACGCCCTGTCCGGCGCTTGCCCTGACGAAGGATCTGAAATCGTTGTCCGACACCGTGATTGCCCGACTGCACGATTGGTCCGAAACCGGGTGAATTCGCCGCCAATTCGTCAACGGTATCACGGAACACTGCGGAACATGACGACCCGGTACAGATACCATAGGCCAAGTATCGCGATGATTGTCGTGCCGAGGGATCAAAAGGTTCCCTTTGAGTAGTTGGCCAAAGGCATCACAAGTTCTAACGGGATCGGCGGAAATATGTTCTTGATAAACATCAAGACCGCAACGCCAAACACGCCGTCCTGTTCGATCAGTGCGGTCCTGCAGGATTATGGACAGATTAGCGGCCATTGCAAATTCCAAGGTCCGCAAAGAGGGCGAGAAGGCTACAAAGTGGCCGTCGCGATGCCTTCTCCCCGCTCTTCGCAGTGTTTCCTGCTAAGTGCCCGACCTTTCCTGCTTGGTGGTTGAGCAGCCGGCTCTGACGATATCCTTCGCTTTGTGGCCTCGGGGTCCCGCAAGATGACCAGCAATAAACTTGAACTGGCGGCCGTGGGAGGATATTTTCATTCGAAATACGCGCTGGACGCTCCAAACCGAGGCTTTTATAAGCGCCCCATGCTGCGGATACTGGCGATCATTATTCGAATTATCAGCCCGGCGCTCTGACACCTCAGGGACGCCGGCAAAGGCGTGCACAATTACGCGCCGATCCCTCCGCCATAACCGAATTCTGACAAGGACGCCCCAGATGTGCGCCGATACGCCTGACTACAAATCGACCTTGAACCTGCCCGTCACCGACTTCCCGATGCGTGCCGGCCTGCCAGCCCGTGAACCCGGCTGGCTGGAGCGGTGGGAGAAGATCGGCGTCTACGACCGACTGCGCGAGAAAGAGGGACGAGAGCCTTTCACATTGCACGATGGTCCTCCATACGCCAACGGTCACCTGCACATCGGCCATGCGCTGAACAAGATACTCAAGGACATGGTGGTGCGCAGCCAGCAGATGATGGGCAAGGACGCCCGCTACGTGCCGGGTTGGGACTGCCACGGTCTGCCGATCGAATGGAAGATCGAAGAACAGTACCGCGCGAAAGGGCTCGACAAGGACGCCGTGAACATCGTGGCCTTCCGGCGGGAATGCCGCAAGTTCGCCGAAGGCTGGATCGACATTCAGCGCGAGGAATTCAAGCGGCTCGGCGTCACCGGCAACTGGGCCGATCCATACCTGACCATGAACTACCATGCCGAGCGCGTGATCGCCGAAGAATTCATGAAGTTCCTGATGAACGGCACGCTTTATCGCGGCTCTAAACCGGTCATGTGGTCACCAGTCGAAAAGACCGCTCTGGCAGAGGCCGAGGTCGAGTATCACGACCACCAGAGCCACACAATCTGGGTGCGTTTCCCGGTCGTGCGGGGCGGCAATGTGCTGCTCGCCGAGGATGATATCGACGAATATTCCGCCGCCGATCAAGCGCTTCTTGCGGACGACCTGCACGAGGCATCAGTGGTAATCTGGACCACGACTCCCTGGACCATCCCGCAGAACCGAGCGGTTTGCTTCGGTCAAGTTATCACCTATGCCCTTTACGAGATTACCCAAACGCCCGAAGAATGCTGGGCCGCCCCCGGTGACAAGCTGCTGATGGCCGAACATTTGGCCGAAGACATCTTTGCAAAGGCTCGCGTTGAAGGCTTCCGTCAGATCCGCCACGTCTCAGCACAGGAACTTGCTGGCCTTGTGTTGGCTCATCCGCTGCGTGGGCAGTCAGAGAACGGCGAATGGGACTATGACGTGCCGATGTTCCCTGGTGACCATGTTACCGAGGACGCTGGCACCGGCTTTGTCCACACCGCCCCCAGCCACGGCGATGACGACTACCAAATAGGCCTGAAATACGGCCTGCCGATGACCTATAACGTCCTGGAAGACGGCTCTTTCCGCACCGACCTGCCGCTGTTCGGCGGCGAGGTCATCATCACGCCCAAGGGTAAGGAGGGCGGTGCCAACAAGGCGGTTATCGACAAGCTGGTCGAAGCTGGCCGGTTGTTGGCGCGCGGTCGGCTGACCCACAGCTATCCGCATTCCTGGCGTTCCAAGGCGCCGCTGATCTTCCGCAATACTCCGCAATGGTTCGCCGCCATCGACAGACCCGTCGGCGACGGGCAAGATGAGTATGGCACCACGATTCGCGAACGCGCCCTGATCAGTATCGACAAGCTGGTGACATGGACGCCGCAAACCGGTCGCAACCGCCTATATTCGATGATCGAGGCGAGACCTGACTGGGTGCTGTCTCGCCAACGGGCTTGGGGTGTGCCCATGACCTGCTTCGTCAAGGTCGGAACCACGCCGGAGGATCCCGATTTCCTGCTCCGCGACGACGCGGTCAACGCCCGTGTCATCAAAGCGTTCGAAGCTGATGGGGCCGATGTCTGGTATACTGATGGCTTCAAGGACAAGATGCTCGACGGCCTCTATGACCCCGATGTCTATGAACAGGTCTTCGACATCCTCGACGTCTGGTTCGACAGCGGTTCTACCCACGCTTTCGTGCTGCGCGACCGCCCCGACGGATCGGCGGACGGCCTCGCCGACCTCTACCTCGAAGGCACCGACCAGCACCGCGGCTGGTTTCATTCCTCGATGCTTCAAGCCTGTGGCACCATCGGCCGCGCACCTTATCGCGGCGTGCTCACCCACGGCTTCACGCTGGACGCAAAGGGCAACAAGATGTCCAAGAGCATCGGCAATACCATCGAGCCGGACAAGATCGTGCAGCAATACGGTGCCGATATCTTGCGGCTCTGGGTGGCGCAATCCGACTATACGGCTGACCAGCGCATCGGGGACGAGATACTGAAGGGCACCGCCGACAGCTACCGCCGCCTGCGCAACACGATGCGCTTCCTGTTAGGCTCGCTGGCGCAGTTCACCGACGCTGACCGCGTCGGCCCCAAGGATATGCCAGAACTGGAACGCTGGGTGCTGCACCGTCTGGCCGAACTCGACCACAAGGTGCGCGCAGGCTATGCCGCTTACGACTTCCAGGGTGTGTTCAAGGAGTTGTTCACCTTCGCCACGGTAGACCTCTCGGCCTTCTATTTCGATATCCGCAAGGACGTACTCTATTGCGACGGTGACACCCCTGAACGCCGCGCCGCGCGCACCGTGCTGGAAATCCTGTTCCACCGGCTCACGACGTGGCTCGCCCCGATCCTCGTTTTCACGATGGAAGAGGTCTGGCTGGAACGCTTCCCCGGGGCAAACAGCTCGGTTCACCTGACCGACATGCCCGATACCCCGGCCGACTGGTTGGACGAACCGCTGGCCGCGAAATGGGCCGGCATCCGCCGCGTCCGTCGCGTTGTCACGGCGGCGCTGGAAATCCGGCGTCAGGACAAGGTCATCGGTGCATCACTGGAAGCCGCCCCGGTCGTGCATGTCGAGGACAAGGAAACCCTCGCCGCCGCCCGCTCGGTGCCGTTCGACGATCTTTGCATCACCTCGGGCATCACATTGTCCGCCGATCCGCTGCCCGCCGAGGCGTTCCGGCTACCGGAAATCGACGGCATCGGCGTCGTCTTCGAAAAAGCCGAAGGTGAGAAATGCCAGCGCTGCTGGAAAATCCTGCCCGATGTCGGCACCCACAAGCACGCAGGCGTCTGCGCCCGCTGCGAAGAGGCTTTGGGATGAGCGTCCGCGCCAGCCTGACTTTCCCAAGTCCGGTTGGCCCGCTGACCGTGACCGAAGTGGATGGCAACATCACGCGGTTGCGTTGGGATGGCGACGGCTGTGACCAAACCCCCGTCTTGCTGACCGCTGCGGCCCAGCTCGGCGAGTACTTCGCGGGTCAACGAAAACAGTTCGACCTGCCCCTCGCTCCGGACGTGACGACGGCACAGCGCCGTTTTTTCGAAGCGCTCATTGCCATTCCGTACGGTGAAACCCGCCGCTACGGCGATCTGGCAAAGGCACTCGGCATCTCGGCACAGGCCGCAGGCCAGGCCTGCGGTGCCAACCCCATCGCCATCCTCATTCCGTGCCACCGAGTTCTGGCCGCCGACACGCTGGGTGGCTACTCCGCCCCCGGTGGCATAGAAACCAAGGTCGCGTTGCTTCGACTGGAAGGCGCGGCCTCGCTGCTGATCTAGGCTTCTTCTGTTGACAAATACTCCCGCGCAGCGCGGAACCCGAGTGCCCGAAGGACACGAGAAATCTCTTGCGGCCCGACGGGTCGCACGATTTGGTGCGCGCAACGACGGCAGGCAGGGCGGTATATGACATTCGGCGTATTTCTGGCGGTGCTCTTCGCAGCATTCCTGCATGCTGGCTGGAACGCACTGATCAAGCTCGGCACCTCGAAGCTGACGTCGATGCTGATCTTGACGTTGGTCCAAGGTGGCATCGGCGCCCTGATAGCCGCCACCCGCCCATTTCCCGAGGGCGAAGTTTGGCTCTGGCTCGTCGCGTCGGGTGTTTTTCATTCGATCTACAAGCTTTTCCTCGCCTTCGCCTACGATAACGGCGACCTGTCCCGAGTCTATCCGATCGCGCGGGGGGCGGCTCCGCTGGTGGTGATGGCAATCGGGGCGGTTTTCCTGGCCGACCGGGTCGAGGTTGTCGAATATGCCGGCATAATCACGCTGGGCGCCGGCATTCTGCTAATGGCGCGCGGCGTGTTCCGTTCGGATGAGTCGCGGCGCCTTGTGCCGCTGGCCTTGGGTTCTGCGATGGCGACGGCAGGCTATTCGCTGGTTGACGGGCTGGGCGCAAGGGTCGCTGGCGATGCGGTAACTTATGTGGCCTGGCTCTTCGTTTTCGACGTCAGCCTGTTCCTGCCGGTTTGCCTGGCTATGCGCGGCCCCGGTGTCCTGCGTGCCAATGCCAGCGCCTGGACATTCGGCGCGTTGGCCTCATTGGGTTCTTACGCCGCCTACGCCATCGCCGTCTGGGCGATGACAGTGGCCCCCATCGCGCTGATTGCGGCCTTACGCGAAACCTCGATCCTTTTTGCGGTGCTGATCGGTTGGTTCTTCTTCGGTGAACGCATGGACCGAGGCAAGGTCATAGCCGCCGCACTGATCGTCGGCGGTGTCGTGCTTACCCGTCTTTGAAATCGCGTCAATCATCGCCGCGGGGCATAAGCTGCTGGGCGATTCCAGCGAACACCAAATAGAGCGAGGTGACCACAAGGCCCCAATGAGCCCAGCTTTGGGCATCGAAATCGACCCAAGCGGCCCAGCCGGCGAAGAATGTCCAGGCGAACGCCATCGGCAGAGAGATGGCGCGCCATCGTTCCGTGCGCACCGGATGGACGAATTTCAGCGGCATGAACATCGCCGCTGCGAGCACCACGACGATCACGAGGCTTACCCAGAAATTCGGCGACAGAGCGAAAAGCACAAGAGCCACCATATTCCAGCAGCCCGGAAAGCCCGAAAAAGAATTGTCCTTCGTCTTCATGCGCTTGTCTGCGAAATACATCACACTGGCGAAGGTGATGACAATGATTGCGATCCAACCGGTCCAGCCCGGCAGAAGTCCCGATTTGAACAGCGCGTAGGCAGGTACGAACACGTAAGTCAGATAGTCGATGATCAGGTCCAGCAATACGCCGTCAAATGTCGGCGCATTGGTCTTGACGTCGTATTTCCTCGCCAGCGGGCCGTCGATGCCATCTACGAAGAAGGCCACGACGAGCCAAAGAAACATCAAGCTCCATTTCTGATCGACAGCCGCCAGCATGGCGAGCATCGCGAAAACCGTGCCGGTAGCGGTGAACAGATGGACGAGAAGCGCACGTGTCTGGATGGTCATTCGCTGTTCTAGGCGGAACGCTGCTGGTTGCGCAACCGGTTGCCCGCCATACCGTCGGAAAAGAGGCCAGCGACTTTTCCACCCCGCGCGGTTGGCTTTGTCTGGCCAACCGATTCTTGGTAGTCTTCGGGCATAGGTGAATCACTGAAAAGGAGGCATCGATGATAGACCATTCCGGTATCAGCGCGGCAAATTTTTCAAAGTCAAAATCTTTCTACGACGCAGCCTTCGGCCCCTTGGATGCGTCAGTCATGATGACCATTCCCACGGAACAGACCGGTGGCGTAGCGGTCGTGGGTTACGGGCGCGATCATCCAAGCTTCTGGCTCAGTCAGGGCAATGCGCAACGGCCGCCGGTGCATGTCGCGTTTACCGCGGATAATCGCAAGGCCGTCGACGCCTTTCATGCCGCCGCTTTGGCGGCGGGTGGTACGGACAACGGCAAACCGGGTCTGCGACCGCAGTATCACCCAAGTTACTACGCCGCATTTGTCCGCGATCCCGACGGAAACAACATCGAGGCGGTCTGTCACAAACCGGAATGATGCGAATGAAACGTGCCCGGGGTTATGCTCTGGGATGCGCTTTCTCGTAGACTTCCATCAGCCGCGCGGTGTCGACGGCCGTATAGGCCTGAGTCGTCGACAAGGATGCATGGCCCAACAATTCCTGAATCGAGCGCAAATCTCCGCCCGCCTCCATCAGATGCGTCGCAAAGCTGTGCCGCATTGCGTGCGGCGTGGCGGTGGCGGGAAGGCCAAGCTGCATCCGTGACTGCTCCATCACCTTGGCGATCAGCCGAGGGTTCAGTTTGGCGCCGCGCGACCCCAGAAACAGCGGCGTATTGGCTTCGATTGGATAGGGACAGGCGGCGACATAGCGCGCCACGGCTTCGCGCGCGACGGGTAGTACCGGGACCATGCGCTCTTTCCCGCCCTTGCCCCGGATCCGCAAACTATCGGGCAGGGGAATCGATGCCCCAGTTAATGCCAATGCCTCGGATATCCGCAACCCGCAGCCGTAAAGCAAAGTCACCACGGCGGCATCGCGCGCTGCAATCCAACCCTTCTGGGACTGCAGTTCGACCGTGTCGATCATCGCCCGCGCTGCTTCAACGGCCAGCGGGCGTGGCAGCTTGCGCTGGAACTTCGGCGAGCGGACCGACAACACGGCAGTCGGATCGAACCCCTCACGCTCGGCCAGCCAACGGTAGAACGACTTGACCGCCGACAGCGACCGCGCCAACGACCGCGCCGAAACACCGCGCGCCCGTTCATGCGCCATCCAGGCGCGCATATCGGATGTTGAAGCTTTTTTCAGCGGTGCCAGCCCTGTCGCATCGCCGAAATGTTCGGTGATGAACGCCAGATAGGAAAGCAGATCAGAACGATATGCGGTCAGCGTGTTCTCAGCCGCATTGTTCAGGGCCTTTTGCCCGGCAAGCCAGGCCGCCAGCGCATCGCGCGCGGCAGGCGATATATGGATCACGCCAACCAGCGCCGCATGGTCCGTTCGAAGACGCCGCCAAAGAACGTCAGAAGGTCCGTGCCTTGGGTTGGCTTGAACTGATGCGGGTCTTCCGCCCCCAGAACCAGCATACCAGGCAGCCGTCCCGGGCCGAAATCCAGCTTCAGACATGCCTCGGAGCGGATCCAGTCTTTGGTATCGCCATATACCAGATCGGTATCAGGTTGCACTTGCCGCAGCACAACCGGCCTGACCGGGACGTTCCGGCCAAGTGTCAGATAGCTGTCCACAAACCCCGGCTCTGCCGTGACAAGGATTTTGCCCAGACGCTCGGTGGTGTCGTCGTCATCGTCCTGAACAGTCTCCAGCACCAGCCGTGCTACATCGACGCGCAGGATCGCCGCCACGTCGCCGCCGAGGTCGCGCAGGAAGCTTGCGAAATCGGTCGGCTCAAGCAGCCGCAGAAGCGCGCGGTGCACCTGATTGGTGCCGGCCAGATTTTCATAGGCCGCAGCAATGACGCTTCGGTGAGTATCTTCCAATCGGCCCAGCCGCGACTCGAGGCGCTCCAACGCGATGCCGCGCAGGTCCACGATGTTGTTGCCCAGCCCGCCTTCGCCCGCGGCGATCAACGCCCGCATCACGTCGCGGTCGTCAAGGATCACGTCCGGATCGGAAATGATCTTCTCGCGCAGATCGTCAATCATCGCTGCTGTTGTCGTCATGCCTGTCCCTTTGGTCTTGCCGGTTTTCTCAGCACGAGAGATGCTCTGGGCTGCTTTGTCACAATCTTGAAGTGCTGCGTCCAGCCCGCAGTTGCGCCTCTGCTCCATCAAACGCGGAACGCGTCCGTTGCGCCACACTGAGGCGGGGGCTGGCGAGAGAGATGTGGACACTTGGATTGCTGCGGAATTGCGGAACTAATCTGCAGTTGGTGGTGCCCGGCCAATGGTCGTGTTCGAGTAAGTGCTCAGCCGCCTCACCACGTCGGACCAATGCTAACCATTCAACCAGTTGTATCGCCAAGCTCTGTTGATATCGATCAGTCTGATGTGGCTTTGCATTTGGCTTTGGCAGTGGCTCAGAACCGGCCTGCCAACAGCCGAAGACACAAAACTCCAGCGCCAAGTTATTCAACCTGAGAAGGCCAGCGAGCTTTGACGGCCCAGGCGCGAGCTGGCAAAGTAACCGTTCCGACCGTCCCGAGCTTTGCAGCGAGACGATCTTTCAGCGCCTTTCGCTTGTCTTCGTCCAGGTTCATGCAATAGCCGGGCGCCGGACCCGCACCAAGCGTAAAAGGGTGCCAGAAAGCTTCGAAGTCGGCAACGCTGGTTTCTGCTTCGATAGCAACGATCGTTGCATCGGGAATTCCGGCTTCTTCGCAAAGCTTTGCAAGACCGGCCTTCGTGCAGAACGGAAAACGTGCACTTTCGTCGAGCGCAATTGCGTCGCTGTCGATCTCGGCGGCTGATTTCCAGAATGCATCGATAAATCCCATTCCGCCCCCAGGGTAATCCCAGACGTAAAACGCAAAAAGGCCGCCGGGTCGCAGAACACGGTGCATTTCTGCAAACGCGTTCTGAGTGTGGGGGATGAAATTCATCACCAGCGCCGAGACAACTATATCAACCGATGCGTCGTCGCTTGGCAGATGCAATGCATCCGCCACCTCGAAATGCGCCCGGCTGTCATCGATGTCGTCGTGTGCGTGGGCTACGAAATCCGCCGATTGATCGGTGGCAAGGATAGACCGTGGTGAGCAGGAAGACAGAACCGTCTTCGTCAGTGCACCGGTTCCGCAACCCACTTCAAGCCAATCCGCGTCGTGCGCAGGGGCGAGCCATTCGACGAACTTCGTCGCGATCTTTCGGCTCCAGCGTCCCATGTAATGTTCGTAGCTTTGGCCCGCGCTCCAAGTGTCGAACTCAGATTCTGATGACATGGCGCCCTCCCGAACGCATTAGGTGCGATCGAAAAACTGCACCCGTTCTAGGTGAAACCTAGCATGAATTCTGCTCGGAAACTCATTTTCGGCGCGGAGCGGTGGCATCGCGGAATTGGATCAATACTCAAATCCGCGAGGCCACCGTCCGTCAAAGTATCTTCTGACCTGTCTTCGCCCAATCCTTGAGGAACCCCTCAAGCCCCTTGTCGGTCAGCACATGGCTCGCCATCGCCTTGATTACATTCGGCGGCGCGGTGGCCACATCAGCGCCGATCAGCGCCGCTTGGCTCATGTGATTGGCCGAGCGGATCGATGCTGCAAGGATGTTCGTCTCGAACCCGTAGTTGTCGTAGATCTGGCGAATTTCAGCGATCAGATCCATGCCGTCGATGTTCAGATCATCCAGCCGCCCGATGAACGGAGAGATAAAGGTCGCCCCAGCTTTCGCTGCTAACAGCGCCTGATTGGCCGAAAAGCACAGCGTCACGTTGACCATCCGGCCCTCGTCGGTCAGCACTTTGCAGGCCTTCAGCCCAGCCCATGTCAGTGGCACCTTGATCGCAATGTTGTCGGCGATCTTGCCCAGCTCGCGGCCCTCGGCGATCATGCCCTCGGCGTCCAGCGCCACGGTTTCGGCCGAAACCGGCCCGTCGACCATGTTGCAGATCTCTTTCGTCACTTCCTTGATGTCGCGCCCCGACTTCATGATAAGCGACGGGTTGGTGGTCACACCATCGACCATGCCAAGGTCGTTCAACTCTGCGATTGCGTCCACATCGGCAGTGTCTACAAAGAATCTCATCGGTCTCATCCCCTCTGGGTGGTCATTCGCGCATCTTCTAGCGCAAGGGGCTTGGCCCCGAAAGCCCAAACGGGCAAACCTGTGGCCATGAACACCCCGGGATTCTTTGATGAGGGCGATTTGGTTGGCGTGCTGACCACGCAGCCACTTGACCGGCTTCTGGACTACATGGCGCCCGAAGGCGGCTGCTTCATGGGGGCTTTCGTCGAGGTGCCGCTGGGCCCGCGCAAGGTGCTGGGTGTGGTCTGGGGCCGGGGGCAGGGCGATTATGACCGCGCGAAAATCCGCAGCGTGATCCGCGTGCTCGATGCCGTGCCGATGCGGGAGGAAATGCAGACATTCCTGGCCCGCGTCGCCGATTACACGCTGACCCCGATGCCCGCCATGCTGCGCCTCGCCACCCGCTCTCCGGGGCTCGGCGATCCGCCCTCGATGCGCACCGTCTACCGGCTGGGCCACGGCCGGCCCGACCGCGAAACCGACGCCCGCCGCCGCGTGCTGGCGGTGCTCGGCGATTACGGTGGGCTGTCATTCACGCTCAAGGAGCTGGCGGAAATGGCCGGCGTCTCGACCTCAGTGATCAAAGGCCTCGTCAAGCAGGGCGTCGTTGCGGAAGAGGCCAGCCCCCGCGATCTGCCATACCCCCGCATGGACCCCGACCACGGCGGCAAACAACTGGCCGAGGATCAGGCACAGGCCGCCGCCCGCTTGCGCGAAAAGGTCGCCTCAGACAGCTACGGCACCACGCTGCTGAAAGGCGTCACCGGCTCGGGCAAGACCGAGGTCTATCTCGAAGCCGTCGCCGAATGCCTTGCGCAGAACCGTCAGGCCCTCGTCCTTTTGCCCGAAATCGCCCTCACCGCCGAATTCCTCACCCGGGTCGAGGCCCGCTTTGGCGCGAAACCCGCCGAATGGCATTCCGGCGTCACCATGACCGAACGCCGCCGCGTCTGGCGCATGGTCGGCGAGGGCGGTGCGCAGATGGTGATCGGTGCGCGATCCGCGCTTTACCTGCCGTTCCGCGATCTCGGCCTGATCGTGGTGGATGAGGAACACGACACCTCTTACAAACAAGAAGACGGCGTGGTGTATTCCGCCCGCGACATGGCCGTCCTGCGCGCCTCGATCAACGCAGCCCAGGTCGTCCTCGCCTCTGCCACCCCCAGCCTCGAAAGCTGGGCCAACGCCGAGGCTGGCAAATACGAGAAACTCGAACTTACCTCGCGCTTTGGCGACGCCGAACTGCCGCAGATGTCCGCCATCGACATGCGCAATGAAACCCTGCCGGGCAACCGTTGGATTTCCCCGACCCTGCAAGCCGAGGTGCAGAAACGCATCGACCTCAAGGAACAATCGCTGCTGTTCCTCAACCGCCGCGGCTACGCCCCCGTCACCATCTGCCGCGCCTGCGGCCATCAGATCGGCTGCGACCATTGCGATGCCCGCATGGTCGAACACCGCTTCCTGAAACGCCTCGTCTGCCACCAATGCGGCGAGACCAAGCCGATGCCAACCAAATGCCCGCATTGCGAGGCCGAGGATCGCCTCGCCCCCGTCGGCCCCGGTGTCGAACGCCTCGCCGAAGAGGTCACGGCGCTTTTCCCCGATGCCCGCGTCGCGGTGCTGTCGTCCGATCTCTATGGCTCGGCCCGCGCGCTCAAGGAACAGATCGTCGCGATTGCCCAAGGCGCCGCTGACATCATCATCGGCACGCAACTCGTCGCCAAAGGTCACAACTTCCCGCTGCTGACCCTCGTCGGCGTGATCGACGCCGACCTTGGCTTGCAAGGGTCAGACCTGCGCGCCGCCGAACGCACATTTCAGTTGATGCGGCAAGTCGCGGGCCGGGCCGGGCGCACCTCGAACAAGGGCGTCGCACTTCTGCAAACCTACCAGCCCGAGCACCCGGTGATCCGCGCCATCCTTGCGGGCGACGAGGAAGGCTTCTGGCGCGCCGAGGCCGCCGAGCGCCAAGCCGCCGGCGTCCCGCCCTACGGCCGCCTCGCGGGCATCATCCTGTCATCGCCGAACGTGCAAGAGGTGTTCGATCTTGGCACCGAAATGTCGCGCCGCGACGCGCCCTTGCGCCAGATCGGCGCGCAGGTTTTCGGACCCGCGCCCGCCCCTATCGCGCGCATCCGTGGCCGCCACCGCGTGCGGCTGCTGGTCAAGGCCGACAAATCCGCGCCGCTTCAGTCCGCCCTGCAAAAATGGGTCGCCCAGTTCAAGCTGCCCACCAACCTGCGCCTGCAAATCGACATTGACCCGCAGAGTTTCTACTGAGTTCCGACAGCCACCCGCCAAATCCGGTTGCCGACGTCATCCGCCACCAACAGCCCGCCGCGCCGGTCCAGAACCACGCCGACCGGACGGCCTTTGGCAATGTCCCCTTGAAGGAATCCATCGAGGACCGTCTTAGGCTCGCCTTGCGGCCCGTTCGGTCCGTACGGCACAAAAATCACCTTGTAGCCGCTGCGCGGCTTGCGGTTCCACGAGCCGTGTTGCCCGATAAACGCGCCCCGCCCATAGGCTTTCGCTATCCCAGATCCTGCCGTGCTGGCAATATCCAGCCCTAACGAGGCAGTGTGCGATCCCAACGCGTAGTCCGGACGGATCGCATCCGCCACCAGGTCGGGCCGCTGCGGGTCGACCCGCACATCCAAGTTCTGGCCGAAATAGCTGTACGGCCAGCCGTAAAACGCCCCGTCCCGGACCGAGGTCAGGTAATCTGGGACAAGGTTGTCGCCCAGTTCGTCGCGCTCGTTCACCACAGTGTAGAGCCGCCCGGTCTTGGTGTCGAAATCCATCCCCACCGGATTGCGCAGCCCATTGGCGAAGACCCGACCCTTGCCACTGGCAATATCGATCTCCCAGATCGCAGCACGACCCTCTTCCTTGTCGATCCCGTTCTCAGCCACGTTGCTGTTCGATCCGACTGCGGCATACAGCCGCTTGCCATCCGGGCTTGCGACGATGTTCTTGGTCCAGTGATGGTTAATCTTCCCGCCGGGCAACGCGAAAAACTGCGCCGGGGCTTGGCTGATGCTGGTTGCGCCTGTTGTGTAGGGTACGCTGACGATGCCATCGGTGTTGGCAATGTAAAGCGTTCTGCCGACCAGGGTCATACCGAAGGGCGAATGCAGATCTGTCATGAACGCACTGCGAGTTTCGGCCACGCCGTCGCCATCGGAATCGCGCAGCAAGGTAATCCGATCCGCACTCGGCACCCCGGCCCCCGCCCGCTTCATCACGATCTTCTGAAAAAAACCACGAATGCCATTGCCGTCTTCGGGGCGCGGCGGCGCATTGGATTCGGCCACGAGCACGTCACCATTGGGCAATTCGTGCAGCCATCGCGGATGATCCAGACCCGCCGCAAATTCGGTTACCGTCAGACCCGACGCCGCCACCGGCGCCTCGCCTGGCCGCCAGGCACTGGCATCGGCGACGTTAACGGTCGGCAACAGGCTATTGCTCGGCGGCGGCAGCGTTGGGGCTGGGCCGAAGCCAATCTCGACAGGCGCAGCTGGCTTGCCCGAACATCCAACCGCAAGTACGCCGAATGCGAGCATCGCAGCCGCCGCGACGCCGCTTAAAATGATCTTCATGGAATTCTCGCTTCCCGCTATGTTGCTAGGAACGCTTGAGCCAACCCATGGTTCCGAACAGGCAATTGATCCCATGCGAGCCTTTATCGCCATCGACCTGCCAGATGCCACCAAAGACGCCATCAGCGACCTTCAGGCAGATCTGCCCGCGGGCCAACCGGCAGCGCCCGGTACACTGCACCTTACTCTCGCGTTCCTTGGCGAACAGCCTGACGATCTGATCGAAGCGACCGACGCTGCGCTGACCTCGCTGCATGCCCCGGCCTTCGATCTCCATCTTGCGGGCACTGACACCGTCGGCGGCAACGATCCCAGGGTATTATTTGTCGGGGTCAGACCGAATCCGGCGCTCGACCAGTTGCACGGCAAGGTCCGCAGCCTTCTTCATGGCACGGGACTGATGCTCGAAAGACAGCGGTTTCGCCCACATGTCACACTCGCCCGATTCCGCCGCCCTCCGACTGCGTCAGAGATGGCGCGGTTGCGTGGTTGGCTTTTGGCACATGCCAATTTCCAGACAGACGCATTTGCTGTCCACGAGATCGTGCTCTTTCGCTCGACCCTGCACCGGGCAGGTGCAATCCACGAAAAGCTTGCCCAATATCCGCTGCGCCAACATCAAATTTTGTGAATTGAGCAGCCAACTCAGGCGGTGGCGCGGAGTGCCGGCTGATCTACCAGAAAATCCGTCACCATTGCTCCCACCCACATCGCCGTCAGCGCCAGCCAGGCTGTCGCCACGAAGATCGACCCGCCCGTCACACCGTTGCCGATCGCGCAGCCCCCGGCCAGCATTCCGCCGAACCCCATCAGCGCGGCGCCAGTCATCGCGCGCTTCATGTTATCGGCATCCTCAAAGCCCTGAAAGACGAACTCACGCGTCGCGATCGCTGCCAGAAATGCCCCGATGAAAACCCCGGGCACTAGCCCGATGTCAAATTCCACTACCGCATTCCGGTTCAGGACAAACATCAGCGTCGAAGCGGACGGACCAGTGAAAGTTACACTTTCAACCGAAACCGGATCGAAGGCGATCTGTGCCAGCGAAAAGGTCAGGACCCATCCCACAGCGACGGCAAAGCCGACGCCAGAGGCAAAAATCAGGGTGTTGACGTTGAGCTTGTTGCGTATCGACAGCACAATCGCAAATAGTGCCAGCGCCAGACCCAGTACGAGCCCGCTTGAGGTCGGTAGACCCAAAGCATTGATCAAGTTGATATTATGCCCACCAGGGGTGACCCAAAGTGCCGCAAGGCTGTCGCGTACCGGGGCCAGCCAACCGCCAAGCGACATCTGCGCCACCACCGCAAAGATCAGGCCCGAGACCAGCGAACGCAGATTCCCAGTGGCCGCCAGAACCAGCAACCGGCCAGAGCATCCGCGCGCCAGAACCATGCCGACTCCGAAGATCAAGCCGCCCAATATGGCCCCGGACCACGACCCGGCAACAGCCATCATTCGAGCCTCTGACGATCTGAAAAGGCCGAAAAGCTCCGCGGCTTGAACCCAGACCAGTGCCGTCGAGAAGGTCAGCAACCAGACCGAGACCCTTGGCCCCATCTGACCCCTCGCAAATTCTACCGTCGCGGCCCGCAAACAGAACGCAGAGCGTTGGGCGGCGACGCCAAAGATGATCCCGGTTGCCAGTCCAAAGACTGCCGCAGTTGGCGATTCTCCAATGCGATCAACAATTGGCAAAATATCCATCGAAGGCCTCCGTCTCGTTGCCGTCAATATGGACCGCCGCTGGTCGCTTGTCCTTGATCCAGATCAGGTCGCATTCTGGTGACTGAATGTGTTTTATCCCTCGCCAGTTTCTGGCTTTGCGATTATGCCGTCGGCATGCGGATCATCGGAACAGAAAAAGCAATGGAAATGCCGGCTTGGCGTCGGCCCGTTGCTCTTTTATTTCTGTTCGCTTTCGCAATGCCAATTGCCTTCAACACCTGGTCGGCGCTCTTGAACAACTTCGTCATCGAAGTTGCCGGCTTCACCGGAGTCGAAATCGGCTGGCTCCACACAATTCGTGAAATACCTGGCTTCCTGGCCGTAGGTGTCATCGCGCTGATCATCTTCATGCGCGAACAAGTCCTGGGGATCGTGTCACTATTGATGCTGGGCGTTGCAACGGCCGTGACCGCCTGGTTCCCGTCTTTCGAGGGACTTCTGACCGTCACGATGATCTCGTCCATTGGATTTCACTACTTCGAAACCGTCAACCAGTCGCTTCAGTTGCAATGGATTGACAAGCTGCGCGCGCCGCAAACGCTGGGCTGGATCGTTGGAATTGGTTCGGCCGCGTCGCTGCTGTCATACGGGATTCTGGTCGTTACCTGGAAGGCGTTCGATCTGTCTTATAACCTCGTTTATCTGGTTTCGGGGGGCGTCACCGCCGCCATCGCGGTCTTCTGCTTCTTCGCCTATCCGCAATACGAGGCGCCGCATCCTCAACTCAAGACCTTCGTGCTCCGCCGTCGGTATTGGCTCTATTACGCGCTTCAGTTCATGTCGGGCGCGCGACGCCAGATATTCGTGGTTTTCGCGGCGTTCATGATGGTCGAGCGTTTTGGCTTCGAAGTCCACGAAATCACGGCGCTGTTCCTGATCAATTTCCTGGCCAACATGCTCCTGGCGCCAGTGATGGGCCTTGCAGTTGCCCGTTGGGGCGAAAGACGTGCGTTGTGCTTTGAATATGTCGGCCTGGTACTCGTCTTCCTCGCCTATGGTGGCATCTATTATTTCGGCTGGGGCGTCGTGCTTGCATCCATTCTCTATGTCGTTGACCACTTGTTTTTTGCATTGGCGTTCGCTCTCAAAACCTACTTTCAAAAGATCGCAAATCCGCAAGATATAGCGCCCACAGCAGCAGTCGCTTTCACAATCAATCATATCGCGGCGGTGTTCCTGCCAGCGCTGTTGGGTTATCTTTGGGTGACGTCCCCTGCCAGCGTTTTCGGTTTGGCGGCTGGCATGGCGAGCGTTTCGTTGCTGTTGTCGCTGCTTATTCCACGTCACCCAGAACGCGGAAACGAAACGATTTTCTCGCGATTGATACCCGCCCCAGCCGCGTAAGCCCCTTCCCGGAGTCTGTGATGCCGACGTACACCGCCCTGACAACACTACTTGGCGCGGAGGCCGCGAACTTGCTTGCCGAGGCAATGGAACGGCTAACGCCGAAAGCGACTGGGATCGGAGTGCTGGAGGTAGAGGACGGCTCGGGCATCTGGGAAGTCGGCGGCTATTTTAGCGAACCACCGGATCAAGCAGGTCTGGCTCTTTTGGCGGCCTTGTATGGGGCCAAAGGGTTTCTTGTCTCTGAACTGCCAGAGGTTGACTGGGTTGCCGCCGTCAAGCGAGAGCTTTCGCCTGTCGAGGCAGGTCGCTTTTTTGTCTACGGCAGCCACGATGCGGACAAGGTTCCAAAGGGGGCGATTCCGCTTTTGATCGAAGCCGCGATGGCGTTCGGAACCGGACATCATGGCACGACCTTGGGGTGTCTGAAGGCGCTCGACCGACTGATCTCGCGCGGCAAACCCCCGTCATCAGTTGTCGATATCGGCTGTGGAACAGCCGTCCTTGCGATGGCAGCGGCTAAAGTTTTCGATGGGACGATCTTGGCCAGTGACATTGACGACGTGGCCGTCGATGTGGCCAGAGCCAATGTCGCTGCCAATGATCTGATCGACCGGGTTCACTGCTTGGTGGCCGACGGCTTTGAGCACGAGAAGCTTCGAGGCGGCGCGAAGTTCGATCTGATCTTCGCGAATATTCTCAAGGGACCGCTGATCGATCTGGCGCCGTATATGGCAAGCGCAAGCACATCCGACGGGTTCGTGATTCTATCCGGTATCCTGAACGAACAGGCGGACGACGTTATCGGAGTTTATCGCCGGGTCGGATACAATCTTGTAAATCGTGATGAGATTGTTGAATGGACGACGCTGACATTGCGCAAGCAGGCTGGGTAACTACCTGCATTTGGTCAGTTTTGCCCAGCTTGCCCTATTCCTGCCATATTTGAACTCATACTCGTTTGAATTGGTGGGGGCCAATGACTCGAGGCTGCAATGTCGGATGCAAAGCAAATTCAGTTTGGACAGCGTCTGCGACGGATTGACCGTCACCACAGGAAGTTAGCCAGGGGATATGTGACGTCGGTCAACCATGATGGCCTGATCGTCGCGCGCCCTAAACGGCAGACATCGCTGTTTCCGCTGCGCGGCCTTTTCTTGTGTCTGCTGACGCTGCTCGCATTCAAAGGGTTCCTCTACGCACAACTAGGTCCCACTTCTTACGGTGAACGAGTGGTCCTGTTGCAGAACGGGACTGTAGTCGAGAAAATCGGTGCATATGCGATGCAGGCGGATCCGATAACGCTGTGGATCGGCGGCCAGATAGGTCCGTTCATTCGCTGACCGCCGCCCCGTTCGGGGCACATTCATTCACTAAACAAAAAGGCCGCACCCAACAGTGCGGCCTTTTTGTTTTTTCGTCGCTTTGGTCTAGCGCGCGATATTTTCAATGTCGCCGCGGCAAAGACCGATGTCGTCAAGTTCACGATTGGTCAGTTTGGACAAAGCATTGCGAGTCACGCGGGCGTCGTTCCAAGCGACGAATGCATTCAATGCCGATGTGAAGACGTTGCCAACATGGGCAACATTCACCGGGCGGGTTGTGTCGATCGCGGTCATTTCGGTCATCCTTCAGTCAAAATCCGATGTGGCGCTGGGCTTGCGTCTTGATCGGCAATTAGGCATCCATTGTCGCTCGAGCAAGCGGATTTTTTGCATGGCAACTATGCAGTTTCTGCATAGCAGAATCCGACGGTTAAGCGGTTGTTAAATTTGTCAAAATTACCATCCAGAAATGTCGTTGAGAGACCGCGAAAAGGCGATTTTGAACCGGTTTTCTCGCGTTTGCAGCAAAACTGCGGCAACGCTCCGTCAGTCAGCAAAGGCTGGCGAATGTTCGCCTTTCGTGCTAATCGACAAAAAAGCAACAAGAAACAGGGCAGTGTCATGCGAATTTTAGGGATCGACCCCGGTCTACGACATCTTGGCTGGGGTTTGATCGACGTCCATGGATCCCGACTCGCACATGTCGCTAACGGTATCTGTCATTCGGTCGGCGACGATCTGGCTCCTCGGCTGCTCAGCCTTTACCAGCAGTTGACCACCGTGGTCTTGCAATATGCCCCCGATCTTGCCGCTGTAGAACAGACCTTCGTCAACAAGGATGGCGCAGGTACACTGAAACTGGGGCAGGCGCGGGGGATCGCGATGCTGGTTCCGGCCCAGGCGGGCATCCCGGTCGGAGAATATGCCCCGAACGCGGTAAAGAAGGCGGTCGTGGGCGTCGGCCATGCCGATAAACGGCAGATCGAACACATGGTTCGCCTTCAGCTTCCGGGTGTCGTTATCGTGGGGCCCGACGCGGCAGACGCGCTGGCCATAGCGATCTGCCATTCCCATCACAGTCAGACGGCCGGTCGTATTGCCGCGGCTTTGAAGCAGGTCGGTGCATGATTGGTCGGATCGCCGGACGGATCGATTATCGCGGCAGCGACCATGTGCTGATCGATGTGCGCGGCGTGGGCTATCTGGTGCATGTCTCGGACCGCACACTTGCAGCCCTGCCCGCGACGGGCGAGATGGCGGCGCTCTATACCGATCTTCTCGTTCGCGAGGATCTGCTGCAACTCTTCGGCTTTCTGACTTTGGTGGAAAAGGAATGGCACCGACTGTTGATGAGCGTTCAGGGTATTGGGGCTAAAGCGTCGATGGCAATACTCGGTACGCTCGGCGCAGATGGCGTTTCGCGTGCGATCGCTCTGGGTGACTGGAACGCAGTCAAGGCCGCACCCGGCGTCGGCCCCAAGATCGCACAGCGTGTGGTCAACGAGTTGAAGGACAAGGCACCCTCCGTCATGGCGATGGGAAAGGCGTCCGGTGCCGGGATGGGCGGCGGCGACGCCAAGATCGACGATGAACTGATCGAGCCGGCCGCTCACTCAGCAGCCATGCCGCGCGGGTCTGCGCAATCCGAGGCACTGTCAGCCCTGCAAAACCTGGGGTACAGCCCTGGCGACGCTGCTCGTGCCGTTGCCGAAGCGTCGGGGTCCCAACCCGATGCCGAAACGCCGTCACTAATTCGGGCCGCACTTAAACTTCTTGCGCCGAAAGGGTAGCGCATGACCGAACCGGACCCGACCCTGCGCGCCCTTCCGCAGCCCGAGGATACGGACCGCGCGCTGCGACCGCAGGTGCTTGACGATTTCATAGGGCAGGAAGATCTTCGCGCCAACCTAAAGGTCTTTATCGAATCCGCCCGACGGCGCGGCGAAGCGATGGACCATACCTTATTCTACGGCCCTCCCGGTCTGGGCAAAACGACGCTGGCGCAGATCATGGCGCGCGAACTCGGCGTCAACTTTCGGATGACCTCGGGGCCAGTATTGGCGCGTGCTGGCGACCTGGCCGCAATCCTGACCAATCTGGAGCCTCGCGATGTCCTATTCATCGACGAAATTCACCGCCTGAACCCGGTGGTGGAAGAAGTACTTTACCCGGCGCTTGAAGATTTTGAACTGGACCTGGTCATTGGCGAAGGGCCGGCCGCGCGAACTGTCCGGATCGAATTGCAGCCATTCACGCTGGTTGGCGCGACGACGCGGCTGGGATTGTTGACGACTCCGCTACGAGATCGTTTCGGCATTCCGTCTCGGCTGGAATTCTACACGGTCGAAGAGCTCAACGAAATTGTGACCCGCGGTGCCAGGTTGCTGGGGATCACGGTCGAGGGAGATGGCGCGATGGAAATCGCCCGTCGCGCCCGCGGCACGCCCCGGATCGCCGGACGATTGTTGCGGCGCGTCGTGGATTTCGCCGTGGTCGAGGGGGATGGCGCGCTTACGCGGGCTATTGCGGATCGGGCATTGACGCGGCTTGGGGTCGATCACCTTGGCCTGGATGGGGCGGACCGCCGCTATCTTGGGTTGATCGCAGAACATTATGCGGGAGGTCCAGTTGGCATTGAAACGCTTTCGGCGGCTCTGTCGGAAAGCCGTGACGCGTTGGAAGAGGTGATAGAGCCGTTCCTGTTGCAGCAGGGATTGATCCAGCGCACGCCGCGCGGTCGGATGCTTGCGCAAAGAGCTTGGACGCATTTAGGGCTGCAGCCACCTAAACTGCCTGGTCAATCCGACCTTTTTGGCAAGTAGAGGCGCGCCGGTTGCACTGGACAGGCCCGGACAGTATTCCTCTTTACTACTGGTTGATGCTGATGGGCGAAGAGGTCGAAACGTGACGCCGGATCAGATAAAGGCACTGTTTGCCAGACGAGACGGCGACTATATGTTCGCGCGTTGGGGGCGCCCGATCGTTCCGGTGGTGTTCGGGGTCGAAGACCCCACGCTCGAAGTCATAAAGGGCGCTATCGAAGCGATCGTCAGCCTTGCCGGGCACCAGATAGCCGAGACTGATCCAGAACTGGGCGCGAACCTCATGCTGTTTTTCATGCGCGATTGGTCGGAATTGGCCGGCGTGCCCAACCTTGACCAACTGGTTCCAGAGCTGTCCGACCTGGTCGTGCGGCTGCAGGGGGCCAATGCGAACCAGTATCGGTTGTTTCGGTTTGACGAGCGTGGCGCGATTCGAGCCTGTTTCGTGTTCGTCGCGATGGACGAAACATTGCAGGCAGAGCCTGCGGACATTCTATCATTGTGTCAGATAGTTCAGGTGATCCTGGCTTGGGGCGACCACGCATTCGCCGAAATGTCGCCGCTCGCACGAGTTTCAGAAACTGGTGCCACGGTTCTCAAGCCGGAGATCGCGAACCTGATCCGCGCGGCCTATGACCCGGCACTTCCGGCCGCGACCATCGACCCGTCGCACGCGCTACGTCTGTTTGCCCGGATGGGGACGACAGTATGAACCATGAATTCAGCTTGAGGGTCTATTATGAGGATACCGATCTGGCGGGTCTTGTATACTACGCCAACTATCTGAAGTTCATCGAGCGGGCACGGACGGAATTTGTCCGGGCGCGCGGCTTGGACCAGACAGCGTTGAAGGACGAGACCGGGATTGTCTTCGCCGTGCGCCGGATTGAAGCGGACTACCTTTCACCAGCACGTTTCGATGATCAGCTGACAGTCCAAACGGCGCTCCAGGCGATTTCCGGCGCTCGCGTAATCTTGGAGCAGCAAGTGTTGCGCTCGGATACCGTCCTTTTTCGGGCCAGTGTGACATTGGTGACGATAGACAGGTCCGGTCGCGCAGCCCGTCTGCCAGCGATTGTCCGCCGAGTTTTCGCTTGATTTTGTGATTTACCGGCGATGACACGCTTGTGTTGGCATTCCGCTTTAACATCCGCTAATTTGCGGGCAATCAGAGCCGCCAAAACCGGCCTAAAAGTGAGCAGGACTTATGGAAACGGAAACCCTTGCGATGGCGCAGGAGATCGACTTCTCCTTTCTTGCGCTATTTTTGCGCGCCAGTTTTACGGTCAAACTGGTAATGTTGTTGCTGATCGTGGCTTCGATTTGGGCTTGGGCGATCATTGTCCAGAAACATATCAACTATCGGCGCGCCCGATCTGAATCCACTGTGTTCGATCAGGCATTCTGGTCAGGCGAGCCGCTGGATGAGTTGTTTGACAGCATTGGCGGACAGGCCTCTGGTGCGTCGCAGAAAATATTCTCATCGGGGATGCTGGAATGGCGGCGAAGTCATCGGCAGGATGGCGGGCTGATCGCGGGGGCGCAGGCGCGGATCGACCGTTCGATGGACGTGGCGATCGCCAAGGAATCCGAAACGCTTAACAAAGGCTTGTCATTTTTGGCGACGGTGGGCTCTACCGCACCGTTCGTCGGACTCTTCGGCACGGTCTGGGGCATCAAGACGGCATTTGAAGAGATTGCGATTCAACAAAATACCAACCTCGCCGTCGTTGCACCCGGGATTGCCGAGGCGCTTTTGGCCACGGGACTTGGCCTGCTGGCAGCAATACCCGCGGTGATCTTCTACAACAAGCTGTCGGCCGACAGCGACCGGATCGTCGCAGGCTACGAGGCCTTCGCCGACGAGTTCTCGACGATCCTCAGCCGTCAGTTGGACAGCTGAGATGGGCGCTGGCGTTGTACAGAATTCGGGTGGCGGACGGCGCGGTCGCAGACGTAGCAGGGCGCGCGCAATGTCCGAGATCAACATCACGCCCATGGTCGACGTGATGCTGGTCCTGCTGATCATTTTCATGGTCGCGGCGCCGCTCTTGACGGTTGGCGTTCCGATTGAATTGCCCAAGACAGCGGCGAGCGCGCTACCCACCGAACAGGAAGAACCGCTGACGATTACCTTGACGGCAGAGGGATTGATGCTGATCCAGACCACGGAAACCGCCAGTGGCGAACTGATCCCTAAATTGCGGGCGATTGCCGCCGAGCGGTCAGACGACAAGGTTTTTCTGCGGGCTGACGGTTCTATTCCCTATGATCGCGTGATGCAGGTAATGGGTGCGCTGAATGCTGGTGGTTTTCGCAACATCGGGCTCGTCACCGACACCGGCGGTCCGACGTTGGACGGGCGCGACGGGTAGATGCGGTGAAGCCGAATACCGGCACATATGTCTCGGGCATCGGCCACGGGCTTCTGATCCTTTGGGCCTTGGTCGGGGGCTATTTTCTACGCGCAAACGACCCGCTGCCGTTGCAATCGACCGAGGTCTCATTGTTGACGAACGAAGAGTTTGCGGCCCTTTCACGTCCTGACCCTGCCCCGGACGTGCCAAGCGAGGTGCCGGAAGTCGTCGCGCCAGAAGCCGAAGAGGTTGCCGTCCTACCCGCACCTGCCCTCGAGCCTGCGCCCGAAGCGATTGCGCCGCCCCCGGTTGCCTCCGAACGGCCCGAAACCGCACCGCCAGAGCCGGAACGCGAACCGGAACCGGCGCCCGTTGTCGATGTGCCGCCAGACGCGCCAGTGTTGCCAGAGCCGCCCTCGCCACAAGCGTCGGATGCCGACACGATTCAGCCGAATGCAGAACCCCAACCCACGCCCGTGCCCCGTGTCGCGCCCGAGGCCGCGCCGGAACCCGAACCTGATGCGGACGTTGCGGATACAGTGACGCCGGAAGTCACCCCAGATGCAGAGGCCCAGACCGTGGACGAAGAGAAGCCATCGAGTGCACCGGAAGCGGCCGCAACCGAAATCGTTACGGAGGCCGAAAAACCATCAGCCCCCACGGAATCGGTGCGCCCCAAAAGTCGTCCGAAGCCGCCAGCCCGCGTGGCTGATGCCCCCGTAACGGAAGAGCCCAAGCCGCAAACCGACGCGGTCGATGATGCAGTCACTGCAGCCCTGGCCGCGGGGGCCTCCAGCGCCGAGACTGCACAAGCGGCACCCGCGCCCGCTGCGCCGTCTGGCCCGCCACTGACCGGGGGAGAGAAGGACGCGCTGCGTGTCGCGGTGCAGCAATGCTGGAATGTTGGGTCGCTTTCAACGGATGCTTTGGGTACTACTGTGGTGGTCACCGTTAGCATGACCCGCGACGCGAAACCTGAAACCGGCAGCATCCGCATGTTGGATTACGCGGGTGGCAGCGATGCGGCCGCACGACAAGCCTTCGAGGCGGCGCGTCGCGCGATCATTCGCTGCGGCGCGAATGGATTCAATCTGCCAGTGGACAAGTATGGCCAATGGCAGAACATAGAGATGACCTTTAATCCCGAGAACATGAGGATCAAATGAGACTTATCAAGGCCCTGACCCTCGCCACGTTGTGTGTCGCCGTGACGCCTCCCGCCACCGCTCAAGAGCGGACGGGTCCGTTGCGGATCGAGATAACCGAAGGCGTGATCGAGCCGTTGCCGTTCGCGGTGCCGAGCTTTATTGCCGAAAATCCGGCTGCCCAGGAGTATGCCGACAATATCGCACGGGTGATCGCCGCAGATCTTTCGGGAACCGGGCTTTTCCGAGAGATCCCGCGCGATGCGTTCATCTCTCAGATCAACAGTTTCGACAGCACGATCCAATATCCCGACTGGAAGGCGATCAATGCGCAGGCCGTTGTGACTGGGGCCGTCAGTGCTGCCGGAGACGGGAAGATCACTGTCAAATTCCGCCTGTTCGACGTTTTTGCCGAGTCACAAATGGGCGATGGATTGCAATTCGGGGGCGCGGCAACCAGTTGGCGGCGTATGGCGCACAAGGTGGCAGATGCGGTCTACAGCCGGATCACCGGCGAGGGCGGCTATTTTGACAGCCGCGTCGTGTTCGTGTCCGAAAGCGGGCCGAAAGATCAGCGACTGAAGCGACTGGGGATCATGGAATATGACGGCGCGAATGCCCAATTTCTGACGGACAGCAATTCAATTGTCCTTGCACCGCGCTTTTCGCCGGGCGGTGAGCGAATACTCTATACCAGCTACGAAACCGGCTCGCCGCGCGTCTTTCTGCTGGATGTCGGTACTGTTCAACGGCGACCGCTCGATGTGCCTGCAGAATCGATGACCTTTGCGCCGCGATTTGGCCCCGACGGACAGACTGTCGTGTTCTCCTTAAGTGAGGGGGGCAATTCGGATCTTTTTGCAATGAACGTCAGTGGCGGCGAGATGTCACGGCTGACCTCGACCCCGGCAATCGAGACCGCTCCGGATTTTTCGCCTGATGGCAGCCAGATCGTTTTTGAAAGCGATCGCAGTGGCACACAACAGCTTTACGTGATGCCGGCGCGGGGCGGAGAGCCTACTCGGATCAGTTTTGGGCAGGGTCGCTACGGAACGCCGGTCTGGTCGCCACGCGGTGACCTGATAGCCTTTACCAAGCAGAACAACGGACGGTTCCATATCGGCGTGATGCGTACGGACGGTTCCGAGGAACGGCTGCTGACGGCATCTTTCCTTGATGAAGGCCCGACGTGGGCGCCGAACGGTCGCGTCATCATGTTCACGCGGGGCACCGAAGGCGCGGGTGGAGAACCCGCACTTTACTCGGTCGATATCTCTGGCCGTAACCTTCGCCGCGTCCCCACTGACGGATCAGCAAGCGATCCGGCCTGGTCCCCGCTACTCAAGTAGCTCTCCATTTCCAAAGCCGGAACGGAATGCTAGACTGCGCGAAATCGAGCACAAAACGAGAATGGAAATCCTTTATGAGACTTCACAGCAAAGCGATCCTGATGGTATTGGCCCTCGGGCTTGCTGCCTGTACGAACCCCGGTCGGTTTGGCGCGGGCGGGGCAGGTGGTGCGGGCGGCACGGGCATTGACTCGGCTGGTCTGGGCGGTGCGAGCGACCCTAGTTCGCCTGCCTATTTCCAACAAACCATCGGGGATCGCGTTCTGTTTTCCGTGGATCAAAGCACCTTGACCGCGGAAGCGACGCAAATTCTGACCCTTCAGTCGCGTTGGTTGGCCAACAACCCCGAGTATACTGCTCTGATCGAAGGCCATGCCGACGAACAAGGCACGCGTGAATACAACCTTGCGCTGGGGGCAAGGCGGGCCAATTCGGTGATGGAGTATCTGGTGTCGCAAGGTGTGTCGCCGGCGCGTCTGAAGACGATCACTTATGGCAAGGAACGACCGATTGCGATCTGTTCGGACGAGGCCTGCTATTCTCAGAACCGCCGCGCGGTGACTGTGATTGCGGCAGGCGGACTGAGCTAGAGGTTGGCGACGTCAATGCGATTGACTTCGCTCATCCTGGCCACGGCGCTGACCTTGACGGTCGGCGATCCGATCGATGCCCAGGACCAGACGCTTGCCGATATCCGTCAAGAGTTACAGTTCCTGTATGTGGATATTGAACGGCTGAAACGAGAGCTGTCCACGACAGGTACAGCAAGCTCGAGCACCGGAGGCAACGCCTTTCTTGACAGGGTGAACTCCATCGAAGCGGAAGTTGTCAGGCTCACATCAAAGACGGAAGAGCTTGAAAATCGGATCAACAAGGTGGTAACCGACGGAACCAATCGGATCGGCGATCTCGAATTCCGGCTGGTCGAGCTTGAAGGCGGCGATGTCAGCAAACTTGGTGAGACGTCGACTCTCGGCGGCGGAGCTATGCCAGCAACCAACACCACATCATCCGCTATCACGCCTTCGACAGGCGGGACAGAACTCGCCGTGGGCGAGCAGGTAGATTTCGATCGGGCGAAGGCGGCGCTCGATTCCGGTGACTTTCGCGGCGCCGCCGACCTCTTTGCGACCTTTACCCAGACCTACACGGGCGGTCCGTTGACGGGAGACGCTCATTACCTGCGCGGCGAGGCACTTGCAGCGCTGGGGGATAATGCGAATGCGGCACGGGCGTATTTAGAAAGTTATTCCGGTTCGCCCAATGGCAGCCGGGCCTCGGATGCTCTTTACAAATTGGGTGACAGTCTGGCCGGGCTCGGCCAGGTCAGCGATGCATGTGTCACCTTGGCTCAAGTCGGAAATCTCTATCCCGGAATGGCTGCTGTCGGACAGGCTCAAACCAGAATGCAAGCCTTGGGTTGCCGTTGAACGACAACGACGTCTGGCTTCGCGATCTGCTGGAAAGCAAATTGGAGTCCGAACCTGCGCAACGTCTGGGAATAGCGGTGTCCGGTGGTAGTGATTCACTGGCATTGCTTTATCTGGCAGCAACCGTCAGCAGTCGGGCAAAATCGGACTTAAGCGTCGTCACCATCGATCACGGAATTCGACCTGAATCTGGCGCTGAAGCCCAAGAGGTGGCACTGATTTGTCAACGCCTCGGTCTGGATCATTTCACGATCAACTGGAATGACCTGAGCGGATCGGGCAATTTGCAGGACCAAGCCCGTCGTGCTCGCTACCGACTGATTGCGGACTGGGCGAAGGGGCAGGGGATCGGCGCGGCGCTACTGGGTCATACGGCTGATGATCAGGCTGAAACTTTCCTCATGCGCCTGGCGCGAGAAGCCGGGGTTGATGGGCTCTCAGGAATGCAGGCTCGAAGACAGGCGCACGGTATGGTGTGGCTGCGGCCCTTGTTGCAGGTGCGACGTCAGCAATTGCGCGACTATCTGACGGTAAGAGGGCTCAGCTGGTTTGACGACCCGTCGAACCTTGACGAACGCTTTGATCGCGTCAGGGTCCGAAATGCGTTGGCTGTTCTGGATTCTGTGGGAATTGATGTTTCTTGCCTTGTTGGCGTCGCGCAAAATCTATCGATGGCGCGCGCGGCGCTTGAAATTCAGACGAAGGCAGCAGCCGAATCTGTCGCCACTATCGATGCAGGTGACGTCGTCTTTGACCGGCGCAACCTTATGGCCCAACCGCAGGAAATCGGGCGGCGGTTGCTGGTGCACGCACTGAAATGGGTCAGTTCGGCGGAATACGGACCGCGCCGAACAGCGTTGAAGGATGCGTTTCGAAACGTGTCAAACGGCCGAAACACCACGCTGCACGGGTGCCTCGTGGTTGCTGTCAAAACCCAGGTCAGAGTGACGCGGGAATGGCAATCCGTTAAGGACGAGGCATGCCCGACGACCGCGGTGTGGGACGGCCGTTGGCGGGTTTCCGGACCACATAACAATGACTTGACGGTGCGGGCTTTGGGTGAGCGCGGACTGCGCTTGTGCCCTAATTGGCGTGAATCTGGACGCCCGAGAACTGCGCTGCTGGCCAGTCCGGCCGTCTGGCAGGGCATGGAATTGGTTGCTGCTCCTCTTGCCGGACAAGCCAATGGCTGGTCTGCAGAGTTGATCCACACGCCAAATCATTTCAACGCATCCATTATATCGCATTGAACTGTCGGGATTGTTCCTTATTTTAGACAGGTGGTCGGCGCTAGAGTCCGCCGCCAACCGAATTTCGAGGAGATCTCTTTTGGGTAATGCGCGCAATATCGCCTTCTGGGTCGTCTTGTTCCTGCTGATCCTGGCGCTGTTCAATCTGTTCAGCGGCGGTCAGTCGGCCATGTCGTCCCGTTCGCTCAGCTATTCCGACTTCGTTAAGGCCGTGGATGCTGGCGAGGTTACCAATGTAACGCTCGATGGTGAGAAGGTGTTGTTCCGAGGTCGCGACGGTCAGGACTACGTCACGATCAAACCCGAAGGCAGCGAGATCGCGGATCGTCTGATCGAACAGAAAGTCGCGGTGAATGCCAAGGCGCAAGAACAGTCGGGCTTCACTACCATTCTGATGACCTTCCTGCCGTTTCTTTTGCTGATCGGCGTCTGGATCTACTTCATGAACCGGATGCAAGGCGGCGGACGTGGCGGCGCGATGGGCTTCGGCAAGTCACGCGCCAAGCTTTTGACCGAGAAACACGGCCGCGTAACCTTCGACGACGTTGCGGGTATCGACGAGGCCAAGGAAGAGCTGGAAGAGATCGTCGAGTTCTTGCGCAACCCGCAGAAGTTTAGTCGACTCGGAGGCAAAATTCCCAAGGGCGCGTTGCTGGTCGGGCCTCCGGGGACTGGTAAGACGCTTCTGGCGCGCGCGATCGCCGGCGAGGCGGGCGTTCCGTTCTTCACGATTTCGGGGTCTGATTTCGTCGAGATGTTCGTTGGCGTGGGTGCGTCTCGCGTCCGTGACATGTTCGAACAGGCCAAGAAAAATGCGCCGTGTATCGTCTTTATCGACGAGATTGACGCCGTCGGCCGCAGTCGTGGCGTTGGCTACGGTGGCGGCAATGACGAGCGCGAGCAGACGCTGAACCAGTTGCTTGTGGAAATGGACGGTTTCGAGGCCAATGAGGGCATCATCATCGTCGCCGCAACCAACCGGCCCGACGTATTGGATCCGGCGTTGCTGCGTCCTGGTCGTTTCGATCGTCAAGTGCAAGTGCCCAATCCTGACATCAAGGGCCGCGAGAAGATATTAGGTGTCCATGCTCGCAAGGTGCCGCTTGGTCCCAATGTGGACTTGCGCATTATCGCCCGCGGTACGCCCGGCTTTTCCGGCGCCGACCTGGCGAACCTAGTGAACGAGGCGGCGCTGAGGGCTGCGCGAATCGGGCGTCGGTTCGTCGCTATGGACGACTTTGAGAATGCCAAGGACAAGGTCATGATGGGCGCTGAGCGGCGCAGCATGGTCATGACCGAGGATGAGAAGAAACTGACCGCCTATCACGAGTCCGGCCATGCAATTGTAGGTTTGAACGTCCCACAGCATGATCCAATTCACAAAGCGACGATCATTCCTCGGGGTCGGGCTTTGGGTCTTGTCCTGTCGTTGCCAGAGCGGGATCAATTGTCCGTCACTATGGTCAAATACAAGTCAAAGATCGCAATGGCGATGGGCGGCAAGGTAGCGGAGGAACTGACATTCGGGCCAGAAAACGTGACATCGGGCGCATCTTCGGACATCCAGCAGGTCAGCAAGATTGCGCGAGCAATGGTGACGCAATTCGGCATGTCGGAAAAGTTGGGCAATATCGACTATGCCAACGAGCGCGAGAGCTATCTTGGCGCATATGGCGGCGGCACCAACCATGCCCAGTCTACGCAGAAGTTGATTGACGAAGAAGTCCAGAAGATCGTCGACGAAGGATACGAAACGGCGATGCGGATCCTGACCGAGAAAAAGGACGATCTGGAGCGGCTTGCGAAGGGGCTTCTGGAGTATGAAACCCTGACTGGCAATGAGATCATGAAGGTGATCGCGGGTGAACCGCTGAATCGTGGCGACGACGAGGATGACACGCCGGACCAGGGCAGTGCGCCTTCGGTTACTGCCGTCCCGAAGACTAAAACCAGGTCGAAACCGAAGAACAGCGGGTTGGAACCTGAACCCTCAGTCTAGGGGCTCCCCGAACGCGACGCTAAAGTCCCGGTACCGCAGAGGTGCCGGGATTTTTTTGTTTGTGGGCGCAGCTTTCATGCGAAAAGCATTTGCTCCTGCGTCCGGATCGGGGGAATGTCGGCAAAATCACGCGAAAGCCTGGACAATGCCTGCACTTCTACCGACATCATTTAAAGGCAGGATCCGTTGGCTAGGCCGTGTTGTCGATCGCAATTGCAGTCTTAAATCCGATGCTTTGACGCAAGCAGAGGCCGGTTTTTCGGGGTTCGAGGGTGAACATCACGCCGGACTTACTCGACCTTCCGATAGCCGGGTGCTGTCGCAATATCCTCGTGACACGGAAATTCGCAATGTACGGCAGTTCTCAATCGTCAGTTCCGAGGACCTCAACTACATCGCACAGAAGATGGGATTGTCGGAGATACCGCCAGGCTGGCTGGGTGCTTCAATCGTGATCGAGGGTATTCCCGATTTCACCCACGTTCCACCGTCGTCGAGGTTGCAGACCCAAACTGGGACGACGCTGACGATTGACATGGAAAATCGGCCCTGCAATCTCGTGGCCCGGGTCATCGAAAATGAAAAGGCCGGTTTCGGCAAGAAGTTCAAATCCGCCGCTGATGGTCGTCGCGGAGTGACGGCGTGGGTCGAGCGCGAGGGTTCGCTTAGCGTCGGCGACACCGTGACGCTTCACGTCCCGGATCAGCCGGTCTGGCCGCATCTTGATATGGCTCGACGTGGCGGAGGCTGAACTACATTTAGAACCGCCACGCTTGGGTTGCGCCGGTGTTTCATGCTGAGGGGATCATCGTTCCCTGCAGCAGCGCGACCGGTACGTTACCGGTTTCAGTCCGCGCGACCACCTCGGCCGCGACGACGATGAGGCGACGTCCGGACTTCACGACCCACCCGTTAGCCACAAGCAGGTCGCCCTGGGCCGGAGCCAGCAAGTTGATTTTCATCTCGACAGTCAGCACCTCGGCCTCTTCCGGCATCAGCGACAGTGCCGCATAGCCTGCCGCGCTGTCGCCGAGTGCGAAGGTCAATCCGGCGTGAGCAAAGCCGTGTTGCTGGCGGTGCCCGCCGAGAATTGGCGCAGAAATCGAGCATAGACCTGGCCCCACGCTTTCGAGCCTTGCAGCGAATGTTTGCATGAGGCTTTGTTGATTGAAGCTCTGCTGCACCTTTTTGGCATAGCCATCGAAGCGGGCTTGATGTTCCAACTGATCCGTCCCCGTTTAAGCCGTGGGCTTGCTGCCCACTTTCAGGCAGTTCGACTTTCAACTCAAGGCGATCCTGGCTCTTTGGGACGGTCAGCTCCGGATCGGAAATTTGACTGGGTTGGGACCCGTTAGTATTGCCATGGTCGGGGGTTTCATCACCGATATCAGCGCCGCATCGTTGCTGCGCAAGCCGCCTGTGTATGTGCCATAGGCAGGCATGATCACTCGAACGTCATCATAGAGAAAACATGCCCGCGTGATCGATTGGCCCTTCGCACGCAGGGTGGTTTTGGGATGATAATGTCCAGAAATTTCCGCGTTCTTTGCAGGGTCTGCGATGTGGCGGAACGTCAGCGGTGCAACCCAAAACTCGGGCAGATGCGCCCCGCCGAGAGCGGTTGGCCCGTCATCATGATTGCCCTCAATCCAGATCCAGCGCCGCCCGGATTGTAGCCGGCTGATCCACGCCTTGGGCTGATCGGTCAGGGCCTCTGCAGCCTCGAGATCATCAAAACTGTCGCCAAGGCAAATCACTGTCTCGGCGCAAGTGTGGTGAATGTCATTTTCGAGTCGGCTCAGGGTGTCGCGCACTTCGTATGGGGGAAGCATCGGACCGCCCCGCCGCGCGATCCGGTCAGATTTGCCCAAGTGAAGGTCCGAGACGACGAGGATCCGCTTCGCAGCCCACCAAAGCGCACCTGACGCAAACGCAGTCAGATCGGACCCGGCAAATCTGAAGACACAGCCGTTCATCCTTTGTTCTTGCCCGGCTGAACCTTCCGATGCAAGCTTCATGACAGTCCTGCGGCGGACAGAAGCTGGGCAGAGCTCTCGGCCAGAAGCCGCTCGGTCGCAGCGCCATGAATCGGCACTTTGCTGATCTCCAGCAAAAGCGGCGCTGCCAGCGGTGGCAGTCGCGCCAGGGTGACATGGTCGATCCGGCCATCAGTTCGGCGCAGCATGTCTTCGATTCGACCATAATCGACAAGACCCTTCATCGCCTCTTCGCGGGCGATCTGCAGCATCAAATGCTCGGGATCGTATTTGATCAACGTGTCATAGAGGATATCCGAGGAAAACGTCGCCTGTCGACCAGAGCGTTTGCCCTGAGTCGTTCGGCGTTCGATCATGCCCGCAATGATCGCGGAGCCACGAAACGTCCGTTTCATCACCGCATTGCCCTGCAACCAGGTCTGAAACGCCTCCTGAAGAGTGTCAGCTTGCAAGAGGGCCCGCGCATCGATCACGGCATCAAGGCCCCAGATCAGCGTGGCATAATCGGTTGCAACGAACCCCATTGGGTGAAGACCCAGACGTTCCATCCGTTGCGTAACCAGAAGGCCAAGGGTCTGCATCGCGTTGCGACCGGCAAAACCGTAAATGCAAGTATGCGCCCGACCGTCATGAGGGAAGCTTTCGACCAGCAGCCGGTCGGCTTGGGGAAGCTGCGACACCTCGCGCTGAAGTGTCAGCCATTCGGTGGTGTGGCGGGGTAGATCCGGCCAGCTATCTTGCTGGAACATCCGCAGGATACGTTCGGACAGTTGAGTTGAGGTTGCGAACTTGGTGCCCGAAAAGACGGCGAACCTGGGTTTGCGGCCGGGATCCTTGCTGACTTCGACTGTCATTTCCCGCAACGTCTCATAGCGCACGACCTGTCCACCGATCACAAACGTATCGCCAGGGGTCAGTGTGGCGGCAAACGCTTCTTCGACTTCGCCCAGTGGCTGGCCGCCCATTCGATTCTTCAACCTGACCTTCAGCGTGTCGGTGTCCTGGATAGTTCCGATGTTCATGCGAATGCGCTGCGCCTGACGCGGGTCGCGCAACTGCCACAGCCCGTCCGGGCGCTGCTGCAATCGCTGCCAACGATCGTAGGCGCGCAGCGCATAGCCCCCTGTCGCCACAAATTCGAGGCAATCGTTGAAGTCGGGCCGTGTCAAGTCTGCATAGGCACCTGCTGTAATGACCTCTTGGTACAACGCATCCGCGCCGAACGGTCCAGCGCAGGCGATGATCATGATATGTTGGCAGAGCACGTCTCGCGGTCCCCGTCCGCGCGGTTCGCCGTCGAGATCGTGCTCCTTGACAGCCTGCAAGGCCGCGACGCATTCAACCACCTCAAAGCGGTTAGCCGGCACCAGGAGCGCCTTTGAAGGGGCGTTGTAGCGATGATTGGCGCGCCCGATCCGTTGCACCAGTCGTTTGACGTTCTTCGGGGCTCCGACCTGAATCACCAGATCAACATCACCCCAGTCGATGCCGAGATCGAGACTGCCGGTGCAGACGATCGCGCGTAAGTCGCCTCGGACCATCGCCGCTTCGACACGCTGGCGTTGTTCGCGATCAAGGCTTCCGTGATGAATGCCGATTGGAAGGTTGTCTGTGTTTACTTGCCATAAGTTGTAAAAGAAAATCTCTGCCTGCGCGCGGGTGTTGTGGAAGATCAGCGTCGTGCGGTGACGGCGCACTTCCTCTAGCACTGCGGCAATAGCATAAGCCGCGCCGCCGCCTGCCCAAGGGGGCGGTTCGCGGGTTTTCAGCATCGAAATGTCGGGATCTGGTCCGGGGTCTGCTTGCACGATCTCGCAGGGATCGGGGTGCCGCGCCAGGTAGGCCGCGATCGCCTTCGGGTTTTCGACGGTGGCCGACAGCCCGACTCTTCGAAGATTGGGACAGTGGCGTTGCAGTCTGGCCAGTCCCAACATCAGTTGATCGCCTCGCTTGCTTTCGGCCAAAGCGTGAATCTCGTCGACGACAACGCGCTGGAGGTTGGAGAACATCCGTGGCGCATCTTCGTAACTCAGCAGCAACGCCAACGATTCGGGCGTGGTCAACAGAATATGCGGTGGGTCCGCCCGCTGGCGCTTTTTTTGAGTCTGGGTGGTATCACCTGTTCGATCCTCGACCCGGATCGGCAGTTTCATTTCATCAATCGGCACACCCAGATTGCGACGGATATCGGCAGCAAGGGCCTTCAGCGGAGAAATATAAAGCGTGTGAAGTCCGTGATGATGGTCGTCCGCAAGTTCCGCGAGAGTGGGCAAAAAGCCGGCAAGTGTCTTGCCGCCGCCGGTCGGTGCAATCAACAACAGCGCCGGTGCATCGGCGCGATCCAGCATTATCTGCTGATGCGGGTGAATCGACCACCCACGGCGAGCGAACCAATCAAAGAACTGGGCGGGCAAAACGGCCATGACAGGCAATCTATCCGCCGTCGCAAGAAGGTAAAGGCAGGCCAAGACCTCTGTCGGACACAAGTTGCGGAGCCATTGCCGTTCCTCGCTTCGGGCGCAAAGCAATTGTCCTTGGCAGCAGCGTCCGAAAGCAATGGATATCTTACATCCACGCCTGCCGGATCGTCGTCGGTATCGCTAGCATCTCGATCGTCGCCGGTGAGTTTCTTCAGTGAACGATCGTCTCTTCCTTAACGAACATGTTCGCCCAAGCACGGTCGATCAGGTCTGGGCTCATCTGATAGGGAATCCCTTCAAATTCGCAGATTGCGATCATCTGGTCGATCAGAAAGATAGGCTGATAATTGGCGTAAATGTTGTCAATTGTCGGGTACTTCTTCTTGATCAGATGGATCAGCGCCTCTTCGTTCAGCGGCATTTTCCGCTTCTTCGCAACCATCGCAAAAATCTTCAGGTAATCTTGTTGGTGCGGGCCGTCGATCTTGATCTTGAAGAAGATCCGACGGAGTGCAGCTTTGTCGAAAATCTCGTTCGGGTGGAAGTTGGTCGAGAAGATCACCAACGTGTCGAACGGCGTCTCGAACTTTTCACCAGATTGCAGGGCAAGGATATCCTTGCCTTCTTCCAGCGGCACGATCCAGCGGTTGATCAGCGCCTGCGGCGGTTCCGACTGACGTCCAAGGTCGTCGACGATGAAGACGCCACCGGTCGACTTCAGTTGCAA
>JBBKVT010000022.1:0-3601 GCA_037968535.1 Paracoccaceae bacterium
CTGAGCGTGCCGTCCTTGTTGGTGTCAAACGTGGCCATTGCGTAGTTTTGGCCTCCGCCCATCATCATGCCCATCCCACCATGGCCGCCCATCATGCCGTCATGGTCACCCATCATACCGATTCCGCGACCCATCATCTGGCCTGGCTCCATCTGGGTTTGCTGGGCGACCACCGGCACCGCAACGGCGGCAAGGCCGAGGGTGGCAACGGCTAAAAGCGCGAAGTTTTTCGAATGTCTCATGGCATCTCTCCTCAGTTTATTGGCATATCGCCATGGAAGCGAGCATAGGCCCTTCCGGGCTTCAGGAACTGACTTGAATCAGTCATCGAATTCACGGACCGGGTAGCGCGAAAATCCATTGTTTGACCATTGTACGACGTCGATCTATCGACTCGACCGAGTTCACTGAGCGCAAGAAGCTGCTGGGTGACTGACCCGCAACGCGTCGTGTCCCTTCAGGATACGCGAGACCCCGGCCGCGCCTGCAGGTCGCTGCTCGGGTTTCAGTCTCGTGTTCCGTCATGAAGCATCTCTTGGGAAGAGGTCATGTCGTCCGTGCCCTGCGCCACGGCATGCAAGGCGGTGAATGCGACGACCGCCAAGAAGGCTGCGCCGCGAAGGATCTTCGGGGAAGACCAAGACATCGGTGACCTCATCCCTTGAATCGCGACATGGCGCTGTTGAAGGAACTGGAGAGGCTGTCCCACGCCTTTTCGAAGCCCGACTTCATGTCGTGCCATGCGTCGTCACTGGCTTCGCGCAATACCTACAGCTTGGTCTCGGCCTCGTCGCGCTGCGCCCGCATCCCATCGATCTGCTTTTGATAGTTGATCTTGGCGTCGGCCTCGGCCTCGTTGACCTTGGCCTTCATCTTGTCGATCTCTGCGTTCCACTGCTCGATGCGCGCCTTGGCCTTCTCGATATACTGTTCGCGTTCGGACATTCATGATCTCCTTCTGATTTTGACCGGAAAAACCTGGGAAGTTGAAGCGTAGCTCACAATTGCGCTTGCCCGACTGACTTGGGTTAGTGACGGCTCACATCTCTGACGTCCATCCTGTGGCTTTGAGTGATGGAGAACGAATAGATGCCCGAGATGCAAGAAATGACGCTGCCTGTCGTCGACCTCGCCCGCGAAAACGACGAGTTCCGCAAGGTCGTGTGGACCGGTAACAAGACGCAGCTGGTGCTGATGGCTATCCCCGAGGGCGGCGAGATCGGCAGCGAGGTGCACGAGGGGCACGACCAGCTGCTCTACTTCGTCGCGGGGACAGGTGTCGCAAAGATAGGTGATTTGGAAACCAAAATCGCCGATGGTGATGTCGGCATCGTGCCCTCGGGCGTATTCCACAACTTCCGCAATACCGGGTCCGGGATGCTGAAACTGTTCACCACCTACAGCCCGCCTGAGCATGAGCCGGGCACCGAGCACGCCACCAAAGCTGAGGCTGATGCAGACGAATAAGCCCATGAAGGTCGATACCGTCATCGTGGGCGCGGGTAGCGCCGGGCTGTCCGCCGAACACTTGGCGCACCTGCTGGCCCTCGCGGTCGAACGGCAGATGACTGTGGCGGACATGCTGGCCATGCCGTTCTACCATCCGGTGCTGGAGGAGGGCTTGCGCCGTGCCCTGCGCGACCTTGCGAAGGGCGTGGCGGCCGTCGGTGGCTCGGACCTGTCGGACTGCAAGCCGATGGGTCATGATGCCCTGGACTGACGCCGGCCCGGTCGTGCTGGCATGATTGGCGTGTGCGATAATGGATGACCTCGAAATTTTTCGGCGACTGGGACTCGCTCTGGCCATCGGGCTGCTATTCGGCCTCGAACGGGGCTGGCATGGGCGCGACGTGTCCGAGGGCGACCGCATCGCCGGCGTGCGGACCTTCGCGATCGCAGGACTTCTTGGAGGGATCAGCGGTTGGCTCGCCTCCCTGACGGCGCCGGTCGTTCTCGCTGTGACCTTTCTCGGACTCTCGTGTCTGCTAGCTGTAAGCTATTGGGTTCGCTTGAAAGATGACCGGGATTTCGGGTTGACGACCGAGATCGCGTTTTTGCTCGCCTTCTCGCTGGGTGCGGCGTCGGTTTTGGGCGAGATGGCGCCTGCCGCCGCCGTCGCCGTGATAGCCGCATTGCTTCTGTCCATCAAGACGAGGCTGCACCAATGGGTCGAACGGCTCGAGCTGGAGGCCCTGCTCAAGCTGGCCCTTATTTCAGTCGTGATCCTGCCGCTTCTGCCGGATCAGGGCTACGGGCCCGGCTCGACGCTCAATCCCTATGAGATCTGGTGGGCGGTCGTGGTGGTGCCGGGGCCGGACTTGTAAGGCTCCTGGCCGGACGCGGCGAGGACAATCAGGGTGAACCCGAGGGCGTCGCGAACCCACTCAAACTCGAGGCGGCGCTCTCGTTCGGTGCGCCGCTTGCGATCGTCTTGCTGGCTGTCCACTACCTGAAGGTCTGGATCGGGACGGGTGGGGTTTATGCGGCGGCGGCCCTGTCCGGTGTGACCGATCTGGGTTCGTTGACGATCTCGGTGTCGAAACTGGTCGGCGGCGATCTGACTGCCTTGAACGGCGCGACCGCGATCTTCATCGCCGCATCGGTCAACACGGCAGTTAAGGGCGGGATTTCCGCGGCGGTCGGCGGCAATGCTCTGGGGCTCCGCGTGCTTTCCATCTATGCTGCGGTCATCATTGTCGGCGGTGCCAGCCTGTAGTTTTTTCGGCTGGGGGTGATCGAATGACACTTCCTCGCATACGCGGAGCGTCACGCGGTTGATAAAGACGACGCCAGGAGCGAAGAGAGCAAACGATGCCTCACGACCACGCTAGCGGTCATATCGACCCCAAGTCCGGCGACCGGCGTGTGTCCATCGCGATCTGGGCCAACGCGCTTCTGACCGTTGCACAGGTCGTCGGCGGACTCCTTTCGGGCAGCCTTGCCCTGATCGCCGATGCGCTTCACAACTTCTCCGACATGGCCTCGCTGGTCATCGCCTTCGCCGCGCGCAAGATCGCGCGTCGCCCTGCGGACGAGGACATGACATTCGGCTACGGCAGGATCGAGATCGTTGCGGCGCTGATCAATTACACCACGCTGATCCTCGTCGGATTCTACCTGATTTTCGAAGGCAGCAGCAGAATGATCGACCCGCCCGAGGTCGCCGGCTGGACGGTGGTGATTCTGGGCGGCGTCGCGCTGGTGGTGGACACGCTGACGGCGCTGCTCACCTATTCCATGCAGAAGGGCAGCGTGAACATCCGCGCGCTGTTTGTGCACAACCTGTCTGACGCGCTGGCTTCGGTCGCCGTGATCATTGGTGGCGCGATGATCATCCTCTACGACATGCGATGGGTCGACCCTGCGATAACCATCGGCATCGCGCTCTATATTCTCTACCTCGCTTTCACCGAGATCGGCGGCCCAATCCGGACTCTGATGCTCGGCAGCCCTCCGGACATCGACAACGGCGCGGTCGTCGTCGCCGTCCGCGACGTCGACGGGGTGGCAGACATCCACCACGCCCATTTCTGGCAGATGGAGGAGCACGCTGCCGCATTCGACACGCACGTAGTCGTCAAGACAGGATCTTGGGATCGCC
>JBBKVT010000023.1:0-9153 GCA_037968535.1 Paracoccaceae bacterium
ACGATCTGCACGTCACCGACCGCAGCCTGATCTGGAACAGCGACCTGATGGAAACGCTGGAACTGACCAACTTGATGCCGAACGCGTTGGCGACAATCGTCAGCGCCGAGGCGCGCAAGGAAAGCCGCGGTGCCCATGCGCAGGAAGACTACCCCGACCGCGACGATCAGACCTGGCGTAAACATACGCTGGCGACGGTTGACGGCACCAAGGTCAAACTGACCTACCGCGACGTCCATCTCGAACCGCTGTCCAAACAAGAGGATGGCGGAATTGATCTTAAAAAGATCGCACCAAAAGCGAGGGTTTACTGATGCGCCTGATACTTCTGACAAGTGCTGCCGCCGTGCTGCTGTCGGGCTGCGCGCCCGCCGCGATTATTTATGACGGATCGCGGAAGGGTACACATTCGGTCGCCGAACGGCTGCTGGCCCAGACCCATCCGCAGGTCGACAGCGCTGCGGCGGCGGATTGCGTGATCAAGGGCATGACCTACGCCGAGATCGTGAAGCTCGGGGTGACCGACACCACCAAGGTTACTGCGGAATCGCGCGATCTGGTGGCCGAGGTCGTGCAGCGTCCGGTGACCGCCCAGTGCATCGCAGCACTGCCGGTAGTCGCCGCGCAATGATGCGATGCGCCGCCTCTCTTTTGACCAGCGCTCTGGTGCTGTCCGCCTGCGGGCCGATATCGCCGGAACGGGCGGCGCGCGAATGCGAGGAACGCGCCCGCGCGACCTCTGGTGTCACCGGACAGGTCAAGATCGGCGGTGGCAGCGGCGGCTTCGAGTCCGACTTCGACCTTGGCGTTGCGCTGTCGAGCGACAGCGTCGCAGGGCGCGATCCGCAGACCGTCTATACCCGCTGCGTCGAGGCCAGAACCGGGCATTCCCCGGTCCGGCCACCGAGGTTATGATGGCAGAGACGGCAGGATATTCGGGCACGCCCCTGGCCACCAAGCTGGGCCTGAAGGACGGGCAAGCGGTGGCCTTCATCGGCCTGCCGGCCTCATTGCGCGCACTCGCATCGGAACGTGCGTTCCGATCGCTCGAAGAGGTCGACAACTGGCGCGAAGTTGCAGCGCGCGGGCTGGACTATGCCCATCTCTTCACCGCCAGCGCCGCCACGGTCGAGGCCGCGACACCGGGCTTGCGCGACCGGATCGACCCCGACGGGATGATCTGGATGAGCTGGCCGAAGAAGGCGTCGAAGGTGCCCACGGACGTGACCGAGGACTGGATCCGCGACTGCGCCTTGCGCCACGATCTGGTCGATGTGAAGGTCTGCGCCATTGACGCGGTATGGTCAGGACTCAAGATCGTGATACGTAAGGAATTCCGGGACAACTACAGGGGGCGGGCATGAAATCGGTTCTGACAATTGGCGCGGTGCTGGTGGCTCTGTCGGCCTGCACCGGCGGCGAACAGATGGTTCAGCAGACCGCGCGCAACACCGCCAAAAGCGTGGTGACCAACGCCATCGCGATGCGGCTTCCCGGCGTCGATGCCGCGCCCTTCACCGATTGCATTATCGATAATGCCACCGATCAGGAAATCCTGAACATCGCCACCGGCGCGCTGACCGGGCCCGACGAGGCGACGATACAGATCATCCTGACCATCGCCAGCCGGCCCGCGACGGTGCAATGCGTCGGCCCCGCCGCACTCGCGCAACTTCCGAGGTAGAGACATGGTTGAACTGACGCTTCCCAAGAACAGCCGGATCACCACCGGCAAGACCTGGCCCAAGCCTGCGGGTGCCAAGAACGTCCGCAAGGTCAGCGTCTACCGCTGGAACCCGGACGACGCCGAGAACCCGCGGGTCGACACCTATTTTGTCGATACCGACACCTGCGGCCCGATGGTTCTGGACGCGCTGATCAAGATCAAGACTGACATTGATCCGACGCTGACCTTCCGCCGGTCCTGCCGCGAAGGCATCTGCGGATCTTGCGCGATGAACATCGACGGGATCAACACACTGGCCTGCACCTACGGGCTGGACGAGATCAAGGGCGACATCAAGATATATCCGCTGCCGCACCTGCCGGTGATCAAGGATCTGGTGCCGGACCTCACGCATTTCTACGCCCAGCATGCCAGCGTCAAACCCTGGCTCGAAACCAAGACGAACCAGCCGCAAAAGGAATGGCGCCAATCGATCGAGGATCGTGCCAAGCTGGATGGCGATTACGAATGCATCATGTGCGCCTGCTGCTCGACCTCGTGCCCCAGCTACTGGTGGAACGGCGACCGCTATCTTGGCCCCGCAGCATTGTTGCACGCACATCGCTGGATCGTGGACAGCCGCGACGAGGCGACGGGCGAGCGGCTGGACGATCTGGAAGACCCGTTCAAGCTGTATCGTTGCCACACGATCATGAACTGCACCAAGACCTGTCCCAAGGGCCTGAACCCGGCCAAGGCGATCGCCGAGATCAAGAAGATGATGGTCGAACGGGTGGTCTGAGCGCCGACCGGGTATTTCGACTTGATAGCACTCGCCCCAGACGCGATAATGGTTGCCGTAGCAGCGCGGGGCAGGGCAACATATGAAGGCGGACGTGCACCCGCAACAGCCTGAACGGCTGAAGGCACTCTATTCCTACGAGATTCTCGACACCGATCGGGAAGCGGAATTCGACGAGGTGGTGGCGCTGGCCGCCAAAATCTGCGGCACCTCGGTTTCGGTGGTCAACCTGATTGACGCGGAACGCCAGTGGTTCAAGGCCGAGGTTGGCCTTGGCGTGCGCGAAACGCCGCTGGAAACTTCGCTGTGTTCGCACGCCATTCTGCAAGATGATTTTGTTGAAATCCCCGATACGCTGGCTGACGACCGGATGAAGGACAATCCGCTTTGCACCGCTGAACAGGGGTTGCGGTTTTACGCCGGCGCGCTTTTGAAAACCGCCGACGGTCTGCCGCTTGGCACACTCTGCGTGCTGCACGACTCGCCGATGCAATTGACGCCGCTGCAACGCGAGACGCTTCGGGTGCTGGCGCGGCAGGTCAAGAACCAGATGGAGCTGCGCCGCTTGCTGAAGACAGCGGACGTGTTGGGCATGGAAGTGCACCACCGGGTCAAGAACTCGCTTCAGGCCATCGCGTCGCTGACGCGGATTCAGGCCCGCGCGGTAAAGGGAGAAGAGGCGCGCGCGGCGCTTGCGACGGTGCAACAGCGCATCTCATCTGTCGCCGCGTTGCACGAACTACTTTACAAGACCAATGTGGGCGACCGAATAAACCTGCATGATTTCATCGCCAATGTGGTCGGCTCGATGCGCGAATCCGCACCTGCGACGGTCAGGATCGAGACGGATGTAGCGGATGTCGAAGTCAACTCCAGCCAGGCCGCGGCAATTGGTATCGTGGTCAACGAATTCGCCGCAAACTCATTCAAACACGCATTTCCGGACGGGCAGGCGGGTTGGGTTCAGATCACGGTGAACCAGCTTGCGGGTGACATGGCGCAATTGCGGTGTTCCGACAATGGCATCGGACTTAGTAGTGCGGCGCAGCAAGCGGACCATGGCTTTGGGCTGAAGATACTGGAAGCCTCTGCGGCGCAGCTGGGCGGCGGGATAGTTTACGGCTCTGAGGCCATTGGCACAACGATAACGCTGGAATTTCCGGTTCTGGGCTGAGCCGAAATGCCACCCACACCAAAATGCCGCAACGCAACGCCTTGACTTTGGTCGCCAAACACCCGATGTGACAGCCATTGACTAAGCCTCCTGCCGCGTGAGCAGTGAAGATCCGCCGTTTAGAAAGACCGGATTGCAGCTTGGCCAGCGATCACAGCACGTGATCCCCTAAGGTTCCCACATCACGCAGGGGTCCGACGATCAGACAGCCACGGGGCAATTCCGCCCCAAGGTTAAGCGCTGATCGCCATCCATGCGAAGACCGATCTGCGGATGTGTTCCCTGTCGGTTGCATTCATATTGACGCGGTCGCATTGGGCGGTCCGTGAGAAAAGGTAGATTTTGCTGACTTTCAAAGAACTTGGGCTTTCCGATCGAATCGTCGAGCGGCTGACCGAACAGGGCATGACCGAGCCGACTCCGATTCAGGAAAAGGCGATCCCGCTGGTCCTTCAGGGCCGCGACGTGATGGGTCTGGCCCAGACCGGCACCGGCAAGACGGCGGCCTTTGGCCTGCCGATGGTGCATCTGATGGCCGCCGCCGGCCGCAAGCCGAACCCGAAGACTGCGCGCGGCCTGATCCTTGCGCCAACGCGTGAACTGGCAGGCCAGATCGCCGACGCAATTCGTCCGTTCATCGAGAAGACCCATCTCAAGATCGGTGTCGTCGTCGGCGGCCAGTCGATCAACGTGCAGATCAAGCGGATGGAGCGCGGACTGGATATCCTCGTAGCCACGCCGGGCCGTCTGCTGGACCTGATCGACCGCCGCGCGATCACGCTGGCGGAAACCGAATTCCTGGTGCTGGACGAGGCTGACCAGATGCTCGACCTCGGCTTCGTGCATGCGCTGCGCAAGATCGCGACGATGCTGCCCGCCGAACGCCAGACGATGCTGTTCTCGGCCACGATGGCCAAGCAGATGGCAGAGATCGCCGCCGCCTACCTGAACAAGCCGCTTCGGGTCGAGGTCAGCCCTGCGGGCAAGGTCGCCGACAAGATCACCCAGTCGGTGATCTTCGTGCCGCAGGCGCAGAAGTCCGAAATGCTGAAGGAAAAGCTGGACGCGCATCGCGACGAACTGGCACTGGTCTTTTCACGCACCAAGCACGGCGCGGAAAAGCTGATGAAATCGCTCGAAGCCGTCGGTTTCGCGGCAGGCTCGATCCATGGCAACAAAAGCCAGGGCCAGCGTGAACGCGCATTGCGGGCGTTCCGCGAAGGCCGTCTGCGGGTGCTGGTCGCCACCGATGTCGCCGCACGCGGCATCGACATCCCGGACGTGCGCCATGTCTACAATTACGACCTGCCGAACGTGCCGGAAAACTACGTGCACCGGATCGGCCGGACCGCGCGGGCCGGTAACGACGGATCTGCCGTGGCGTTCTGTGCGCCTGCCGAAATGGGCGAACTCCGGGCGATCGAAAAGACCATGGGGCTAAGCATCCCGGTGGCCCAAGGAACGCCCTGGGCGCATGAAGAGCCAGCGGGTGGCAAGGGCAAGGGCCGTGGTCGCGGCGGCCCGCCCAAGCCGCAGGGCCAGAACCGCCGCCGCAGCGGTGGCAAGCCGCAAGGCAAGCGGTTCAGCCGCGCCGCCTGATGATAAGTGCCCCGTCTTCGGACGGGGCATTTCCTGTTGTAGTGCACCGCTTCTGCGGATGGTCGGACAATCGGAAACCCGGCCAATGACTTGCCATAAAGACTCGCCTGGCGTGGGCGGGAAGTACGAGCTTCCCGCCAACTACTTCGTTGTGGACGTTGCCGACCTGCTGGCGGGCTGATTTAGCCGATTTCCGGTATGCACTCGCTATGATAATATCGGCGACAGCAGGATTCGTATTACGTGTTGCCGTCGCGAGGCGCGACTTTTGCCTCCGTACAAGGGAGGCTGCTCGACATGACCCGCGACCAGATGATCACCCACATTCTCGCCGCCAATGCCGTTGCCGTCAGTGCAGCCGCACACGGTCATCACCCGTTCGGCGCGGTATTGGTTGGCCCCGACGACACCGTCCTCATGCGCCAGGGCAATATCGATACTGTGCATCACGCCGAAACCGAGCTTGCGCGGCGCGCCGCAGTCACATACTCGCCCGAGTTCCTCTGGACGTGCACGCTGGTCTCGACCGGCGAGCCCTGTGCCATGTGCACTGGCACGCTGTATTGGGCCAATATCGGTCGCCTGGTCTTTGGTTACGAAGAGGAGAAGCTGCTCGAGTTGACGGGCGACCATGCCGCAAACCCAACCTTGAACTTGCCCTCGCGGACTGTGCTCAGCCATGGACAGAAAAAGATCGGGGTGCACGGCCCCTTCCCCGACATTGAAAACGAGCTTCTTGCCCCGCACCGTGATTTCTGGCGGCGTTAGGCTGTTGCCTCGTCGATGCCGCCCTCACATGGGCACATCGATTTGTCGAGGATCTCGACGCAATGGCGGACCTCGATCAGGCGCAAACACAAACAAGTACCGGCCACTCACTCACGAAATGTCCCGCATCGCCGGGAAAGTCGTGAAGGGTTCGAGCCGACGGTCAACGAAGAACGCGTACGGGCGGACGGCAACCGGCGGGGCCCTCCGCGTGTCCTGCAAGTCGGAATGCCTCCGTCTTTGGACGGGGCCTTTTCTTTTGCCCCGGTTTCCGGCTTTCTGGCGCTGACCCCAGTGACCCAAGGCGAACCGGATGAAACTGCGCAGCCCCCAACACCGCCCTCCCGTCGATGCCGCCGCCCGTCAAGCAGTTGCGCCGGTCATTTGCTATCCGGTAGAAACCTTGCCACAGCCCGATCTCGTGGCCTATCGCGCCGTTCGTCAGGACGCCGCGAAACTGGCCGAGATATTGGTGCCGCCGCGCGATGCCCGCACGTTTCACCTCAAAGCGGGCCAGATCTTTCGCATAACATCGGTCGAGGGGCCGCAGGTCGGTGATCTGAACCTGTGGAACGCCGCAGACCTGTCGGAACGGTTCTATTCCGGCAAGTCCCGCGCGCTGCACGGCACGCATCTGTCGACCGGCGACCGGATGTGGTCGTCTTTCCCGACACTCCGCCCGATGGCCACGATCATCGACGATACGCTCGACTGGTACGGGTTCGATGCGCATGGCGGCTCGGTCCATGACGTGATCGGCACCCGCTGCGATCCCTATACGCACCGGTTGCTGGCAGGCGGCGACTATCACCACTGCTGTCATTCGAACCTGACCCGCGCGCTTGCCGCGGAAACCGACCTGCCGCTGCATGAGGCAGAGGCGCTCGTCCATGACGTGCTCAACGTGTTCATGAGCACCGGCTTCAGCCGCGACACCGGCCAGTATTTCATGAAAGCCAGCCCGGTGCGGCCCGGCGACTACATCGAGTTTTTCGCCGAGATCGACCTAATCGGTGGTCTCAGCGCCTGTCCGGGCGGCGATTGTTCGGCCGAACATTCCAGCGACACCGCCGCCTGCCACCCGCTGCTGGTCGAAGTATTCGGACCCGCCAAGTCACCCGCCGGATGGTCGCCGCCAATGCCGAACGGCTACAGCCGCAGCCACGGCGCCTGATCCTCATCCGTTGGGAAATATCCTCCGGGGGTTCGGGGGTGGAAAACCCCCGGCGCGCTCAGGAAAATGCGGCTTCCAAAGCGATCTCGACCATGTCGGCAAAGCTGCGTTCGCGGTCGGCAGAGGGCAGCGCCTCGCCGGTGATCAGGTGGTCGGACACCGTCAGCACCGCCAGCGCGCGTTTGCCGTAGCGGGCGGCGAGGGTGTAAAGTTCCGCCGCCTCCATCTCGACCCCCAGGATGCCGTGGCGGGTCATCTGTTCGTTCAGATCGGGACGCTCGTCGTAAAACACGTCCGAGGAGTAGATCCCGCCGACATGGGTCGCGACCCCCTTCGCTTCAGCAGCGCTGGCGGCGGCGCGAAGCAGCGACCAGTCGGCGGCGGGCGCGAAGTTCAACTCGCGGAAGATGCCGCGTGACGGCGTCGACAGGCTTGAGGCGGTCATCGCAAGGATCACCTCGCGCAGCTTCACCCGGTCCTGCATCGCGCCACACGACCCGATGCGGATCAGCGTTTCGGCGCCGTAGTCGCGGATCAGTTCATTCACGTAGATCGACAGTGACGGCATGCCCATGCCCGACCCCTGTATCGTCACCCGGTTGCCGTTCCAGGTGCCGGTAAATCCCAGCATCCCGCGCACTTCGTTGACCAGTTTGGGGCTGTCGAGAAACTTCTCTGCCGCCCATTTCGCGCGGTAGGGATCGCCGGGCAGCAGAACAGTTTCGGCGATTTCGCCGGAGTTTGCTCCGATATGAACGGTCATTTGGGTGCTTGTCCTGCTATGGGCTCGGCGGCGGTCTCGGCCCGGCGGGGACCGTCGATCGAGAACACGGCGCGCAGCGGAAAGTGATCGGACCCGACCGCTTCGCACAGCGAGAAAGAGGCGATCCGGATGCCTGCGGTGACATACATCTGGTCGATCGGAAACCGCAGCAGACGCCGGCGGGCGTCGAAACTGGACATCATGCCGCGTCCGATCCGGGGATCAAGGAACTGGCCGTGATGGCGAAACCGCGTCGTCGTCCAGGACCATGCGACATCGTTGAAGTCGCCCATTGCGACGACCGGATGCACTGAATTGCGGGTCAACGTGGCGGCGGTCTTGATCTGCTGGTCGCGTTCTTCGGTGTCGTCGCCGGGAACCGGCGGGCGCGGGTGCAGGCCGATGAAATGAAACTGCTGACCACCCGGCGTTTCAAGATCGGCCAGCAGGGTCGGTGTTTCGTCATCGGCCAGAAATACGGTCTTGGCCGAATGCGCGGTCAGCCGCGTGGCGAAGATCATGCCGTAATGGTTCGAGAGCGGATGCGCCACCACGGTCGGGTAGGTCTTCAACTGGGCGTCGAGCGCCAGCTGCCAGGTTTCATCGGTTTCCATCAACAGCAGGATATCGGGGTCTTCGCGCGCGATCATCCGGGCAACGCTGGCGTGATCGGCGTTCTCCATCTCGACATTGCTGGCGACGACAGTGATTGCGGTCCGGTCTGGTGCTGCGGGGCGAAAGGCAACCTCGGGCCGGGCGAAAGCAGTGAACGGGAATATCTTGAGGCCCTGGTAGATCGCGCAGCCGAGCAGGACCAAGAAGGGCCAGATCGACCCGCCGATGAAGATCGCCAGCAGGATGCCCGCCATTGCGGTGACAAGGATGTGCACGCGCGGGAAATCCCACATCCTGACCCACCAACGGTGACTGGTGGTCAGTGCCAGGGCGGTCACGGTCAGCACGATCAGGGCGAGGATCCACACGACCGCATGGAGGAATAAAAGCATCGGTTTCGCCCTTTTCTGCCGATGCTAGTTATTCACCCCAAAGCTGGCAAGCACCGTCCGCAATCTCAATGCGGGGCGCGGATGAAGGTTCCGTTTTGCAGATCCTGCATCGCCTGGCGCAACTCGGCCTGGGTGTTCATCACGATGGGTCCGTGCCAGGCCACCGGTTCCTCGATCGGGCGGCCCGAGATCAAGAGGAA
>JBBKVT010000024.1:0-4427 GCA_037968535.1 Paracoccaceae bacterium
CTTGTGATACTACTGGGCAGCGGGTTGATGATCTTCAACGCTCATCCTCGGCTTTACTGGGGCCAGTATGGCGCCAATCCGGATTACGCCTGGTTCCAGATCGGAGCCTCGGACAACGAGGGCTACCTGCGTCTGGGTGATACCAGCGTGAAGACTACCGGCGTACTGGGCCTTTGGACCGGGCCGACGGGACGTCCGACGGCCACCGCGTTTCCTGGCTGGGCAACCATCCCCTCTGGCTATAATCTCGGGCTCGCGCGGCGCTGGCACCTGACTTTCGCCTGGGTATTTGCATTTGGCACTATCACTTACGGGATCTGGAGCTTGCTCAATGGCCACCTGCGCCGTGACCTGTTGCCGAAACGAGAAGAGCTTCGCCCGCGCCACATCTGGCAGGATATCAAGCACCACGCGGTCCTGAATTTTCCCAAGGGCGCGGCGGCGCTGAATTATAATATCCTGCAGAAAGTCAGCTATCTTGGCGTCATCATGGTGCTGATCCCGGTGATGATCCTCTCTGGGCTGACGATGTCACCGTCGATGGACGCGACTTGGCCCTGGCTTCTGGACCTTTTCGGCGGCCGGCAATCGGCCCGCTCGATCCATTTCATCACCGCTGCGATGCTGATCCTGTTCTTTTTCGTTCATATCCTGATGGTGATCCTGGCTGGCCCGTTCAACGAAATTCGTTCGATGATCACCGGGCGCTTCCGCCTGCCGAAAGAGAAATCCTGATGACCGCCCCGCTCAGCCGCCGCTCGGTCCTGACCGGCATCGTGTTGGCCACGCCGACCCTGATCCTTGGCTGCGACCGCGTCGGCGCCAGCGCGGGCTTCCGCAGCGCGGTACTGTCCTCGGGGGAATGGCTGTCGTATAGGGCGCATCGACTGTTCGGCTCGAATGCGCTGGCCCGCGAATTTGATCCGTCGCAAATGTCGCCTGATTTCCGCACCAACGGCAACGTCCAGCCCGGGTCCGACGATTACCGTCGGCATCAGGACGACGGTTTCGCGAATTGGAAGCTGCCGGTCGGCGGCCTGATCGCCAGACCTCAAAACTACTCGCTTTCTGATCTCAAGTCGAAGCCCGCGCGCAGCCAGATCACCCGCCACGATTGCGTCGAAGGTTGGAGCGCTATTGGCAAATGGACCGGAGTTCCGCTGGCGACACTGCTTGACGAGGCGCAATTGTCGCCAGACGCCCGCTACATCGTCTTTCGCTGCGCCGACGATTTCGACGGCGTCACCTACTACGAAAGCATTGATCTGGTCGATGCTTTCCACCCGCAGACGATCCTTGCCTACGGCATGAATGACGCCAACCTGCCGATCGGTCACGGGGCGCCGCTGCGGCTTCGTGTGGAACGCCAACTTGGCTACAAACACGCCAAGTTCGTCATGGCGGTCAACGCAGTTGCCAGCCTATCTGATATCGGCCTGGGCAAAGGCGGATTTTGGGAGGATGTGGGTTATTACGACTGGTACGCCGGCATCTGACTGCCGCATTTCCAGCCCGGCCCTGTTTCAAGTACGACGCGGCATGTCAGTAGATCAACCAGACCAGTGCCAGCGTAATCGGCGGAAATGCGGTCAGGATTGCCACGCGGATGATATCGGTTAGCACGAACGGAAATACCCCGCGGAAGGTCTGACCGATCGGAATGTCGCGCGCCATCGAGTTGATGACGAAGAGGTTCATCCCCACCGGCGGTGTAATCAGCCCGACCTCGACCACGATCAGCACGAGGATGCCGAACCAAAGTCCGAAATCCTCGGCACTCATTCCGAAATCGAGCACCATCATGATCGGGAAGAAGATCGGCACGGTCAGCAGGATCATCGAAAGGCTGTCCATGATGCAACCGAAAGCCAGGTAAAGCAGCAGCACCACCGACAGGATGATCCAGGGCGACAGCGCCAGCGCGCCCACCCATTCGGCGGTGTGCTGCGGCACCTGAGTGAGCGCCAGGAAGCCATTAAAAAACGCCGCCCCCAGAACGATCAGGAAGATCATTGCAGTCGAATTCGCCGTTGCAAGAACAGCTTGCGCGGTTTTGCCCAGTCCAAGCCCGCCCGAGAAAAGCGCGATTAGCGCAGTACCGGCCGCACCTACCGCGGCCGCTTCGGTCGGCGTGAAAATGCCACCGTATATACCGCCGACCACTGCGACGAAGATCAGCATGACCGGCCAAACAGCAACCAGGGCCCGGAATCGTGCACCATAGGCAAGCCTGTCCTGAACCCCACCCGAATTCGGCACTATCCGGACGTAGATCGCGATACACGCCATGTAGCCCAAAGCCGCGAGGATGCCCGGCACGAAGGCCGCGACGAAGAGCTTGGCGATATTCTGTTCTGTCAGAATGGCATAGATCACCAAAATCACAGATGGCGGGATCAGGATGCCCAACGTGCCGCCCGCTGCCAGCGTGCCGGTCGCCAGCGGCCCGGAATAGCCGTAGCGGCGCAGTTCCGGCAATGCCACTTGCCCCATGGTGGCCGCTGTCGCCAGTGATGATCCGCAAATCGCGCCGAACCCTGCACAAGCTCCGATCGCCGACATCGCAACGCCGCCCTTGCGGTGACCCAGCCACGCCTCGGCGGCTTTGAACAACGCGGCGGACATCCCGCTCAGCGTCGCGAACTGGCCCATCAGCAGGAACAAGGGCACGATCGACAGCGAATAACTGGAGAAGGTGCCATAGACCAGATGCTTCATCTGGCTCAGCATCATCGAGGTTGATCCGGTGACGACGTAATTGCCGAGAAATCCGACAGCCAACATTGCCAACCCGATTGGGATGCGCAGGAAAATCAGCGCAAGAAGGACTGGAAACGACCACAGGCCAATCTCGAAGTTGGTCATCTTGCGGCTTCTGCGAGCAGCCGGGCCGAGCGCCCGACACAGTAGAGGCTGATCACCACGAAGACGACCGCCCCGGCCAGCGCTGCGGCGTAGCCTATCCAGACCGGAAATTGCAGGATGAAGGTGGTCTCGGTATAGCCTTTCTTGTCCAGCATTCCCTGCCACAATCGCCAGCCGATCAATGCTGCGGCGATGAACATCAGAAGATCAGATATGAAATCCGTGAAAGCGTTCATTCGCCGTCCGAACCGGGGTTGCAGAAGATCGACGGTGGCGTGACCGCGTTTCAGTTGGCACCAGGGCAGGAAGGCGAAAATGGCAAATCCAATTCCCATCTCGACCAGCTCGAAATCGCCAGGTATCGGACCAAGCGCCGGCGCGATCCCGCCAAGCGTGCGCCCGGTGATCGAGATGCAGGTCATCACCACGACGGCCAACAGAACCAGCCCGCCGGCATAGGCACTCAGGCGCGCCAACGCTTCTACACCACGATCAAGTGTCTTGCCCAATGTCCCCGGCCTTGTTGGCCGCTCCCTGTCACGCGCCGGGCCGAAAGCGGCGCTTCCGGCCCGGTTCAGATGTCTTACCTCGCGGCATGGCCGATGGCTACCGCAGCAAAGCGCTCAGCCGCCGTTTTCCACGATCAGTGCCTTGGCCCGGTCGATCAGCGCCTGACCGTCGATGCCACGACCATCCATGTCCGCAAGCCAGCGTTCGACCACGGGTTTGGACGCTTCTTTCCATTGTGCAACCTCGGACTCGGGGATGGTGACGATCGTATTGCCGTGCGCCACCGCCGCGTCACGGCCCGGCACGTCATACTCGGCCATCGTCTCTGCTGCGAATTTCGCGAAGCGGGCGCCGGAATGCTCATCGAGAATTGTGCGCAGATCCTCGGGCAGGCTTTCGAATTTGGCCTTGTTCATCGCCAGAACAAATACTGCCGTGTAAAGCGCTTCCTTGCCGGCAAACTCTGTGTGGTTGCTTACCAGTTCCGCAAGCTTGAGCGATGGCGTCACTTCCCACGGAATCACGGCGCCATCGATCACACCCTTCGACAGCGATTCCGGGATCGCCGGCACCGGCATCCCGACCGAGGTCGCACCAAGTTCGGACAACAGGTCATTGATGACACGGGTCGGACCGCGCAGCTTCAGGCCCTTCATGTCGTCCATCGTCCGAACCGGCCTGTTGGTGTGGATCACGCCGGGACCGTGGACCCAGCCGGCAAGGATTTTCACGTCCGCATACTCACTGGCCTGAAAATCATCGTCGATCATCTGCTGGAACGCGAGAGCAGTGGCCGGGGCATCCGTCATCATGAACGGCAGTTCGAACACCTCGGACCGCGGAAAGCGGCCCGGCGTGTAACCCGGCAAAGTCCAGACGATATCAACGACGCCATCGATCGCTTGATCGATCAGTTCCGGCGGCCGGCCGCCAAGCGCCATCGCATCGAAATGCTCGATCTTGATGCGCCCACCCGACGCTTCCTCGACCTCGGTTGCCCAGGGTTTGAGAATATGCGCGGGTACGTTGGCCATCGGCGGCAGGAACTGGTG
>JBBKVT010000025.1:0-4390 GCA_037968535.1 Paracoccaceae bacterium
AATTCGGTGCCGTTGTCAGTGATGATCCGGGTCAGAAGGTCCAGCCGCCCGATCGAGGATTTGGCGGAAGCGGCGGCGCTTGTGCCCTTGGGCAGCACCAGCCGCTCCATCAGCGGCACGACATAAACGCAGCCCTTTTCCAGCACGGCACCATGTGTCAGATCGATCTGGTGCATGGTGAATTCAGCAAGACGATCCGCGACAGTGCGGCCCTTGCCGGCAAGGAATGAGGCGCGGACGCGGTAGGCGGTCAGCCCAAGACGCAGGTCCAGCGAGGCGGGTTGAATCTGATCGGCGGTGATCGGGGTATCGGCGGCGATCTGGCCCGCATCGATCATCGCGCGGATCGCGCTGTCGGGAAGGACTCCGGGTCCGCTCATCGCTACCACCCTAACAAAAACGCCCGCCGCCGGGAAAGGCGGGGGCGTTTTGGTGATTGGTCGGGCTAGCAGGACTCGAACCTGCGACCTTCCGTCCCCCAGACGGACGCGCTACCAGGCTGCGCCATAGCCCGACTTCGGCCCCTACATACTGTTTTTGCACGCGGGGGCAAGCCGGAACTGTCGGGAAAATGTGCAAGGTCAGGGCAGGGGTCCGTTACTTTGTCGGCATCCTGTCGCGCAGCGCGACAAGTCGTTTGTACAGCGGCCCGAGGTCCGTCACCGTCGGTCGTTCCGCCTGCGGCCTGCTCTGCGTCCGGCGCAACAGTTCTGCGACGCCGGTGATATGGGGAAGCGTCGCGTCATCGTCAGCCAGATCCGGCGGAACCGAGACTGCTGCAGGCCGGGCAACGGGTGCGACAGGTGCCTCGGCCACCGGGGCAGATTCCTTCGCCACTTCGGCAGGCTCTGCCGCAACGGGCTCTGCCGCCGATTTTTCGGCAGGCTCAACCGCTGCCTCGGCATCCGCTTCCTCAGCCTCAGCATCCGCGTTCTCGGACCCGGTCGTCTCATCGGCCTCGGGCGCGGCGGGCACATCATCCAAGAGATCGCGCTGCCGGCCCTCGCGCAGTGGCGCGACCGGATCCGGGGTTCGAACCTCGGGTTGTCTGGCAGCAGCCGACGCCCGGCGCTGTTCGGTCTCTGCCAGCGTGCGCGACAGCGGCACGACATTGTCGGGGTCGTCTTGCGGCGCGTCCGTGACCATCGGCGCTGCCGGTGCGTCTTCGCTGTGGTCGGGCAGGGCGCTCGCATCAATCGCGGCGTCACCCTGCGACCCCGGTGCCGCGTCGATATCGAGCGACTGCGACAGCGCGGCGACATGTTTCGCGCCTTCTTCGCGCAGCAGCTTTTGAACGCCCCGAATGGTCATCCCGTCATCGTGCAGCAGTTTCTTGATGCCGCCCAACAGCTCCATATCCGCAGGCCGGTAGTAGCGGCGACCACCGGCCCGCTTGACCGGCTTCACCTGGGTAAAGCGACTTTCCCAGAACCGCAGCACATGCGTGGGCGTGCCAAGCCAGTCGGCCACCTCGCTGATGGTGCGAAATGCATCCGGGGATTTGTCCATCGAGGTCAGATCCTAGCGCGAATTGCCGGCAGCAACGCGGTCTTTCATCAGGTGCGATGGCCGGAAGGTCAGAACCCGGCGCGGCAGGATCGGCACCTCTTCCCCGGTTTTCGGATTGCGGCCGATCCGGGCGGCCTTGTCACGGACGCTGAACGTGCCGAACGACGAAATCTTGACCGTCTCGCCCTCGGCCAGCGAATCAGAGATATGGGACAGCACGCTTTCCACGAGTTGTGCGGATTCGTTCCGGCTTAGCCCCACCTCGCGGAATACAGATTCCGAAAGGTCCATCCGCGTCAAAGTCTTGTCACTCATACCGTCCCCCCTTGGCCAAATTTCAAAAACCATAGGGCGAGGGCAATTTCCGAGTCAATATCAAGAGCTTGGAATACGGGGCTAACAGGCAGATTGAAGCCGTTTACCAGCGTAAAACGACCGATCCCCAGGCCAATCCGCCGCCGATCGCCTCCATCAGCAGGATCTGACCGGGCTTGAACTTGCCCTCGGCCTTGCCGCACGACAGCGCCAGGGGAATCGATGCGGCAGAAGTATTGCCATGATCCTGAAGCGTCACGACGACATTATCCATCGACAGACCCAGCTTTTTCGCGGTGCCCGCGATGATCCGGATATTGGCCTGATGCGGCACGATCCAGTCAAGATCAGCCTCGCTCAGCCCGGCCTTGTTCAGCGCCGTGACGGCAGTTTCGGCCAGCTTGACGACGGCATGTTTGAACAGCTCCGGCCCCATCATCTTCACGACCCCCGCCGTGCCGGTGGTCGAAACCCCGCCATCGACGTAAAGCAGGTCGCGGTAGCGGCCGTCGGAATTGAGGTCGGTCGCGAGGATCCCGCGATCCTCGGACGTGCCGTTGCCCTCGGTGGCCTCAAGGATGACAGCGCCCGCGCCATCGCCGAACAGCACGCAAGTAGCGCGATCGGTGAAATCGAGGATCCGGCTGAAGGTTTCGGCGCCGATCACCATCACGCGCGTCGCCTGGCCCGACATGATCAGCGCGTTGGCATTGGCCAGCGCAAACACAAACCCGGCGCAGACCGCCTGCACGTCGAAGGCGAAGCCCTTGTTCATGCCAAGTGCCGACTGAACCATCGTCGCGGCCGACGGAAACGTCAGATCGGCGGTCGAGGTGGCAAGGATGATCGCGTCAAGATCGTCGGCGGTCAGTCCCGCAACGGCCAGCGCCGCGCGTGCAGCCTGCAGCGCAAGATCCGACGTGGTTTCGTTCTCGGCGGCGAAATGCCGGCGCTCGATCCCCGTGCGGGTGCGGATCCATTCGTCTGACGTGTCCAGCGACGCCTCGAACTCGCTGTTGGGGACCACGCGGGCCGGCAGGTAATGCCCGACCCCGCATACTGCTGCCCGAACCGTCATTTTGCACCGTTACTATGATTGTTGTTATCCGTCCCCGGATCATCTTGGCGTGGCGGCAGCGCCGATGCAACCCGCGCCGCCAGCCGTTCGGTAAAGCCCGACTGCGCCAGCGTGAACGCCAGCTTGATCGCGGCGGAAATACCCGTTGCGTCGGCAGCGCCATGCGACTTGATGACCGTGCCGTTGAGACCAAGGAAGATGCCACCATTCACCCGGCGCGGATCGACCCGCTTGTTCAGCCGCATCAGTGACGGATAGGCGAAAACTGCGGCGATCCGCGACCACGGCGTTGCCTTGAAGGCGATCTTCAATTGATCGCTGACCAGCCGCGCCGTGCCCTCGCCGGTTTTCAGCGCCACGTTGCCGGTGAACCCGTCGGTCACGATCACATCGACGCGCTTGGATGGAATGTCGCCACCCTCGACGAAACCGACGTAGTCAAACCCGCCGGACTCGGCATGGGTGCCGAACAGGTCATGCGCCAGCTTCAACTCGGCCCGGCCCTTGTGCTCTTCGGTGCCGACGTTCAGCAATCCGATCCGGGGCCGCGGGATGCCCAGACCATTGCGGGCATAGGACGCGCCCATCAGCGCATATTGCAGCAGGTCGTTCTCGTCCGCCTTGATATCGGCGCCGACATCCAGCATCACGTTGAACCCGCCCGGATTGAACGACGGCCAGAGGCAGGCGATGGCGGGGCGATTGACACCGGGCAGCTTGCGCAGACGGATCATCGACAGCGCCATCAGCGCGCCGGTATTGCCGCAGGAAACCACCCCGGCCGCTTCGCCATTGCGCACCGAATCGATCGCCGACCACATCGAGGTGCCCTCGCCATTGCGCATCACGTAGCTGGGCTTGTCGGTCATCGCCACCACGCCCTCGGCATGGCGGATCTCGCTGCGCTCGATCAAACCGCGATGGCGGCCAATCAGACCGGTCAGCTGTTTCTCGGGTCCGTGCACGATGAAGCGGATGTCGGGGTTCTTGGTCGCAGACGCAAGAATACCGGCAACCACGGCCACCGGCCCACGGTCGCCGCCCATGGCGTCAACCGAAATAACGGTGCGAGACGCACCCGTGGCGCTTTGATCGTTTGAAACCGTCATGCCAGGGGCGCCGAAAAACGCAGGCTTACGCCGCGTCTTCGTCGTCGAGATCGATCTCGTTCGCCTGCGCCACGACTTCACGCGAATCGTAATGACCGCAGGATCCGCAAACGTGGTGCGGGCGCTTCAGCTCGCCGCAATTGGGGCATTCGGCAGGATTGCCGGCAACCAGCGCATCATGGGCGCGGCGCATGTTCCGCTTCGAGCGGGTAACTCTATTCTGTGGGACAGCCATGTCACAACCTCGGTATCATTGGGGCATGGCCCCGTGTAAATCTGGTTCTTGTTCGCGGTTTTCACGGCCTCTTACGCGCTTCCGCGCCCCGTGTCCAACCGATCTTGCAAGAAGGCCGGGAACATAGTGGGATTTGGTCAGTGC
>JBBKVT010000026.1:0-11381 GCA_037968535.1 Paracoccaceae bacterium
CGCGGTGGCAACAACCGGTGAGGGTGATCTCCTTTCCGAAAGGGAGGAACTGGAGCGTCAGGCCGACGCCGCTGACCTGACCGACGCCGGTGAAAACCTGCTCCCCGCCGAGAAGAGGGATGCAACGCGAAGCTAAGGTCCCCATGCATTGGAAAACACCCCGGACGGCATTGTCATATGTGGAGGTGTATGGACCCCGCCTGATTGCAACGGTCTGGTCTGGTCGGGTCTGGTTCGGCGTTCACGACTGCTGACGAATATCCGGCTTCTTTGAGCGGCCCGACAGATCGTCGCCGCTAGCCCCGATGGATTTCCGCGCGCTCCTGCACGAGCGTGGGATCAAAGTTAGCCATGGATAGGTGTGGACAAATTCAGTTCACCCTAAGGAATCTATAGTTATATAAATCAATAGTTTAGGTGGTGGATATGGGTTGGATGCCGCTCTCCCCAGACGGCATCGCAATGTGCCAAGCTTGCGGTGTTGAAACACAAGCTGAAGGAGATGGCATCCATGGGAGAAGTTAGCATCATCGGCGTCGATCTGGCAAAGAACGTGTTCCAGTTGCAAGGGGCGTCGGCGGACGGGTCCGTCGTGTTCCGCAAGAAGCTGTCGCGGCTTCAGTTCGGGCGGTTCATGGCGGGGCAGTCTCCGTGCCAGCCCGAGCGCGGCATGCGCAAAGTCACGTTCTGCGGACCGAGTTTCCTCCGGCGATGATCCGTCGGATAAGCGCCCCTGCGGCCCGGTGCTTTTCGCCATCGGTCTCGGAGCCACCGGCGTTCTCATGGGTGGTAGCGGCGTCCTTGAGAACACCCATGATTTCTGTCTCGGGCAAAACCCTTGCATCGTTCAGCGCCAGAAGCAGAGCTTCGCAGATCGTAAGCGCGGCCATTCCTGAATGCGTATGGTCGTCCGTCATAGGGTGTTGCCCTTTCCGACAAGTGCGACGCTGGGGATGCGCCTGATGCTTGCGGAGCAGAATTGCAAAGAATCTGCTATGCTGCGCTGATAGACATCAGTCATAGGTGCGATTTCTGTGGCGATAACTTTGCCGATTGCCGAAGAGGTGCAAATGATCGAAACCACTCCAGTTGTCCGCAAGCTTGGCGCCTTCGTCGCCCTTTCGGAGACGGAGCTTTCCGTGCTTGCATCCTTGCACAAGCGCCGCCGTACCTTCGTGTCGGGGCGCGATCTCGTCCATCAAGGGCAATCGGACCAGGCCGCCTATATCCTCGCCTCTGGCTGGGCCTGTTCCTACAAGCTGCTAGAGGACGGGCAGCGGCAGATCGTGGATTTCCAGATCCCCGGCGATTTCCTGGGGCTTCGCAGTGTGCTTTTGAACGTGTCGGATCACAGCATCGAGCCCGTGACGGATATCGAGGTAACGGAAGTTCATGTTGCCGACCTTCTGGACGCATTTGCGCAAACGCCCCGGCTGGCCACCGCGGTTCTGTGGGCCGCGTCCCGCGACGAGGCGATGGTGGTCGAGCATCTGGTGGATGTAGGACGCCGCGATGCGGCCGAACGCATGGCGCATTTCCTGCTGGAGATCGGCGTCAGGCTTGCTTTGGTCGGACTGGGGAGTAAGGACGGCTATGCCTGTCCGCTGACGCAATACCTTCTGGCCGACGCGCTCGGGCTGAGCGCCGTCCACGTCAACCGGGTTCTGAGGCAGCTGCGCGAAGCAGGAATGGTCACGTTTCGGGACGGGTTTGTCGCGTTCGACGACTATGACCAACTGGCCAGGTTCGCCCAGTTCGATCCGACTTACATGGATCAGAAAGGGCCGCTTCTTCCTTGAAATCGCTGCGCATTGGCTTGCAGTCAAATGCGGCCAAGCAGCATCAGGACGACGACGATGATCAGAACCGTGCCAAGCACACCGGTCCCGGCATGACCAAAGCCGTAGCCATAGCCGCCGAAGCGCCCGCTGAATCCGCCCAGAAGGAAGATGATAAGAAGAACGACGAGGATCGTACCGATTGACATGGTGATTACTCCTTTGATGGGCCGCCACGCGTTATGCGAAGGTCCCGGATTTCAAAATTTTGGGGCGTGGTCGACCATTTCAGTTCCCGTCGATTGTCACGCCCTGCTCGTCGATCTGGATTTCGATGCCGGTCTGGCGTTCCTGATAGTAAAGATAGCCAGCCCCGACGGCGCAGACGACAAGCGCCCCAATCAACACGAACAAGAAGTTGCGACTCATTGCCGTCTTCCTTTCAGCTTTCCGGTGTTAGGCGTGTCCGAGGGAAAGTGTACCAAGAGTTCACTCCGATGGCTTTTGACCCACTATTCGTTGCGGCAGCCGGGCACGTTCAGGTCTCTGCAAAAGTAACCCGCAGCGCCGCCGATAACAGCGCCGGTAACAGGGCTTCCGCCAGTTGCTCCGGAAATCACAGCACAGCCTGCAGCACCGGCAATACCGCGTTCTGTATCGTTTCCGAGACATCCACCGAGGCCAAACAAGACCGGCAGGATAAGAATGGCTTCGAAATACATCTGAAAATCCTTTGGTCTGTTGTGGGCGAAAATCTGTTCAATATCCCGGATGGAATTTGGTTCTTGCGCGGTCGCCAAGCGGCAGCGTTGGTTTATTTGTTTGTTTCGGGTGTCATTGGATTATCCTTTCTCGGACGGTCCGGAAACGAGAAACACGCAGGGCAGGGGGAAGCGGGGACAACTTGCCTAACGTGTCTCTGGCTCACTCGGACTGGTACATGTCCACCGATATTCGGTGAACGTTCAGACTATCGCACCGCCGTCATCGAGCCACACTGATACAGGTTGGTCTGCACCGGTGAATCCGGAAGTCTTTTGGCCGGATTTTGTGTTTCGACTCGTTCTCGCCTTGTCCGGTAGGATCCGCGTGCCGGCTTTACTTTCCAAGATCGCGCGGGCGTCTGTCAACTGGCCAATGCCGGCAAGCTTGCCGCTGGCCCGGACAAAGGCGACTGCGGCACCGACCTTCGGACCCATCGACCCCGGTGCGAGCTCGAGCTCGCCCATCGCCTCGGGTGTCGCTTCGCCGATCGCGCTTTGATCCGCCTTGCCATAGTTGCGGAAGACCGCCGGCACATCGGTCAGCAGCAGGAGTGCGTCCGCGCCCAGCCCCAAAGCCAGTAATGCCGACGTCCGATCCTTGTCGATCACCGCCTCCACGCCCGTCATCCCTCCATCCTCGTTCCTTACAACGGGAATGCCACCGCCCCCGGCGCAGATCACGGTGTGCCCGGCGCCCAGAAGGACCTTGATGGCGTCCAGGCCCACGATCCTGAGGGGCAGCGGCGAGGGAACGACGCGACGCTGCCCTCCCGAAGCCTCGCGCACCATGGCCCAGCCATGATCTTGCGCCGCCTGCTTTGCTTCGGCCTCGGTGTAGACGGGTCCAATGGGCTTGCTTGGGGTCTCAAACGCCGGGTCATTCGCGTCCACCTCTACTCGGGTCAGCAGGGTGGCGCATTGCGCGCCTGCTGGCAGGGCATTCATCAACTCCTGCTCGATCAGATATCCGATCATACCCTCGGTCTCGGCGCCCAGCACATCCAGCGGCCAAGGCTTTGCCGGATCGTAGGCTGCCCCCTGCAGGGCGAGCAGGCCGACCTGTGGCCCGTTGCCGTGCGCCACGACGATCTGATGATCGCGGGCCAGGTCCGCCAGCGCCGTTGCCGCGATCTGGACGTTCGTGTGTTGCGCTTCGGCCGTCATCGGCTCCCCCCGCTGTAAAAGCGCATTGCCGCCAAGGGCCACCACCACCCGCATCTCAGGACCCCATCGTGGCGACAAGAACCGCCTTGATCGTGTGCATTCGGTTCTCTGCCTGATCAAAGACGACGGACGCGGGGGACTCAAAGACCGCGTCGGTCACCTCCATGCAGTCGATCCCGAATTTCTGGAACGTTTCTTCGCCCACTTCGGTGTCGCGGTTGTGGAAGGCGGGGAGGCAGTGGAGAAACTTGGTGTAAGCGTTGCCGGTCATCTCCATGACCTTTGTGTTGACCTGATAGGGCGACAAGAGGGCGATCCGCTCTTCCCAGACCTCGTCTGGCTCGCCCATCGAGACCCAAACATCGGTGTAGACGAAATCGGCTCCTTCAAGCCCTTCGGCGTGCTTCTCGGTCAGGGTTATCCGGGCTCCTGTAGATTCCGCGATGGTCCGGCACTGCGTGACGAGGTCAGCGTCAGGCCAGCAGCTTTGCGGGCCACACAGGCGTATGTCCATGCCGATCAGGGCGGCCCCAACCATCAGGCTTGAGCCCATGTTGTTGCCTGCATCTCCCAAGAAGCAAAAGGCGATATCAGACAGATGTTTGTGGGTAAACTCGCGCATGGTCATCAGGTCGGCGAGGATCTGTGTCGGGTGGAAATCATCCGTCAGCCCGTTAAACACCGGCACGCCGGAGAACTCCGCCAGCACCTCGGCATCCTTTTGGCCGAAGCCGCGATACTCGATGCCATCATAAAACCGGCCCAGAACCCGCGCGGTGTCCTTCATGGTTTCCTTGTGCCCGATGTGGCTGCCCGATGGCCCCAGATAAGTGACATGCGCGCCTTGATCGTAGGCTGCCACCTCGAACCCGCTGCGGGTGCGCGTGCTGTCCTTCTCGAAGATCAGGGCAATGTTCTTGCCTTCCAGCATTTGCTGTTCATATCCGCCTGCTTTCGCAATCTTGAGGCTGGCGGCGAGTTGCAACAGGTGCCGTAACTGGTCCGGTGTGAAATCCAGCAGCTTGATAAAACTGCGTCCGTGCAGGTTTTGTGGCATTGGATGTTCCTTAAATGGGGTCGCGGATCAGGGGGCAGGTCATGCAATGTGACCCACCGCGTCCGCGCCCAAGCTCTGATCCGGGGATGGTGATGACTTCGACACCCGCCTTGCGCAGGAGGGTGTTGGAGTAGACGTTGCGCTCGTATCCCACGACGACTCCGGGCTCGAGGCACAGAAGGTTATTGGCATCGTCCCATTGTTCACGGGCGGATTCGTAGGCATCGCCGCCCGTGGGCACGGTGCGCAGTTTCTTGAGGCCAAGTGCGGCGGCTACCACCTCCAAAAACGGTTTTGTTTCGGCCTCCACGACGACGTCCTCGCCCTTGCCGGGGCGCAGGCTGTAACAACGGATGGCATCGGTGACTTCGGCAAAAACCGTGACAAGATCGCGGTCGCAAAAGGTGAAGACCGTATCGAGGTGCATGGAGCCGCGCGCACGGGGAAACTGGCAGGCAATGACATTTGTCGCACCGCCACCGGCAAACAATCCACGGGCAATCTGGCCGACGGCCTGTGGTGTCGTGCGCTCGCCCATTCCGATCAACACGCAGCTGCCGCCGATGGGCATGACATCACCACCCTCAACCGTCGCCGGGCCATGATCCTGCATCGGATCTCCCCACCAGACCGGAAAACCCGCATCCTTGAAATCAGGGTGAAAGCGATAGATGGCGGCGAGGTTCAGCGTCTCCAGTCGCCGCGCGGGCCAGTGCATCGGGTTCAGCGTAACGCCGCCGTAAATCCAGCAGGTCGTGTCGCGGGTGAAGATGTGGTTGGGCAGCGGTGGCAGGATGAAATCCGCAGGTTCCAACATCGGTGCCAGAACACCTTTGTCCGGGATCGGTAGCTCGGCCCGGCTCATGCCCCCGATCAGAATGGTCGACAGCAGGTCGGCGTCGACCTCCATCAGGTGGGCCATGAGGTCATCAGCCAGACCGACGCCGACTGCGTTGTCACTGATCCGTGCCTCCAGCAGCCAGCGGCGGGCGTCCATGTCTTTTAGCGTTTCCATCAGCAACTGGCGCAGATACACCACCTCGACCCCGCGATTGCGCATGGCATCGGTAAATGTCATGTGGTCAATCCGCGCCTGTTTGACCCACATCACATCATCGAACAGCAGCTCGGCGCAGTTGGCGGGCGTCAGGCGCGCCATGGCGGCGCCGGGCTTGTGAACGAGGACGCGGCGAAGCTTGCCCGCTTCGGAATGGACGCCGTAGGTAATGGTCATGTCGGGGTGCCTTGCAACAGAACGCCAAGGCTGAGGGCGGCCATGACGATGATCGTGAGGCCCAAGAGCACCGGCCAGACGAAGCGCAGCCAGCGTTCATAGGGCACCCGCCCTATGGCGAGGCCGCCCATGACAACTGCAGAGGTTGGTGTAACCAGATTGACCACACCTTCTGCCGACTGGAACGCGGTCACCACAAGACTGCGAGATACCCCGGCAAAGTCGCCGACGGGGGCAAGGATCGGCATGGACAGGACGGCAAGGCCGGAGGTCGAGGGCACGAAGAACGACAGGACGACCTGAATCCAGTACATCACGTTGATAAAGACGACCTCATTGAGGCCCGCGACGGTGCCTTCGGCCCAGTGCAGGATCGTGTCGGTGATGTGGCCCGCGTCCATGATCACGACAATGCCGCGCGCAAGCCCGATGATCAGCGCCACGCCCAGCAGGTCGCGCGCTCCGCCAACGAAGGCGTCAACGAGCCCCTTTTCGCCCAACCGGCCCACGATGCCGATGCCGATGCCGGCGAACAGAAACAGCCCGCTCATCTCGGCCATCCACCAGCCGCCCAGCGAGACGCCCCAGATCATCACCGCGAAAGTCGCGCCGAAGAGAATCAGGACGATCTTGTGCAGACCGGTGAATTCGTCTGCCCCGGCCTCGGTCGTGCTGCGGAAATGCGCCTCGTTCTCGGTCTTGCGGTCAAAGACCAGCGACTGCGAGGGGTCTGCCTTGACGCGTGCGGCATAGCGCATGACGTAAGTGACGGCCGCGGCGAAGGTGAGCGCCAGCAGGACCAGCCGCAGCATCAGCCCTTCCGTGAAGGGAACCCCGGCGGCGTCCGACGCGATCACGGTTGAAAAGGCGTTCACGGTCGAGCCGAGCACGCCCACCCCGGCGCCCAGCAGGATCACCGCCACGGCGGTCAGCGCGTCATAGCCAGCCGCGATCATCACCGGCGTCAGGATGACGTAAAAGGCCAGCGTCTCCTCGGCCATGCCATAGGTCGAGCCGCCCGCCGCAAAGAGTGCCATGAGGATCGGGATCATCCACTTTTCCCGCCCTTCGAGCCGTGCCATCGCGCGCTTGATGCCCGCATCGATGGCTCCAGTGGCCGTCACCACACCGATGAATCCACCGATCATCAGGACGAACAAGGCAACGTCGATGGCGTTGGCAGAATAGCTGCCCGGATCGTAGAAGCCTGCGATGGGAGCGAGGATGACGTCGACAAAGCCCTGCGGATTGGCGTCGGTGGGCGCATAGGTCCCGGCCACGGGGACGTCCTTGCCAAGGGCCTCGGAAGCCACACGCTCATACTGACCGGCCGGGATCACCCAAGTCAGGGCTGCGATAATTACGATCAGCGCGAAAAGGATGGTATAGGCTGAAGGGAAGTGGAAACGGGTGGCAGTTTCGGAAACAGGCGTCTTGGGGGTTGCCATGGGATGTCCTTTACCAGCAAGGACCGCGATATCGGGCGCGGCTGTTGCGGAAAGGTTAGACGAGAAGGCTTGGCGCCGGACTGACATAGGTCAGTCTGGGCGTGTCAGGGGCAAGAGTGGGCGATACAACCTGTGCAGCCGTCCACCGCAATGCCTTCTACGGCTGCTCTGAAGGCGAACCAGTGTCGCAAGATCCAATTGTTTGCAAAGACTTCAGCAAAACTCAGCCTTTGGTGCGGGGAAGAGCCGAGCCGTCAATTGATTGGGTCCGTTGGCATTGGAATCTGTTCAGCCGCCCTGCATTTTTCACTCGGCGACTGGTGTGCGCGGCGTACCGACAGGCGCATCGCCATTGGCTTCGATGTCCACAATGTAGCGCTTCATTTCTTCAATCTCGGCCAGCTGTGCCTCGATGATCGCGTTTGCAAGGTCGATCACTCTTGGGTCCGAAAGGTTGGCGCGTTCACTCACCAAAATTGCGATAGAGTGATGTGGGATCATCGCTTTCATCCAAGCCAGATCACCGACGGTTGCTTGTGTCCGAACCAGACTGACGCCGGCGACAAAAGCAACCGTCGCGCCGACGAAAATCGCGATGTTGGCAGTGCGGTTTGAATACATCCCAAGCATGAAAGCGAGCATGATGATCGCCATCATCCCGCCCATGTACAGGGCCATCCACATGCGCGTCTGCGAAAAATAGACGTGATCAAGCGCAAAGGTATTGAGGTACATCAATCCATACATCACGACCGTCGAGGTCACGATCATTGCGAAAAAACGACTGTAGCTTCCCTTATTGTGTCTGGTTTTGTTCGCGTGTTGCGTGGATTGTCTATTCATTGAAGTGGTATCCTTTGTTGCTGCAGGCATCAGCTGAGCCTGTTGGTTCGAAACAGAAAACGGAATCAAGCCTCCAACCATTCAAGTAGCAGAAGCCCGAACAAATGCGCCGGAGGACCCTGGACACGTCTGCCAAAACGCAACACCCATCCCAACGCACGCAGTCTTCTATGGTTCCCGATTTGGCAACCCGGCTATGATCTGGTGTTAAAATCTGAAATGAGACCTTAGGCCCGTGTTCCGATAGCAGCGCCGATGAACACATGCACCAATGGCTCACGACGGATGTTCCCTTCACGCCGCTCAACCAGCATCGCCAACCGGCGTCTGCTGGTGCGCAAGGCGCAGCCACTTGCCATCGTCGTTCAGGTAGGTCGAGGTGCAGAGAGCCTCATAGATCGGCTCGTCGCTGCGTTCGGCCGAGACGCGATAGGCCAACACGGCAATGTCGTTCTGGTGTGAGAGGTAACGCTCGCTCATCACGACCGAACGCCACCGCTGGGCGACGTCTTTTTCTCTCCAGAGCGCATCGCTCTGAAGAATGCCGGTTGGGAAGGGAAAGACGAAAACGGCGCCCTTTGCCGTCGCATGGCGGGCACTGTCGGCGCCTTGTGTCCAAAAGCGTTCTTCCAGATCCCAGAGGGTGTCATCTGCGGTCATTCAGGGCTCCTTTCAAGAGTAGCGGTTGTGCGGGATGATGGTTGTTTCGCGCAGTGGCACATCTCACTGGCCTTGTGCCAGCATGGCGACCCAGCCAAGAAACAGGGCCGCCGCGACGATCCAATAGAACGGAGATCCCTGCGGTGGGAACGCAAGTCTGGCCAACTCGCCGTCCGACGATGATCTTGCCAACGTCACCGGCCTCGGCAGGAAGGCAAGGAGCTTCAAGACGATCCTGCTCTGATCTGAAACTGGGGTCGAGACGTCGCTGAAACGTGCCATCAATGCCTCCAGCCTTTGCCGCGCCGCGCCCTCGGGCAACTTGGCAAGGTCCGAGGCCTCGCCCCAGGGATCGACGCCGAGCCGGGCGAGCATCGACAGAACGGTGACGCTGGTTCCGCGTCGATCCTTACCCACGGGCGCGGAAAGAAACGGTTCGTATTGCGGGTCTTGTCCGAGTTGCGTCGGGGCGTATGCCATTGTGGTATCCTTGCTGGCGTCGTTTGCATGGGCCGAACTGGCCGATGTCATGGCGCCGGTCGAACCAAAGCGGGCGGGTGCCACACCTTCGGTAACGACCAACATGACGCAAACCGCGCCACCTTGTGCTGACCCAGATCAATAGGAGCCTACGATAGCCCCGTAGCGCTCACCTTGCGGCGCGCGCGGACGCCGTGCCGGTCCCCAGTTCGATGATTTCGGCTGTGATCGCTTCCTGTCGTACCTGGCGCAGAGTCGCCTCGAATTCGCCCAGCTCGCGCGTGATCTGGCTGCCTGCGGCGGACATGGCCTCCATTCTTGCCTCGTTCTCGGCGGCAAAGGCATGCAGCGCCGCCTTGCACACCAGGGCATGGAGATAGTCCCCGCTGAGACTATTGATCAGGGCGTCCGTTGGAAGCTGGGTCAGCGGACGTGTCGCCCCGGGCGGCGGCAGGGCCGACAGATCGACCGGCAACAGAACCTGCCGGAGGACTTGAGGTTGCCCGGACGCCCATCCGGCATGGATCATATCCATACGTTCGAAGCGACCCTCGCCCAGGGCGCGGTAGATCGCCTTGGTAATCTGATCGGCCAGTTTCGGAATGCCGGGCGTGTGCGAGGACATTGGCGCAGACCAGACCGGATCGAGCCCGCGCGCCGCGGCGATGGACAGGCCGCGGGTGCCGATCAGAAACAAGCTGGTGGCCGACAGGTCGTCCTCGATGCTGTCCAGAATGCGTTCACTGAAGGCCCCGGCAAAGCCCTGTTCTGCGCAGAACACTAAAAGACCGGTGATGCCGTCGGCTTGACCTCCGGAGGTCTTGGCCGATGATGCGGGACTCGCGGGGCCAAGTGCATCGGATATGGCGGCGGCAATTGTCGCGGCATAGCTGTCGACAGCTTTGATCTCGGCGCGGGCGGTGCTGGCGCGCGCCGCGGCGATGCCCTTCATCGCGTTTACCACGGCCCCCAACTGGCGAATGCCGTCGATCCGCGCGCTGACATCGGCCAATCGTTCGGTCATGTCGCTGGCTCTGTATCGCCAAGCTGCGTCGCAAGGCGGGTCATCGCGGCCATCAGGGCGGCCCGTGCCGTCTCATTCAGTTCCCCGGTCTCGGAAATGGCACGCAGGGCATCGGTTGCATCCCTGTCAAGCGCTGACGGCAGTCCGTCCCGAAAGGTGGCAACAGCATCGAGCGGCAAAGGGTCCAGCAGCCCTGACTGTACGGCGAGCAGGAGCGCCACCTCGTCGGCGAGGCGAAGCGGCGCATTCTGCGGTTGGCGCAGGATGGCCCTGATCCGCTCCCCACGTTTGAGTTGCTCGCGCACCCGACCCTCGGGCATGCCCCCAAACCGCGTGAAGACTTCGAGCTCCAGAAACTGCGCATAGTCGAGTCGCAGCGTGCCGGCCGCCTCGCGCAGCACAGGCGCCTGTGTCTTGCCGCCCACACGGCTTACGCTCAGCCCCACATCCACTGCCGGTTTCTGCCCCTGATGGAACAGATCCGCATCCAGCACGATCTGCCCGTCTGTGATCGAGATCAGGTTGGTCGGGATATAGGCCGACAGGTTCCCCGCATCGGTTTCCGCGATCGGCAAGGCGGTCAAAGACCCGCCGCCGCGCGCCTTTGACAGTTTGGCCGCCCGTTCCAGCAGGCGGGCATGGATATAGAACACGTCCCCCGGATAGGCTTCGCGCCCCGGTGATTGCCGGGTCAGAAGGGCGATCTCGCGGTGGGTGGCGGCGTGCTTGGACAGATCGTCGATCACAACAAGGGCGTGTCCGCCCTTGTCACGGAAATATTCCGCCATCGTGACGCCCGCATAGGGCGCTATCCATTGCAGCCCCGGCGCCGAGGCGGAGCCCGCGACCATCACGATGCAGCGCGCGAAATTCCCATGCGCCTGCAGCGCGTCGATGGCGCGGCGCACGCTGGATGTCTTTTGCCCCAC
>JBBKVT010000027.1:0-3226 GCA_037968535.1 Paracoccaceae bacterium
GTCGCGCCCTGCCGCACTGCGGTTCGCACACAATCCATCGCCGTATCGCCGCCGCCGATCACGACGACTTTTTTCCCGTCCGCGTTCAGTTCGCCCGAGTCAAATTCCGGCACGTCATCGCCAAAACTCTTGCGATTACTTGCAGTTAGAAAGTCTATCGCCCGAACGACACCCTCGGCGCCCGACCCCGGAGCCTTCAGATCCGTTGATTTATAAACCCCTGTGGCGATCAGAACTGCATCGTGCTTGCCCCGGATCGCATCGAACGACAGGTCTTCGCCGACGTTGCAGTTCAGCACAAACTCGACGCCACCGTCGCGCAGCTGTTCTGCCCGCTGCATGACGATGTCTTTCTCCAGCTTGAAGCCTGGAATGCCGTAAGTCATCAACCCACCTGCACGGTCATAACGGTCGTAAACCGTCACCTGAACCCCGGCCCTGCGCAGCATGTCCGCCGCCGCAAGCCCACCGGGTCCAGCGCCAATGATACCTACCGAATCCGTGCGCTCGGCGACCGGCCGGATCGGCTGCACCCAGCCTTCCTCGAACGCGGTGTCAGTGATGAATTTCTCGATCGCGCCAATCGTGACAGTGCCGTGCCCCGCCATCTCGATCACGCAGTTGCCCTCGCACAACCGGTCCTGCGGGCAGATCCGGCCACAAATCTCGGGGAACGTATTGGTCGCCTGGCTGACCTCATAAGCCTCGCGCAACCGCCCGGATGCAGTCAGCCGCAACCAGTCGGGAATGTTGTTGTGCAGCGGGCAATGGCTTTGACAATACGGCACGCCGCACTGACTGCACCGCCCGGCCTGCTCGGCCGCTTTCTGATCGGCATACTCGGCGTAAATTTCTTTGAAATCCAGACGCCGCGCCATTGCTTCGCGCTTGTCGGGCATATCACGCCCAACGCTCACGAATTTAAGCATAGGATCTTTCGCCAAAAGCCAACCTCCACACTGTCACAGCCTGATAAATCCCGGCGCGGGAAAATAAAAGGCATGGCCACTGACCTATTATGCAGATTTTCTTACCTTTCGGCAATTGGAAGTTCGGAAAGTCGGAGTTTTAGGTAAGCGTAACTTACCTAGCGTTCAGTATCCCAAGCTCAACGCCACCAGCGCTGCGGTTCCTACGGCGATTCGCCACCAGCCAAAAACCGAGTATCCTCGGCGACTTACGTAGTTCAGCAACCCTCGGACAACGATGATCGCCGCGAAAAAAGCTGCGGCAAACCCGATTGCAATTTCGGTGACGGCGCTCAGGTCGAGGACATCGCGATTCTTGAAAAGGTCATAGGCGAAGGCCCCGGCCATCGTCGGCATCGAAAGATAGAACGAAAATTCTGCCGCCGCCCTTTTGTCCGCCCCCAACAGCAGCGCACCGACGATCGTGGCGCCGCTGCGCGAAACACCGGGGATCATCGCGAGACACTGAATCACCCCAATCGCCAGCGCCATCGGGATCGGAAAGCGCATGGCGTCGTGATGGCGTGGATTGATCGCCATCCGGTCCACGAACAGCAAAACGACGCCGCCAAGGATCAGCATCACGGCAATCAGTACTGGCGTCTCGAACAACACGTTCTTGATGATATCATGCGCCAGCACACCGATTACCGCCGCCGGTAGAAAGGCGATCAGCACGGAAAGAATGAATCGTCGCGCCTGCGGATCGTGCGGCGCGGCAGCGAAGACCGCGACCAGTTTGCCGAAATAGACGATCAGGATCGCCAAGATCGCTCCAAGCTGAATTACCACCTCGAATGTCTTGCCGGCCGAATTGAACCCAAGGAAATGGCCGCCCAACAGGATATGACCCGTGGATGACACCGGGATAAACTCTGTCAGTCCCTCGAGAAGACCGAGGAATAGCGCGACGAACAGGGAACTTTCGGCCATTTCGATCGCCGTCAGATCTTGCGCAGGTTCTTGGCGCTTTCCTTGATCGCATCATACTGCCCAGACGGCCGATACCGCCAGAGATAGTCAGGCAACACGGCCTCAAGCGCGACTGGTTTGATCCCAAGATCGGCCAGCCCTCGCGCACCGTCCCTGAACACGTTGTCATGACGCAGACTACGCACCTGATCCCGCGTGATCACCGTATTGGTGAAAAGCCCGAGTGTCAGCGCTTCCAGAATATCGAATACGCCGGCAATCACCGATCCCAGCCAGAACGGCAAGTTCACGATCAGTCTGCGCCGCCGAATGACGGCAAGCATCTGGCGCATCAGATCCCCGAGCGTGCTCACGCCCGGACCGCCGAGTTCATATATCCCCGCTGGCGCCTCGCCCAGCACACCCTTGACCGCCGCCTGCGCGACGTCATCGACATACACCGGCTGGAACCTGGTATCACCGCCCACCAAAGCAAGCACCGGACCCAGCCGCGACATCACCGCGAACTTGTTGAAGAATCCATCTTCCGGCCCGAAAATTACTGATGGCCGCAGGATCACAGCATTCGGGAAATGATCCAGAATCGCCCGCTCTCCCAGCGCTTTTGTCCGGGAATAGCGGCTGTCGCTTTGCGCGTCCGCCCCCAGCGCCGAAATGTGAACCAGACGGGCGACACCTTCTTCCGCGGCGATCCGCGCAATTCGCGCTGCACCTTGATGCTGCACGGCATCGAAATTATTCTTGCCGCTCTTGCTGAATGTGCCGACGCAGTTCACCACGGCATCCGCCCCGACCATCACCGACCGCACCGACGCGTCGTCGCGGATATTGCAGAACATTGGTTCCACCTGGCCGACGGTGCCGTAGGGTCTGACGAACATCGCCTCATTCGGGCGGCGCACCGCAACACGCACGCGCCAGCCCTGTTTCGCCATGCGCCGCGCGATGTAACGCCCGACAAAGCCAGACCCGCCATAGATGGTGACCAGTTTCGACATCTGCATCTCCGCTTCTGTTGGCAGTTCAATATCTTTCCGGCGACGAGGGAACAAGACGCTATCGGGCCAAGAGGATTTCACCTGATCCCCGTTGACACCCCCTGACCGCATGGTTACATCGCCGCTGCACGACACCTGCCCAGGTGGCGGAATTGGTAGACGCGCTAGCTTCAGGTGCTAGTATTGGCAACGATGTGGAGGTTCGAGTCCTCTCCTGGGCACCATCCCCTCTGACTCTAAGGGCCACGAGTGGCAAATTTCCTTTACCAACGTGATATTCCGGACGATATCGACCTCGGTCCGATTGTCGCTATCGACTGCGAAACC
>JBBKVT010000028.1:0-15249 GCA_037968535.1 Paracoccaceae bacterium
TTCGGTGGGGACGCCTTGCGCTACCGCCTTGCTGACAGCGGCGCGAAGGTGGTCGTGACGGACGTAGAAAACCTCGGCAAGGTGATGGCACTGTGGCCTGATCTGCCGGAGCTGACAGAGGTTTACGTGGTCGGCGAAGACGCGTCCCCGGTGCGGGATTTCTGGGCCGAGATCAATGTGGCGCAGAAAGAATTGGTCCCCGCAGAGACGGCGGCAGACGATCCGGCGGTGCTGATCTACACGTCAGGTACCACGGGGCCGCCAAAGGGCGTGTTGCACGCGCATCGGTTCCTGATCGGGCATCTGCCGTCGATCGAATGCACCCATCCGGATTTTGGTCAGGCGGGCGACTGCGGCTGGACGCCTGCGGACTGGGCCTGGATTGGCGGGCTGATGGATATGGCGATGCCCTGCCTTTACTACGGCGTGCCGCTGGTCAGCCACCGAATGCGCAAATTCGACCCGCAGGACGCTTACCGCCTGATCGAAACTCATGGGGTGCGGAACCTTTTCCTGCCCCCGACCGCTCTGAAGCTGATGCGCGGCTGCCCGGTTCCGCCGGGGGTGGATGTGCGGTCTGTCACCTCGGGCGGAGAGTCGCTGGGGTCGGATTTGCTGGACTGGGGATTGTCGGCTTTGGGCGCGCCGATCAACGAGATTTACGGGCAGACCGAATGCAATCTCGTGCTGGCCTCGTGTCATGGGTTGATGCAGGTGCGCCCCGGCTCGATGGGGCAGGCCCTGCCGGGGTTCGAGGTGGCGGTGCAGGACGCATCGGGCGAGCCGCTTGGGTCAGGGGAGATGGGCGAAATCTGCGTCCAAGTGCCCAATCCGGTGATGTTCCTGCAATATTGGCGGAAACCCGATGAGACGGCTTTGAAACTGCGCGACGGCTGGTTGCGCACCGGCGATCTGGGAAGCTGCGACGCAGACGGGTATTTCACCTATGCGTCACGGGATGACGATGTGATCACGTCGGCTGGCTACCGGATCGGACCGTCCGAGATCGAGAACTGCCTGACCGGCCACCCCGATGTCGTCATGGCCGCAGCAGTCGGTGTGCCGGATCCGGTGCGCACCGAAGTCGTGAAGGCTTTCGTGGTATTGCGCGACGGGGCGGAATGGGAGGGGCTGGAGGCAACTTTGATCCAGCGGGTGCGCGAGAAGATCAGCCCGCACGTGGCGCCGCGAACAATCGAGCCGATAGCCGCGCTGCCAATGACCGCGACCGGCAAGATCCTGCGGCGCGAATTGCGGGGCATTTGAAATGCCGATTCACACCTCGCTGCCACGCGCGAGCCCGGTTCATTCAACGGTGACGGATTTCGCCAGATTGCGCGGCTGATCGACATCAGTGCCTTTGGCAATCGCGACATGATATGCCAGCAATTGCGCGGGGATGGCGTAGAGGATCGGCGCGAAAAGCGGTGGCGCTTCCGGCATCCGGATCACTTTCCACGCGCCTTCGGACGCCGCTTCGGATCCTTTGCTGTCGGTGATCAGCAGCACTTTGCCGCCGCGGGCCATGACTTCCTGCATGTTGGACACGGTCTTGTCGAACAGACCGTCTTTGGGGGCCAGCACGACGATTGGAACCTTCGCATCGACAAGCGCGATGGGTCCGTGTTTGAGCTCGCCACTCGGATAACCTTCGGCGTGGATGTAGCTGATTTCCTTGAGTTTCAGCGCGCCTTCCATCGCCAGAGGATACATCAGGCCGCGCCCAAGAAACAGCACGTCCTGCGCCTCGGAGACCTCGGCCGCGATGGTGGCAATGGCGTCGGATTGCCCGAGTGCGAGGTTCAGCAGGCCCGGAATCGTACGAAGGTCGGCCAGATGCGCGGCATAGGTTTCGGCGTCGATCTGGTTGCGGTCTTTCGCGGCTTTCAGCGCCAACAGCGCCAGTACCGTCAGTTGGTTGGTGAACGCCTTGGTAGAGGCAACGCCGATCTCGGTTCCGGCAAGGATTGGCAACGCCAGATCGCTTTCCCGCGCGATCGAACTTTCGGCGACGTTCACAACCGACAGCACGGTATCCGCCTTGTTCCGAACATAGCGCAGTGCTGCCAGAGTGTCCGCGGTTTCGCCTGACTGGCTGACGAAGAGCGCCAGGGTTTTTGGTGTCACCGGCGGTTCGCGATAGCGGAATTCCGACGCGACATCGACCTCGACTGGCAGGCGGGCAAGTCCTTCGAACCAGTATTTGGCAGTGAGGCATGCATAAAAGGCTGTCCCGCATGCAACCATCGTGATGCGGTTCACGTTCGTGAAATCCAGTCCCGCGGGCAGGTCGATCGACGTTCCGCCTTCAGACAGATAATGGCTCAACGCCTCGCCCATCACGGTAGGCTGCTCGGCGATTTCCTTGGCCATGAAGTGCTTGTGGCCGCCCTTGCCGATGCTTGCCCCGTTGATCCGCACGGTCTTGACGGGCCGGTTGGCGCGGCGTCCCGCAGCGTCGATGATCTCGACCGAATTGCGGGTCAGGACGGCCCAATCGCCTTCTTCGAGATAGGTGATCTGGTTGGTCATCGGGGCCAGGGCCATCGCGTCGGAACCCACGAACATCTCGCCGTCGCCATGACCGATCGCCAGTGGCGAGCCTTTGCGGGCGGCGATCATCAGGTCATCCTCGCCGTCGAAGAGAAAACAAAGCGCGTAAGCACCGACGAGCTGCGTGATGGTCTGTTGCACCGCATCACTCGGCGAAAGCCCCTGATCGAGGTAGCTTTGGGTCAGAAGGGCGACAGTCTCGGTATCGGTATCGGTTTCATGGCTGATACCAGTCTGGGCAAGCAACTGCCGGATCTCGCGGAAATTCTCGATGATGCCGTTATGGACAACCGAAACCCGGCCAGCGCGATGCGGATGCGTGTTGGTCAGGTTCGCCGCGCCATGCGTGGCCCAACGGGTATGGCCGATCCCGGCGCGGCCCTGCAACGGTTCATGCACCAGAAGATCAGCGAGGTTGACCAGCTTGCCCACGGCCCGACGGCGGTCCATCTGGCCCGCGTCATTGATCGTGGCGATCCCGGCGCTGTCATAGCCGCGGTATTCCAGCCGTCGGAGCGCTTCGACGAGGATCGGTGCTGCTTCGTGGCGCCCCAGGATACCTACAATCCCGCACATTACTGCTAATCCCTTTGCCTGGCTGCTTTGACAGCCTTGAGCTTATCGAACAATTTTCGGGCAAGTCCCGGTTTTATCTGCAGGTCGGCGCGCCCAATCGCCATTGCCCCTTCGGGAATGTCACGGGTGACGACCGTTCCGGTCGCTGTCATGGCACCGTCGCCGACCCGAACCGGGGCGACCAGCATCGTGGCTGACCCGATGAAGGCGCGGGCGCCGATTTCGGTGCGGTGTTTCATCACGCCGTCATAGTTGCAGGTGATCGTGCCCGCGCCGATGTTGGTGGATGGTCCCACACTGGCATCGCCGATGTAGGTCAGATGGTTGACCTTGGCGCCTTCGCCGATTTCGGCGTTCTTGATTTCGACGAAGTTGCCGATATGGGCGTCATTGGCGATCTCGGCACCGGGGCGCAGACGCGCATAGGGGCCGATGATCGCACCGGCGCCGACATGGGCCCCTTCGAGATGCGAAAAAGCGCGAATCCGGGCACCGGTTTCGACGGTCACGCCGGGTCCGAACACGACATGCGGTTCGACCACGACATCCCGGCCCAGATGGGTGCCAAACGCGAACCAGACGGTATCGGGGGCGACAAGGGTGGTGCCGTTTTCCATCGCCGCAGCCCGGGCGCTGGCCTGAAATGCGGCTTCGGCGGCGGCAAGTTCGGCGCGCGTATTGATCCCGAGCGTTTCACCCTCGTCGCAGGTAACCGCGGTAGCTGTAAGCCCCTCGGAGATAGCCAGACCGACAATGTCTGTCAGATAGAATTCGGATGCGGCGTTCTGACTGCCGACCTTTTCAAGAAGCTTGAAAATATCCTTTTTGTCGGCCATTTTAATACCGCTGTTACAAAGGGTTATCAGCCTTTCTTCAGGTGATGCATCCTTGTATTCGACGATCCGTTCCAGCTGCTCTGCGTTCATCAGCAGCCGGCCGTAGCGGCCAGGTTCGTCGGCATTGAACCCCAGAACGACAATATCGTGCAACTTGCGCGCCTCGGCCATCGCGACCAGCGTTTCCGCGCGGACAAACGGCGTGTCGCCATAAAGCACCACGACATCGCCGTCAAAACCGTCCAGCGCTTCTTTGGCCTGCAAGACGGCGTGGGCGGTGCCAAGTTGTTCGGACTGATGAACGATCTCGATCTCGGGGTCGATCACCCGTGCCGCATCCGCCACGGCGTCGCCACCATGGCCGGTAACAAGAATGGTACGTTCCGGCTCCAGCGCTGAACCTGCCGCCAGCGCATGGGCAAAAAGCGGCACCCCGCCCAAGGGATGCAGCACTTTGGGCAGATCGGAGTTCATTCTTGTGCCCTGACCGGCGGCCAGAATGATGAGGGCTGTTGGCATGGCTGCTCTTTTCTTTGTTGTCGCGACGTTTTACCCGTTGGCTGCGGTGCTGCAAGGCTGCCGGCATCAAAAGTGTTTACGCTACATTACAGCCACACCGGGACGCAGGGCGAGGACGGAGTCAATGAGAACGGTGATATTCGACCTCGACGGGACGCTCGCCGACACATCGGGCGATCTTGTCGCCGCAGGCAATGCCGCGTTTCGCGCGATGGGGTTGGGCGATGTGCTGGACCCGGTGGCGGACGGGCGCACGGCAATGATGGGGGGCGGTCGCGCGATGCTGAAAGCGGGGTACGAGCGGCTGGGTCGTCCGTTTGGCCAAGCCGATATCGAAACCGGCTACCCACTTTTGCTGGCCGCCTATAGTCAGGACATCGACCGTTTTTCCACGCTCTACCCCGGCACGGCCGAAGCGATCAACGCGCTGAGGCGCGAAGGTTATGCGGTCGGGGTCTGCACCAACAAGCCCGAAGCCTTGGCGCATCAGTTGCTGACGGCCCTTGGCGTGCGCGACCTCTTCGATTCTCTGGTCGGCGCCGACACTTTGGCCGTTCGCAAACCCGATGCCGCGCCGATGCGCGAGGCGGTGGCGCGGGTCGGCGGCAATCTTTCGCGTTCGATCCTGGTCGGCGATTCGGTGACAGACCGTGAAACCGCGCGCGCGGCGGGGGTGCGGTCCTTGCTGGTGACCTTCGGGCCGGACGGGCGGGGGGTGGCGGCGCTGGAACCCGATGCGCTGCTGGATCATTACGATGATCTTGGGCGGGCGGTCGTCGCGCTGATCGGCTAGTGAATTGACGCGGCAGCCCGGACCGAGTCAAATGCCGGTCGGGGGGACGTCATGATGGAAGTGTTCAAGGGCTCGTTCACGCAGCAGGAACCGATACCTGAAGACGCGATAGCCGCAGCCGTCGCGGTGATGCGCCACGGTCGGCTGCACAGGTACAATACCGCGCCCGACGAGACCGCCGAAACGGCGTTGCTGGAACAGGAATTTGCCGCATTCACAGGCGCGAAATATTGCGTCGCCGTCGCGTCTGGGGGGTATGCGATGGCCACCGCTTTGCGGGCGCTGGGGGTGAAAGCCGGCGACAACGTGCTGTCGAACGCCTTCACATTGGCCCCGGTCCCCGGCGCAATTGCCAGCCTCGGCGCGGTGCCTGTGCTGGTCGAGGTGACCGAGGCGCTGACCATCGACTTGGCCGATCTGAAAAAGAAGATCAGCGCATCCAAGGCACGGGTGTTGCTATTGTCGCACATGCGCGGTCATATCTGCGAAATGGAAAAACTGATGACGATCTGCGAGGGCATGAATGTCCGCGTGATCGAGGATTGCGCCCACACGATGGGCGCCGCCTGGAACGGCGTGCCATCGGGGCGGCATGGCGCTGCGGGATGCTATTCGACCCAGACCTACAAGCATCTCAATTCGGGCGAGGGCGGGTTTCTGGTCACCGACGACGCCGATCTGGCGGCGCGGGCGGTGATCCTGTCGGGGTCGTATATGCTTTACTCTGCACATCCTTCCGCGCCGGGGTCGGAGGTCTTCGAGCGGATGAAATATGACACGCCGAATATCTCTGGCCGGATGGACAACCTGCGCGCCGCAATCCTGCGGCCGCAACTCGCGCGGCTTCAGGATCAGGTTGCGGCCTGGAATGCCCGCTACCGCGCGGTCGAGGCGGGACTGCGCGACACGCCCGGATTGCAGGTGATCAGGCGGCCGGAAGCCGAGGCCTTCGTCGGCTCTTCGATCCAGTTCCTGCTGCCGGGTTGGGAAACCGGTGCCGTGCAGGACGTTCAGTCCCGCTGCAAGGCGCGCGGGGTCGAGTTGAAATGGTTCGGCGCGGCGGACCCTGTTGGCTACACCTCCAAATATGACAGCTGGCGCTATGCCAAGCCTGCGCCGATGCCGCAGACGGACGAGGTCATTGCGGGGCTCCTGGACATGCGGCTGCCGCTGACCTTTTCGGTCGAGGATTGCGAGTTGATCGCGCGGATCATCCGGGGCGAGGTCGGATCGGTGTTTGGGGCGCTGAGACGCGAAACCGGCGACGCAAGGCAAGGGGCGGTTTATGGCTGAATATGTCGGAAGCGACGCTGCAATTGCGATGCAAAAGCGGTTGCGCAGGCGACGCGACGTGATCGACAATTGTCCCTGGCTCGCCAGCGGCGGGCGCATTCTGGTTTATGTCGATCCAGACTCTATAACCTGGCCCGGCGTCCGTATCCTCGCTGAAGAAGACGGGTTCCTGGCCCTGACCGTGCTGGACCGCGAGCGAATGGAATTCGAGGTCGCGCGCGGTCTGGGGGCAGATTGGCATCTTGATTTCTGGGATGCATTTTTGGGCGAGTCCGGCGAGGTGCTGAAAGCATCCGCTACAGTGGCGAAAGCGACACCGCTGCCGGATGGATGGCAATTGGAAACTACTCTGAACCCGGATGCGGACGAGATCGATGAAGTTCAGCAACTCAACCTAGCAACGGGTGTCTCGCCCAATCCGGCGGTCGGAGGGGCGGGTGCTGCGTTACGGTGATGGTGCGGGACGGGGCGGGCCAGCTGATGGCGTCGGCCTTTGCCAACATGCTGTTTCACCCGCAAAGTCGGCTTGGTGGAACTGTCTTCGTCGGCCTTGTCTCGGTCGCTGAAAAGGCGCGCGGGATTGGCCTTGGCAAGTTGGCCAATGCGCGGGCGCTGATCGACAGTCATTCTGCGATGGGCTGGACTCGCGCGACCGAGTTCGTTGCGGCAGACAATGCAGCCTCGCGAGGGATGGTCGCCGCCTGCGGACTGAGCGCGGATGTGGGATATCTGACGGGGATTGCGACCCGCGGGGCAGAGCGGTTTACGCGTTAGCCGCCCGATCCATATAGCGGCACCGTCGAGATCGACATCTTCGCCGAACCTTCGGTCAGTTCGCGCGCATGGGCGAGGTAGATCAGCGTCTGGTTCTCTTCGTCGAAGATACGCTTGATCCGCAGCGTTTTCAGGATGATCGAGCGTCGTTCGCGGAACACTTCCTCGCCATCCTCGCTGCGGTCGATATCGCCAATGGTGATCGGCCCGGTCTGGCGGCAAGCGATCGAGGCATTGGACGGATCCTCGAACCAGTTGCCTTGGCTTAGCCGGTCGATGATGGAGCGATCGAAATAGGCAATGTGGCAGGTTACGCCCGTGACCTTCGGGTCGTTGACAGCCTCGATGACGATATCGTTGCCGACCCAGTCTACGCCGACCTTGCCGACCTCATCTGACGATGCCGCGAAAGGCTGCAGGACGATGAATGCTGCAATCGCAACACGGCGTGATAAGGTCATTGAAAAGCGTCCTTTCGAAAGGTGACTGCAAGCGAACCCCGACCGCTACAGATTGTTCCGTGCCAGTTCACCGAGATTGACGGGTCGCAGCGACGCCTGTATTAAATGAACAAGTGTTCAATAATTGCCTCGCAGGAGGAATCGATGTTCAATTCCACCATGAAATTCGATCTCGGCGAAGACGTGAATGCGCTGCGCGAGATGGTCCACAAATGGGCGCAAGAGCGGGTCAAGCCGATGGCCGCCGAGATCGACCGCACCAACGTCTTTCCCGCCGATCTGTGGACCGAGATGGGTGATCTGGGCCTTCTGGGCATCACCGTGCCAGAGGAATTCGGCGGCGCGGACATGGGCTATCTGGCGCATGTCATCGCGGTCGAGGAAATCGCGCGGGCTTCGGCCAGCGTCAGCCTGTCTTACGGCGCGCATTCGAACCTTTGCGTCAACCAGATCCGGCTGAACGGCACGCCGGAACAGAAAGCGAAATACCTGCCGGGGCTGGTGTCTGGCGAGCACGTCGGCGCATTGGCGATGAGCGAGGCCGGGTCGGGGTCTGACGTGGTTTCGATGAAGCTCAAGGCCGAGAAGCGCAACGATCACTACCGGCTGAATGGCACGAAATACTGGATCACCAACGGGCCGGATGCGGACACGCTGGTGGTCTATGCCAAGACCGACCCGGATGCGGGCAGCAAGGGCATCACCGCGTTTCTGATCGAGAAGTCGATGAAGGGGTTCTCGACTTCCCCTCATTTCGACAAGCTCGGAATGCGGGGGTCCAACACCGCCGAGCTGATCTTCGAGGATGTCGAAGTGCCGTTCGACAATGTGCTGGGCGAAGAGGGAAAGGGGGTGCGCGTCCTGATGTCAGGCCTCGACTACGAACGGGTCGTGCTGTCAGGCATCGGCACCGGCATCATGGCGGCCTGTCTGGATGAGGTCATGCCCTACATGGTCGAGCGCAAGCAATTTGGCCAGCCGATCGGATCGTTCCAGCTGATGCAGGGCAAGATCGCCGACATGTATACCGCGATGAATTCCGCCCGCGCCTATGTCTACGAGGTTGCCAAGTCCTGCGACCGGGGCGAGGTGACCCGCGCGGATGCGGCGGCTTGCGTGCTCTATGCCAGTGAAGAGGGAATGAAACAGGCGCATCAGGCGGTGCAGGCGATGGGTGGCGCGGGGTTCATGAACGAAAGCGCGGTCAGCCGGATCTTCCGTGACGCAAAGCTGATGGAGATCGGTGCGGGAACCAGTGAGATACGGCGGATGTTGATAGGGCGAGAGTTGATGGGGGCGATGGGGTGAATTGCATTGAATGGATATGATCCGATGACCGACTTTTCCGACCTCCAAGCCCTCTACATCAACTGCACGCTGAAAAAACAGCCGTCCGAGAGCCATACCAAGCTGCTTCTCAACGCCTCGGCCAATATCATGGAAAAGAACGGCGTTTCCGTCGAGCACATTCACCTTCTGTCGCACAACGTCCCACCGGGCATATACCCCGACATGACCGAGCATGGCTGGGACCGCGATGACTGGCCGACGCTTTGGGAGAAGGTCAAGGCGGCACAGATTCTGGTGATCGGTACGCCGATCTGGCTCGGCGAGGAAAGCTCGGTCTGCCGCATCCTGATCGAGCGGCTCTATGCGATGAGCGCGATGTTGAACGACAAGGGCCAGTCGATTTTCTACGGCAAGGTCGGCGGCACGGTGGTGACCGGCAACGAGGATGGCATCAAGCATGTCGCGATGACGACGGGCTTTGCGCTGTCGCATTTGGGTTATACCATCCCGCCACAGGCCGATTGCGGCTGGATCGGCGAGGCGGGGCCGGGGGCGTCCTATGGCGACGAAAATGACGATGGCAGCCGCGCGGGGTTCGACAACGAGTTTACCCAGCGCAACACCACGATCATGACGTGGAACCTGATGCATCTGGCGGCGATGCTGAAGGCGGCGGGCGGCTATCCGAGCATGGGCAATGACCGTAACGCCTGGAACGACGGCGAGCGGTTCGGCTTCGAGAATCCGAAGGCGAAGCTGTGATGCCAGTGCAGGTTTCATGTCCGTCGCGCTTCAAGGAAAGGCCTGCGCGTGGCTGATCGCAACCCCGTAAGCCCGACAGGCTCGCCAACCGCGATCATCGAGAAGGCGCTGGCCGAACAGCGCGCTTTCGAGGATCGGCGCGCCACGATGATGGGGCAGGGCGCGGAAAAGCTGACCGCACCGGTCAGTGGCCTGATCGCCCGGCTGATCCCGGCGGGCGCAATGCGGGCGGCGCTGCGCGGCGCAGATCGCGCGGCCGGGCTGACCGTGCCGTCAGAGCTTTCAGATCATGACGTCGCGGACCTGCTTGCCTGCGACAAGGCAGCACTTCGGGTGCAGGCCTGGGCGCAGGGCACCAATGCGGCATCGGGCGGGCTGGCGGGCTGGTTCGGCGGCGCAGGACTTGCCGTCGACATACCGGCGACAATTGCATTGGCTGCGCGCAATGTCCGCGCGACCGGTGCAGTCTATGGCTTCACCAAAGACACCCCCGAGGAACGCGCGTTCCGGCTGATGGTGCTGGAGGTCGCGACCTCGATGGCGTCGGGCAAGCGCAAGGAATCGCTGAATAATCTAAACGAACTTGCCGCCGCACTTTCGACGCCCGAGGCGCGCTATGTGCTGTCAAAGGGCGGCGACTGGGTGACCGACAAGCTGGTCGAACGGATCGCGCGGCAACTGGGCCTGTCGCTCGCTTCTCGCAAGGCCGGGCAGTTGATCCCGATTGTCGGCGGGCTGGTCGCAGCGGTGGTGAATGCGAGCTTTCAGGTCGATGTCTCTCGTGCGGCACGTTATGCCTATCGCCAACGATGGCTGATGCAGCGCAAACTGTTGCCTGCTCCGGACAAGGACACCGCCCTGTGAGACTGAAATCGACCTTCATCGCCGGATCGGAAGAAGCGAAGGCCAACCGCGCCGCGCATCTGGACGCGCTTGCATTGGTTTCGGACGCCGCGGCGCTGGCGGCGGCGGGCGGCGGTGAAAAATCGCGTGCACGGCATGTGTCGCGTGGCAAGATGCTGCCTCGGGACCGGGTGGCGAACCTGCTCGACCCCGGTAGCCCATTCCTGGAGGTCGGCGCGACGGCGGCGCATCGGCTTTATGACGGCGCGGCGCCTTGCGCCGGGGTTATTGCCGGGATCGGCCGGGTAATGGGGCAGGAGGTGATGGTCGTCTGCAACGACGCCACCGTGAAGGGCGGCACCTATTACCCGATGACCGTCAAGAAACACCTGCGCGCGCAAGAGATCGCCGAGGAATGCGCGCTGCCCTGCGTCTACCTTGTGGATTCTGGCGGTGCGAACCTGCCCAATCAGGACGAGGTCTTCCCCGACCGCGACCATTTCGGGCGGATTTTCTATAATCATGCCCGGATGAGCGCCAAGGGCATTCCCCAGATCGCCGTTGTGATGGGATCCTGTACGGCGGGTGGCGCTTATGTGCCCGCAATGTCGGATGTGACGATCATCGTGCGGGATCAGGGCACGATCTTTCTGGCGGGGCCACCGTTGGTGAAGGCCGCGACCGGCGAAGTGGTGACAGCCGAAGACCTTGGCGGTGGTGACGTGCATACCCGGCTTTCCGGTGTGGCGGATTATCTGGCCGAGGATGACGCCCATGCGCTGGCACTGGCGCGACGCGCTGTGGAACATCTGAACCGCGCGAAACCTTCGACGGTGCAGATGCAGGTCAGCGAAGAGCCGCTCTATGATCCCGAGGAATTGCTGGGCGTCGTGCCAGCCGGTCTACGCACCCCGTATGACATCCGCGAGATCATCGCGCGGGTGGTCGATGGCTCCCGGTTCGACGAGTTCAAGCCGCGGTTTGGCGACACTCTGGTGACCGGGTTCGCACATCTGAAGGGCTGCCCGGTGGGGATCATCGCCAACAATGGCGTGCTGTTTTCCGAGGCCGCACAGAAGGGTGCGCATTTCATCGAGCTTTGTTCGCAGCGGTCGATCCCGCTGGTCTTCCTGCAAAATATCACTGGTTTCATGGTCGGGCGCAAATACGAGAACGAGGGCATCGCGCGGCACGGCGCCAAGATGGTGACGGCGGTGGCCACCACCAGCGTTCCGAAGATCACGATGATCGTCGGCGGCTCGTTCGGGGCCGGGAATTACGGCATGGCGGGGCGCGCCTATCAGCCGCGGTTCTTGTGGACCTGGCCGAACAGCCGGATCTCTGTAATGGGCGGCGAGCAAGCGGCGGGGGTTCTGGCGACGGTGCGGCGGGATGGAATGGACCGTGCTGGCAAGGACTGGTCCGAGGCCGACGAGACGGAATTCAAGCGCCCGACCATCGAGATGTTCGAAGAACAAAGCCACCCGCTTTATGCAAGTGCCAGGCTTTGGGATGACGGGATCATCGATCCGCGAAAGACCCGCGACGTGCTGGCGCTGTCGCTGTCTGCCGCATTGAACGCGCCAATTGAACCAACGCGCTTCGGCGTGTTCCGGATGTAGGTTTCTTGCCTTCGGCGAGGATATTTTTGGACAAATGATGTGCCCATGTTTCGCAAGATCCTGATCGCTAACCGAGGAGAGATCGCTTGCCGGGTGATTGATACCTGCCGTCGGCTTGGCGTCGCGACGGTCGCTGTCTATTCAGATGCCGACCGTCAGGCGCGGCATGTCGCGATGGCCGATGCCGCCGTTCACATTGGCGGGTCGCTGCCCGCCGAAAGCTACCTGCGCGGCGATGCGATTATCGCGGCGGCTCTGGCGACAGGGGCAGAGGCGGTGCATCCCGGTTACGGCTTCCTGTCGGAGAACCCCGATTTCGTCGATGCGGTCGAGGCGGCGGGGCTGGTTTTCATCGGACCCTCGGCAAAAGCGATCCGCGCGATGGGTCTCAAGGATGCGGCCAAGGTGTTGATGGAGAAGGCCGGCGTGCCGGTCGTGCCCGGCTATCACGGCGCGGATCAGGAACCGGGACGGTTGGAGGTAGAGGCGGCCGAGATCGGCTATCCTGTGTTGATCAAGGCCGTTGCAGGTGGCGGTGGCAAGGGCATGCGGCAGGTCGAAACCCCCGACACTTTCATCGATGCGCTGGAATCGGCCAAGGCCGAAGCGCGCGGGGCGTTCGGAAACGACGCCGTCTTGATCGAGAAATTCGTCGAAAAGCCGCGCCATATCGAGGTGCAGGTTTTCGGCGACGGCACCGACGCGGTGCATCTCTTCGAGCGGGACTGCTCGTTGCAACGTCGCCATCAGAAGGTGATCGAAGAAGCCCCGGCGCCCGGCATGACCGCCGAAATGCGCGAGGCCATGGGCGAGGCGGCGGTGCGCGCGGCCGTGGCGATCGGCTACAACGGCGCGGGGACAATCGAGTTCATCGTGGACGCAAGCGACGGCCTGCGCTCCGACCGGTTCTGGTTCATGGAAATGAACACGCGGCTGCAGGTCGAGCATCCGGTGACCGAGGCTGTGACCGGCGTCGATCTGGTTGAATGGCAGTTGCGCGTCGCTGCGGGCGAGCCGTTGCCAATGCGTCAGGATCAAATCTCGCTGACCGGCCACGCGTTCGAGGCGAGACTCTATGCAGAGGATGTGCCGAAGGGTTTTCTGCCCGCCACCGGAACACTGACGCATCTCAAATTTGCCGAAGGATGCCGCGCCGATACTGGAGTGCGGGCGGGCGATGCGATCAGCCCGTTTTACGATCCGATGATCGCCAAGATCGTGGTGCACGGACCTACACGGGAAATAGCCCTGTTACGATTGAGCGCGGCGATTGCCGGGACGGAAGTGGCCGGCACGGTGACAAACCTGAACTTCCTGGGCAAGCTGGCGGCAGACCCGGACTTTCGGAAGGGCGATGTCGATACCGGATTGATCGGGCGCAAGATCGACGGCTTTCAGGCATCGGATTCCGCACCCGGACGCGTCAGGGCACTGGCGGCTGTTGCGGCGTCGGGACTGGAGGCGGCGGACGGGTTCACACTCTGGGCGCCGCTTGATCGGACCATCGGGCTTGTCGATGAGGAACCCTTTGCCGCGGTTTTGCAGGTTGACGGGCAGGACCGCGTGACAGTGCGGCTAGATGACGGCAGGTTTGTGCTTCGCCGAGTTGGCGGTTCCTGGACGGACGGTCGATTTGGTCGAGCCTTGCGGATCGGCGACAGCGTCTCGGTCTTCGCCGAGCAGACTTGGGCGTTCGACATCCCTGATCCGCTGGTTGTCGGCAGGACGGCCGCTGTGGGCAATCTGATCGAAGCGCCCATGCCGGGTCTGGTGAAAGCGGTTTTTGCCAAGCCGGGGCAGGCAGTCAAGACCGGCGACAAGCTTGCCGTGTTGGAAGCAATGAAGATGGAACACACCCTGACCGCGCTGCGCGACGGCACCGTGGCCGAAGTGCTGACGACCGCCGGGGCGCAGGTCGAAGCCGGGGCGGCGCTGGTGCGTCTGGAGGAGGACGAATGATCCGGCTGCATCATTGCCACGAAACCCGCTCGATGCGGACCTTGTGGCTTCTGAACGAACTGGACATCGATTTCGAGGTTATAGTGTACCCGTTCGACAAGACCCTGCGGTCCGACCAGTATCTGACATTGCATCCCGTTGGCCGGGTTCCGGTGCTGGAACTGAACGGCGAGGTGATCTGGGAGACCGGAGCGATCACCCAGGTGCTGTGCGAACGATTCACTGAACGCGGCCTGGGCCGGGATCCCGATGATCTGGACCGGGCCGACTGGCTGATCTGGGTGAATTTTGCCGAAACCATCAGCCAGCATTCGGCCGCACTGACCCAACAGCACATTGCGCTTTACGAGGACGCGATGCGCAGCCCGATCGTGATGCGGCTGGAAGCCCGGCGGCTGGAAAAATGCTACGCGGCCATCGAAGGGCGACTGTCCACGCCCGTGGAAAACCGCGATTACCTGCTGACCTCTGGCTTTTCGGCGGCGGACATCAGTGTTGGCCAGGCGATTTACATGGCAAAGCATTTCGCCCGGATAGAGCCGTTTCCCGAACTGGCCAAGTGGTACGAGCGGATCACCGAACGGTCGGGTTTCCAGAAAGCTCTGCCCGGCGAAGGGGCAGAACGCCTTTATCGCCGTGAGTTTTACGAGGCATGGGATGGCTGAATTCGTCGAAATCTTTGAAGTTGGCCCGCGCGATGGCTTGCAGAACGAGAAGTCGAAAATTCCGACGCGCGACAAGATTGCCTTGGTCGATCTTCTGTCGCAGGCGGGTTTCCGGCGGATCGAGGTCGCCAGTTTCGTTAGTCCGAAATGGGTGCCGCAAATGGCCGACAGTGCGGATGTTCTGGACGGGATCACCCGCGCTTCGGGTGTTTCTTATGCCGCGCTGACACCGAATATGCAGGGGTTCATCCGCGCCATGGAGGCTGGCGCGGATGAGATCGCGATTTTCGGCTCAGCCAGCGA